>NZ_CP037922.1:1529687-1835625 GCF_004355185.1 Hymenobacter radiodurans
AATATTTTTAGGCGACATCGACGTGGTGAACCAGAAGGAAGCGGTGCGCCAAACCTTGGGCTACTTACCTCAGGAATTCGGCGTGTACCCCAAAGCCAGCGCGGAAGAGCTGCTCGACTACTTCGCCGTACTGAAAGGCATTACCAATCGGGCGGTGCGCCGTGAAACCACCGAGGCCCTGCTCAAGCAAACCAATCTGTGGGATAAGCGCAAGCAGAAGCTGGGGGGCTTTTCTGGCGGCATGAAGCAGCGCTTTGGCGTGGCGGTGGCCTTGCTGGGCAACCCGCGGCTGCTCATCGTCGACGAGCCCACCGCGGGCCTGGACCCAGCCGAGCGGGTGCGCTTCCTGAATTTGCTCAGTGAGCTGGGCGAGAACAGCGTGGTGATTCTCTCCACGCACATCGTGGAAGACGTTTCGGAGCTGTGCACCAACATGGCCATCATCAACCAAGGCCAAATCCTGCTCGAAGCCGAGCCCCTGGAGGCCGTGGCCTCGCTCAAAGGCCGCATCTGGCGCAAGCTGACTGATAAACGGGCCCTGCCAGCGCTAAACCAGGAACACCAGATTATTTCCGCCAAGCTACTCAGCGGGCGCACTATGGTACACGTGTACAGCCCGGATCGGCCCGGCGCCGGATTCGAGCCAGTGGAGCCGGACCTGGAAGATGTCTACTTCAGTGCCATGACGGGCTGCTTCGGCACGGTTAGTCAGCAACCCAAAGCGGAGGGAGTAGCGCTATGAAGTTCCAACGGATTTTTGCGCTGGAATTCACTTACCAGCTGCGCCGGGCCGCTACCTGGCTCTACTTCGGGGTCATCTTAGTCATCACGTTTCTGGTGGTCATTGCCAACTATGCCTCCGATGCGCGGGACGGGTACATTTTACTGAATGCGCCCATCGTCATGGCCGCCGTCACGGTTATCTGCTGCGTGTTTTGGCTGGTGATAGGCGCCTCCGTAGCCGGCGAGGCGGCGGCGCGCGACGTGCAGACCCGCATGCATTTGCTTACCTACGCGGCCCCCGCCAGCAAAGCCGCCTACTTGGGTGGGCGGTACCTGGCCGCCTTGGCCCTCAGCGCCTTCCAGCTGCTCGCCATCCCGGTGGGGATGCTGCTGGCCATGCACTTTGCCGGGGTCGAGGCCGAGATTCTGGGTCCGTTTCGGGTGGCGCCCTACCTGACTACCTTTTTCTTCATCGCACTGCCCAACGCCTTTTTCGCAACGGCCATGCAGTTTTCGGCGGCGGTGCTCAGCCGCAAGGCCTTGGCCAGTTATCTGGTCGGCGCGGCTCTGTTCGCGGCGTCCTACACCATATGGCCGCTGCTGGAAAAAGGGGAAGCATGGGGCAATCTGGCCGACCCGATGAGTTTTGGCCCGGTGCTGAGCCATCTGTCCATTGACTGGAGCCCGCAGGAGAAAAACACGCGCTTTCTGCTGCTGGAAGGCTCCTTTCTCGCCAACCGCCTTTTGTGGTTCGGCATTTCGCTGGGTCTGCTCGCGTTTACCTACTTCCGGTTTCAGTTTGTGTTGCCCGGAACCGGCCAAAAACCGCCGTCGGGCAAACCGCTACCCGCCGCGGTGGCGGCCTGGGAGAAGCTGCACTGGGGAACCGGGCAGGCGCTGCCACAGGCCAAGGGAACGTATGGCTGGGCCACCCAGCTGCATCAGTTGCGCCTCATTACCTGGGAATCCTTTCTGCAACTGGCCAAAAGCAAGGCCGGGCTGCCGCTGCTGGCCGTTTTTGCCCTGCTGGTGGGGGCCACCATATCCGGCAACCTGAAGGGCCGGGGCGTGCCCTTGCTGCCCCGCACCGACTTCATCCTGGAGTACCTTACCGCTCCCCTGGCGGGGCCGGCCGCTTTTTGGGTCCTTGTTGCGTTGGTCATTATCTTCTACGCCGGCGAGCTGGTGTGGCGGGAACGGGAAACCGGGCTGAGCGAGGTTGCCAACGCGGCGCCAGTGCCCGAATGGGTGCTGTTCCTGAGCCGGTTTCTGGCGCTAAGCCTGGTGCTGGTGGTGTGGCTGGCCTTCTTAATGACGGCCGGAATGGTGGCGCAGGTGGCCATCGGTGGCGCTTCGCCTGAAATTGGACTGTACGTGCGGACCCTATTCGGGCTGCAGCTAGTCGACTGCTTGCTTTTTGCCCTGCTGGCCCTCACCGTGCATGTGCTGGTGAATCAGAAGTTTGTGGCGCATCTGGTGGCGCTGCTGGTCTACGGGTTCATGTCCTTTGCGCCTACGCTGGGCATCGAGCACAAGCTGCTCATCTTTGGCGCCAGTCCGCAATGGACCTACACCGACATGGCCGGCTTTGGCTCGTCGCTGGCGCCTTGGCTGTGGTTCAAAGGGTATTGGGTGGCCTGGGCGCTGTTGCTGGCGGTTGTGGCGCTGCTGTTCTGGGTGCGGGGCCGGGAGGGCAGTGGTGCAGCGCGGCTCCAGCTGGCTCGCCGGCGCTTCACGCCTATCACCGCGCTGGTTTCGGCGGTGGCCGTGGGGGGCATTTTTACTCTGGGTGGGTTCATCTTTTACAATACCAACGTGTTGAATGGCTATCTGAGCTCGTCAGCAGCCACCGCGCAGCGTGCCGCCTACGAGCAGCGCTACCGCCGGTACCATAACGCCCCCCAACCCCTGCTAACTGGCGTAAACCTACAAGTGGAAATCTACCCGCAGCAGCGGGCGGTGACGATACAGGGAACGTACCTGCTCGTGAACAACAGCCCGGCTCCCATTGACTCCATTCATCTAGCAACCGGGGCCGGCGTTGAAACCGCTGCGGTAAACTTTGACCAGCCCTTCAAACAGGTTCACCGGGACGAGGAGCATGGCTACCGCATGTACGCCCTGGCCCAGCCCCTGCAACCCGGCGACTCGCTGCGCCTGCGCTTCCAAGTGAATCATAAAGCGCAGGGCTTTTCCAACAACGGGGCCGGCGCGCAAGTGCTGGCCAACGGTACCAGCTTTCGAAATCTAGAGTGGCTGCCGGTGCTAGGGTATCAGCCCTACCGCGAGCTGGACGAGGCCGGCGACCGCAAAGCGCACGGCTTGGCACCCCGGCCCGCTACCTACTCGCTCTACGACGTGGCAGCCCGCCGGTACGCCCCGTTCCCTGAACAAATCCGCTTCGAGGCCATCGTGGGCACAGATGCCGGCCAGACCGTTGTGGCCCCGGGCACCCTGCGCCGGACTTGGTCCAAAGCCGGCCGCCGCTACTTTCATTACGCCACAGACGCGCCTATTCGCAATGAATACGCCTTTTTCTCGGCCAACTACGCGGTGCAGGAAGGGGTATGGCGCAACCTCTCGGCCGGCTCTGGGCAGGATGTGGCCATCCAGGTTTACTATCCTCCGGGGATGACGGAGAACCCGGCGCGCATGGTTCGGAGCGCCCAGGCGTCGTTGGATTATTACACCAAGCAGTTTGGGCCCTACCCGCACCGGCAGTTGCGCTTCGTGGCCCATGCCAGCTACGCCTTCGGCAACCATGCCTCGCCCATCAACATCACGGCGGAGGAAGGCTTTTTCCTCATGAACCCCAAGGCTGACGAGCGGGGCTTTGACCTGGTGACGGCCGTGGTAGCCCACGAGGTAGCGCACCAGTGGTGGGGCAACCAGCTCAAGCAAGCCTACGTGGAGGGCGCCGGCCTGATTACCGAAAGCCTGGCCTGGTACTCGGCCATGGGCGTGCTGGAGGACAAATATGGTCCGGAGCACCTGCAGGCGCTACTGCGCTTCCTGCGGGAAGAGAACGAAACCCCGCGCACCCGGGCCGCCAAGCCACTGCTACAGGCCGAGGGCTTTTACCAGAACTACCGCAAAGGCCCCTTCGCGCTGTACGCGCTGAGCCAATACATGGGCCGCGACCGGGTAAACGGCGCGCTCCGGCAACTGCTGGCGAAGCACCGACCTGGGACCATTCCCCGCCCCACGTCGCTCGACCTCTACCGAGAGCTGCAAACGGCCACGCCGGACTCGCTCCAACCGCTGCTACACGACCTATTCGAGGCCAACACCTTCTGGGAACTGGCAACGGAAACCGCGACCGCCAAACAACTCCCTGGTGGCACTTGGCAGGTGACGCTCACCCTACAAGCGAATAAGCTGGTAGTGAATAGCGCCGGCACCGAGACGAAATTACCAATGAAGGATTGGGTAGAAATCGGAGTTTTTGCGCCCGCTGAATCGGGAAAGGGAATAGGCAAGCAGCTCTACCTGCAAAAGCATCTTATAAAATCCGGCGAGCAGACGATTGTGTTAATGATACCAGACAAACCCGCTAAAGTGAGTTTTGATCCTCGCCATTTGTTAATTGATTGGGAGCTGGTAGATAATGACAAAGTGGTAGAGCCAAAAAAATAAGGGTGCTGCACGAGGAGCATCCGGACAGCATTGTCCTGCACGAAACGAGGAACAACCCGGCTGCCGAGATGGCCTGATGTAATTTCTCGGCGCATTGTAACTAGAAGCCCATAAGTAACGAATGCGACTAGGTGCGAACAACTATCTCTCCAGCGCGGAGCGAAGCGGCTGAGATGCTGCGGCAAGCTTAGGATGACCATTTAATAAACAAGCAAAGAACATCATTCTCGATTGCCAACCACCCTTAACCCACGCCGCTTGATGCGCGGAATTCAGCTGAGGAGGGGTTAGGGTCTTCTAGCTCTCTAGTGATCTAGTGTTTTAGTAACTGAATGGCTAGCTACCACAATTCAGCCGACGCTGGAAAGCTTCTAGAAACTGCCCTACGTGGTATCCATCGGCTAAGCCGTGGTGCACATGCACCGATACGGGCAGCAGGCGGGTGGCACCTTCCAGATACACCTGCCCATACGAAAGCTTGGGGCAGCTATCGGCGTGGCGGAAGCTGCGGGCGTGCGACAACGCGGTGAAGCGTACCCACGGCACGGCCGAGCAGTGCAGCACGTCGGGGCGGCCAGTGGCGTCGGAGAGGCGCAGGCCGGTGCTTTGCTGGACGGCTTCTATTTCGCGGTTGGCGGCAGCCACGAAATCGGGTAGGGAGTCGTGTAGCTCGATAAAGGAAAAGCCGAATGTGTGATCGGGGCGGCCGATGGTGGCCGAGGCGTGCACTCGGTCGTAGCACACTACCTGCTCGCCCTCGACGCGGTAGCGAAATGCCTCCACTTCCTGGGCCGCCTGCAAGGAATGATACAAGTAATACAGAAAGAAAGGTACTCCTTGTAGCTTGGCTTCGGTGTAGGCCTGGGTGCAGTCCACGGTAGCCGTCAGTCCGAAGAAAGGCTCATCAAAAGTTGAGAAAAACGCGAAATGCTCCCGGCGGGGCCACTGAGCGAGGTCAATCAGCTGTTTCATGAGCCGCAAGTTCGGTAACTTTGCTTAACTCAGTGCCACAAATTCCGCCCGCATGACCGTAGCTCCCGGATTGAAGAAAGCAGCTGTACTCTGTGTGTTGCGCCACGCCGACGCCTTCTTGTTGCTTCAGCGGCTGAAGCCACCCCACCAAGGGTTATTTACGCCCGTGGGGGGCAAATTAGACCCATACGAAAGCCCCCAACAAGCAGCTTTCCGGGAAGTACAAGAGGAAACCGGCTTGCAGCCGCTGGAAATGGTCTGGCGGGGGATGCTGGTTGAAACCTCACCTGTCGACTACAACTGGATCAGCTTCGTATTTGAAGCCCACATCGAGCGGGTGCCCCCACCGGCCTGTTCGGAAGGCACGCTGGTTTGGGTGGAGAAGGCTGAGCTGGCCGTGGTGCCCACCCCGCTCACCGATCATTTTATTTACGAGTACTTACTGGCCAATCGGCCCTTTCAATTCGACGCGACCTACGACGCAACGCTGCGCCCCTTGGTCATGCGCGAGGAACTGCAAGGCCTGAGCTTGCCCCTTATTTCCTAGCCAACTCAAGATAATGCCCGCCTCTCAACTTATTGCTTTCGACGCCGACGACACGCTATGGTCCAATCAGTCTCATTTCGACCACGTGGAGGCGCAATTATTCGCCATCCTTATCCGCTGCGGCGACCCGGTCGTCATCGGCCCGCACCTGTACGAGGTACAACGGCGTAATATGCAGCTGTTTGGCTACGGGGCCAAGTCGTTTATGCTGTCGATGATTGAAACGGCCATTCAACTCACCGAAGGAAACGTTGCCGGCCACGAAATCCAGCAAATCATTGATTTGGGTAAGCGCCTCCTCGACTATCCCATTGAGCCGCTGCCGGGAGTAGAGCAAGTGCTGAGCACGCTTAAAGAGCGCGGTCAGCCCCTGATGGTGCTTACCAAAGGCGACTTGTTTGACCAGGAAAGCAAGCTGGCCCGCTCCGGCCTAGGCGACTTCTTCGACCACGTGGAAATAGTAAGCGAGAAAAACGAGGCCACGTATCGGCGCATTTTAGCTCACTACGGAGTGCCCATCTCTGAATTCACCATGATTGGCAATTCGCTGAAATCAGATGTGTTACCGGTGGCGCAGCTCGGTGCAAGGGCCGTGCACGTGCCCTATCACACCAACTGGATACACGAAGAGGTGCCCGCCGAGCAGTTAGAAGGTGTGGCATTCTACGAGGCCGCCTCCATGACTGATGTGCTGAGCTACCTCAATTAAGAGCAGCCAACGTTTACTTTCGGTTCAACTTCTCACCGAACGCCTACCTTGCTACTTCTTTCTTAACGCTTATCCATGCTTGCTTCCAAGTGGTACGATTTGATCGGCGTGCGCGCGACTGAGGTCAAAACCGTATGGCTATTCTTTCTGCATAACTTTTTGCTAGGCATCGGCACCATCTTGGTGTACGTGTCGGCCAACGTTATCCTGCTCGAAAATAACCCCGAGCGCAACCTGCCGCTGGCCTACGGCCTAGCCGCGCTGGCCATGATGGCGGCGGGCAAGGCATATACCTATTTCGAGCACCATTTGCCCCTGCAGCGCCTCGCCGTACGGGTGCTGTTGGCCGTGGTGGCGTTTACGGGTGTTATAAGTGTGCTGGTGGCCGTAGGGCACTCGGTGGCAGCGGCCGTTACCATTATGTCAGGTTATCGGGTGATTTATCTGCTGACCAATCTGGAGTTTTGGGGTGTGTCGGCGGTAGTGTTCGATGTACGCCAGAGCAAGCGTCTCTTCGGCCTGATCGGGTCGGGCGATATGCCGGCGAAGGCGTTGGGGGCCATTTTGGCGCTGCTCGTGCACGCCCACACCGATTTGCTATTTCTGCTGTTGCTGGCCTTGGGGGCCTATTTGGGGGCGTTGTACACCTTACGTACTACCCTAAGCTCGCATTCGGTAGAAGCGCGGCCTACTTCACGTCCTCAGCGCCTGACCAGTCTGGCGCCGGGCCTGCAACGCTGGTTCGGCGACAGCCAATTGGTGCTGTCCACGTGCCTGAGTATCACGGCCATTGCGGCAGTTACGGCGGGTGTGGAGTACTCTTTCTTTGTCAACGTTAAGCACAAGTTCCACGACCAAGCCACGGTGATGCGCTATGTAAGTAGCGTGCTGGTAGTCACGTATTTGCTGGCAATGGTTTTCAAAATGCTACTCACCCAGAAAGCCCTGGAGCAGGTTGGTATTCGTCGGATGCTGGTGACCTTGCCCGTGGCTTTGCTAATTGGGCTGCTGGTATTTGGCGGCTTATGGCAGGTTGGCGCCAATGATTCGGTGCTGCTGCTTTATTTCTGTGGCTTGTACCTGGGGCTGGAAGTACTGCGCCGCGCCGTGTTCGACCCTGTGTTTCTGGTACTATTTCAGCCACTTTCCCCGCCCGAGCGGCTGCGGGCACATACGCGGGCCAAAGGCTTTTACGAGCCGCTGGGAATGGCACTGGGGGGGCTTTTATTGTTCGCCCTGCACGATTTTCCCGGCCTGAATGAGTGGGCGCCGTTTGTCTGGATGAGCCTGTTTGCTGCGGGCGCGTTGTTTTTCTTGCACCGCACCTATGGCCATTATATGGCTGAGCTTCAACATGCCTTGGGTCGTCGCTTTGGCGGTTCGGCGGAAGCGGCAGTTCTAACGAGCGAATTCTTAGCCGAAGAGCAGCTGCCAGCTAGCCCAGCCGAAGTGCAAGCTCTGATTGACGCGTTGGAGGACAAAACTCAGCGCCGGGCAGCTACAGCCCAACTCCTACAACTGGATTCCAGCGTCTTACCTGAGCTGATTCAAACGCTGGAATCACCCACGGCGAGTGATGCCCTGGTACGGCGGGTGGCGCAACTGTGTGCCCGTCAGCCAGTACCTGCCAGCCGTCAAGCACTGGTCGCGCTAGCTCGTCGCGCCAACTTGCACCAGCGCGAAACAGCGCTGCGCGCGCTGCGCCCCATGGAGCAAGTGGAAACCGACGCGCCAATCTTTCAGGCATTGGTGCAGGAGGAAATGCGGCTGGCGCATCAGCTGTTGCAGGGCATTGCTGCCTTTAGCCACGACGAGCTGCGCCGCTGCCTCTACTATGAATTGGCTAAAGTGCAGCAGCGGATTTTTGGTTTGCTTTTCCAGCTTTACACCCCGCATATCATTGCCGATGCCCAGCGCGGCGTAGACCACGCGGCCCGCGAACGTCAAGCCAACGCCCTCGAAATTCTGGACAACATCATTCCGCGTTCCCTCTATCAGGGCCTGCAAGCCTTGCTCGATGTAGCGCCGGTAGCGGAGAAAGTGCGTGTATTTGATCGGCTGCTGGGGCCGCTCAGCCAGCCTGCGCGCGTAGTCCCGTTTATTGTTGAGCAGGGGGAAGTGGCCTTTTCCGACTGGACCATCAGTGTAGCCCTGCGCCATTGGCACGCCGAACCCCACACAATCAGACTGTTATTACCGTATATACATAGTTCCAACTACCTTATTCGGGAAAGTGCCTTCTTTGTGCTGAAAAAGCTGTCGGAGCGTCAACCTGAACTCTATGAACAGCTTATGGATGTCGAGCCAGCCTTACCTGCCCTGCTTATGAGCCACACCCACGCTACCACTGCTACCATCTCGGCCCGCGACCGGGTGCATATACTTCAGCAAACTGCTTTGTTTGCCGAGACGCCCGAAAACGTGCTGAGCAGCATCGTGCCCATTATGCGGGAAGTAAGCTTCCGCGATGGGCAACAGATTTTTGCCAAAGGCGACCTGGGTACTTCGCTCTTTATCGTGTACGGAGGCGAAGTAGGTATTTTCAACGGCACTCAGCACCTCACTACTTTCCGCAAAGGTGACTTCTTTGGCGAGCTAGCTTTACTCGATGCCGAGCCTCGCTCAGCCTCCGCCGTTGCCCAAGGTGAGGTTGTTGCTTTCCGCCTCGATCAGGAGGACTTCTATGATGTGATGGAGGAGCGCAGCGAGGTATTGCGTAACATCATGAAGGTGCTCTGCCAACGCCTGCGTCGCCAGAATGAGAAGATGCAAACTCAAGCCCCACTCAGCAATCCAGCCTGATGCTGGGGGGCAAATTTGCCCCCCAGCATCAGGCTGGCTGTATTCATTCAGTCTAAAACGGTTATTCCAGCTTAAACGCGGCTTCCTGCACATCGCGGGAATTGCCACCAACAAACACCTGAAAGTCGCCGGGCTCCGACACGAATTTTAGGTCGTTGTTATAAAACTTTAGATCGTCGGGGTGAGGCGGAAGGTGAGGGTTTTGCTTTCGCCTTTTTTCAAGGTCACCTTCTGGAATCCTTTTAATTCTTTTACTGGTCGGGTAATAGAACCAACCATGTCGCGGATGTAGAGCTGGGCAGTTTCTTCGCCGTCGTAGTTGCCGGTATTGCGCACGGTTACGCGCACTTCCAGCGGCTCACTTTGCTTGATTGAGGTTTTGCTGAGTTCCGGTTTGCTGTAGCTGAACGTGGTGTAGCTCAGCCCATAGCCGAAAGGATACAGCGGGTCATTGCTCACGTCCAAGTAGCGCGACTTGTACTTGTCGAGCTTGTCGGTGCCGTTGAAGGGGCGGCCGGTGCTTTTGTGGTTGTAATAGAGTGGCACCTGACCCACAACCTGCGGAAACGTAGCCGTAATTTTGCCCGATGGATTGTAGTCGCCGAACAGTATATCGGCAATAGCGTTGCCGCCCTGCGTGCCCGAAAACCAGGTTTCCAGAATAGCATCGGCATTCTGATTTTCCCAGCTCAGTGCCATGGGCCGGCCATTCATCAGCACCAATACCAGCGGCTTACCGGTCTTTTTCAGGGCTTTCAACAATTCCATCTGTGGGGCCGGAATGCTGATATCAGCGCGGCTGGCTGCCTCGCCCGTCATGCCCTGCGACTCGCCTACAGCGACTACTATCACATCGGCACTTTGGGCCGCTTGTACCGCCTCCTGAATCATGGCTTCGGGCGTGCGCTTGTCAATGTTCAGGTCGCCACCGTGGGCGTTGAGGCGCTCAATCATCTGCGCATCATCGGTGATGTTGGCACCTTGGGCGTATACTATCTTCACGCCGCTGGCTACGTTTTTGATGCCTTGCTCCAAGGAAACGGCCTGTTTCCAGTCGCCGGCGCCGCTCCAGGAGCCAATCATATCGCGTTGGCGGTTGGCCAGGGGACCTATCAGCGCAATTGTGCCAATCTTTTTGAGCGGCAGCGTGTTCTTGTCGTTTTTGAGCAACACCATGCTCTTGCGACTGATGCTGCGCGCATCGGCGATGAACTCTTTCTTCATCATGGTTGCCTTGGCGCGCTTTTCCGTCACGCCGCGGTAGGGGTCCTGGAATAGACCAAGCCTGTATTTAGCCTCTAGCACCCGACGGCAGGCTAGGTCAATCTGCTCTTGCTTGACGGTGCCGTCTTTCAGGTTTTTCGCCAGGTTTTTCAGGAAAATCTCACCCACCATGTCCTGATCCGTACCTGCGCTCAGCGCCAGGGCCGACACTTGCGCGTCGTTGCCCATGCCATGCGCAGTCATTTCGTTGATGGCGGTATAGTCGGTAGCCACGAACCCGTTGAAGCCCCACTGCGTGCGCAGCAAGTCGGTCATTAGCCATTTATTGCCCGTAGCCGGCACGCCGTTGATATCGTTGAATGAGGTCATTACCGAGCCCACCCCGGCTTCGATAGCAGCTTTGTAGGGGGGCAAATATTCGTTGTACATGCGCACCAGACTCATGTCGGTGGTATTGTAGTCGCGGCCGGCTTCGGCGGCGCCGTAGAGGGCAAAGTGCTTGAGGCAAGCCATCACGTTGGTGGGCTTGCTCATATCGTTGTCGGTGCCCTGGTAGCCGCGCACCATCGCGCGGGCGATCTGGGCGCCGAGGTATGGGTCTTCGCCGGCCCCTTCGGCAATGCGGCCCCAGCGCGGATCGCGGGCAATGTCCACCATGGGCGAATACACCCAGTTGATACCATCAGCAGCGGCTTCTTCAGCCGCAATTCGGGCGCTGCGCTCCATGGCGGCTAGGTCCCAACTGGCGGCCATACCCAGCGGAATGGGGAAGATGGTGCGGTGACCATGAATAACATCGTAGCCCAGAATCAGCGGAATCTTGAGGCGCGACTCTTTCACGGCTAGCTCTTGCAGCTTGCGCGCCGCCACCGGCGTGTACGTATTGAGCACCGCGCCCACATTGCCTTTTCGGATGTTGGCGTCTACGTCTTTGCTGACCACCGGCCCGGTCACGTCAAATCCCACCGACACCAGATTCAGCTGGCCGATTTTCTCGTCCAGCGTCATCTTTTTCATCAGCGCCTCCACAAACTGATTCATCTTCTGGGTATTGACACTGGAAGGCGGAGCAACAGTGGTCTGGGCTTGCAGCGTCGGGCTCAGCAAAAGCCCCAAAGACAGAAGCAAAGCGGTGCGGAACGTTCTTTTCATGTGGGAAAGGATAGGATGGGTTTGGAGCGCAAAAGGGAGGTGAAAAAGCCCCCAGAAGTGTTAGTTGAAAACGTATGTCATGCAGAGCGGAGCGAAGCATCTCGCGTGTTTAGTGGGATTGCTAATCCTGCGTCAGCACGCGAGATGCTTCGCTTTGCTCTGCATGACGTTCTGGTTATGAGGATAATGCTGTTCAACAAGTAGAGACAAATATGTGTCTCTACTTAGCCGTCACGACTGGTATTCTGGTGGAAATTCCGTTTTCGTTGATGGCTTCGATGGTGAAATAATAGGGAAGTTCTTTGTCCATGCCTTTGAAGTAAAACTCAGGGGAGCCGTGCACCATGATACAATTGTAGAGCTTATCGGAGCTGATGCCAACGTGGATGTTGTAAGCGTAAGCGTTGTCGACGGCTTTCCATTTCAGCCAGGCACTACGCTTGTCTTTTTCAGTCCGCAGCACGATGAAGTTCTTCACAGCTTCGGGCACAGAACCGTTGCCTTTACCAAATACGCGCAGGCCGCTGATGGCAAATTTGCCGGTGGGCATGTGGATGTTTTCGAGCTTGAGGTAGCGCGTTTTTATTGGCTCGGCTAGCTCAATATAGTCGTGGGGGACGTCGGTTTTGTTCTGGCTTTTATCCACCAGCATCTTCCATTTTTTGCCGTCCATGGAGTGCCAAAGCTTGTACTGGTGGTATGTGCCTTGTTGCTTACCTAGGAATTCTGCGTCTTGGTCGGCGTAGTTGATCTGGATGGCGTGCACCGTGCTGAGGTTGCCCAAATCGGTCTGGAGGTATTCGCCTTTATTGCCCGTGGCGGCGCTCCAGTAGGTTTTGATGCTTTCATCTACGGCGAAGTTGGGCGAAAAGCCCCCCAGCGTTGAGGATACCTGCACTGGCTTCTGGTAGTTAAGGAGCATCCAACCTGTGAAGCGACTTTTGAGGTGGTCGGCGGGGCCATCGGGCAAGTAGTGCGGATAGTCGCCAAACATGGTGTTGCTATACAGCACGCCGTCTTTATCGAAGCCCGCGGGCCAAAGGCCGAGGCGCCGCTCGAAGTTGTTTTTCACCGATACCACCATTGTGGAGTGGTGCCACCAGTTGCCGTAGGTATCCTGGAAAGTGTTGCCGTGGCCGGCGCCGCGGGCAAAGCCGCCGGGCTTGTAAGCAAATGGGTTGTGAGGCTGCGGTGTAAACGGGCCTAGGGGATTGTCGCTCACCTGCACCCCGTCGGCGTAGCCGCTAAATTCGGTGCCGGGCGCGCCGTACTGGAGGTAGTATTTGCCGTTGTGCTTGTTCATCCAGGCGCCTTCCATAAACGGGTCAAGGAAGGTGTTGTCGAGGTATTCGCCGAACCGCTGCCAGCCAAATCGCTCGTCATTCAGCCCGAACATTTCCTTGGGCTGCCCAATAGGCTGAAAAGTCTTGCGGTTGATCTGCTGGCCGTAGAGTGGAAACTCATTGCTACTGCCCCAGTACAGATAGAGCTTGCCATCATCGTCGAGGAAAAAAGCAGGGTCCCAAGCGCCGATTTGAAAGGGCTCTACGGCTTCTTTCCACTCGTTTGCTTTAGGGTTGGTGCTCATCCAGATCGGAAAGTTTTTCTCGTGCGTCGACCCAAATACCAGCAGCGTATCGCCCATTACAAACACGGCTGGCGCGCACAAGTCGTCATAGACTTTATGGTGAGGCTTGAGAAAGGACCGCGAAACGAACTTCCAGCTATACAGGTCTTTGCTGTGCCAGTAGCCCCATTGGTTGGTTGAAAAAAGGTAATAGTCACCTTTAAACAAAGTGATAACCGGGTCGGCCGTAGCGCGGTGCTTACCCGAAACTGCAAAGTCAGGAATGGGCGTGTAGCCGTAATCCAAGTTTAGTGGGTTGCAATACGTCCGCTGGCCAGGACTGGCCGTTGGTTGAGCTTGTGTAACCAAACTCAGCAACGCAGCAAAGCACAAGAGCAGGGTTCTGAGCATGGGCATTAATGAAAACAAAATCGTCTGTCATGCTCTATCTGGCGTCCACTTGCCGAAGCATCTCTCCCGCTTCGTTGAGATTAGCACTAAGGTAGAGATGCTTCGCTGCGCGCTGCATGACGTTCAGAGGAATTATTTCTTAATCTGAGGGCTTTCAAAGCCGAGTTTGGTGAGGCCGCGCTGCACATCGGGGCTGCTCATGAATAGCTTCCACAGGAGGCCGGTGCGGTGGTTTTCAATCATGACGATGATAGGGCCTTGATCGATGGCGAGGTGCGATTTGGCGTACCAATTATGGTGCTCACTGAAGCCATCCACGAAGCCGTATTCGCTCCATATTTTGTCCCCCAGATCGTTGTAGAAGTGCTTTAAGGCCGCCATCGACTCGGCCGGCGCGTAAGGCATAGCCGATAGGGCGGCAGTAGGCGAAATCACGCCCAAATCTTCAGACGGGGAGTGGGCCGCGTAACCTTTGTGACTATCTGAGGCGGTAAGGCCCCAGCTGTTGGGTCCGTAGCCTTTATACTTCTTCGGGTTGTCGACGCAGTAGGCGTAGTTGATGCGGGTGTGGGCCTGGTTTTGCTGCATGTAGTCGGCGTACTGATCTTTGAGCCCACGCGGGTCGATGCCCAGAAAAGAGTAGTGCGAGAAAAACAGCGGCCCGCCGTAGTCGAAGCCCAAGGGCAGCTTGATTTTGTAGAACTCCTTGCCATTCTTGAAGTAGTCGCCGGTGGCCCAGCCTTGGTCGTACACCTTTTTGTCGATGGGAAACTTAGGTGAGGAGGCCGCCATGACATAGGTAATTAAGCACTCATTCCAGCCATGAATTTGGTGGTTCATGCTCCAGCCGTTGTTGGGGCTCCAATGCCAGTAGAGCACATTTTGCCCCCCTTGCTGGTGCCAGTTCCATTCCACGCCTTCCCACATCCACAGAATACGGTTGCGCAGTTCCTGCTCCGTTTTGCTTTCCTGGGTGAAGTATTGGCGGGCACAAATCAGCCCCTGAAACAGAAAGGAAGTTTCCACTAAGTCGCCACCGTCGTCCTTTTGGCTAAAGCGGATAACCTTGCCGGTTTCCCCATTCAGCCAGTGCGGAAACACACCGTGAAATGAATCCGACTTCCCCAGAAACTTAACGATTTTCAGGATTCGCGCCGCCGCTTCGTCCCGCGTAATCCACTTCCGGTCGGCGGCCACAATGATGGCCATAATGCCGAAGCCCGTGCCGCCGGTGGTTACTACTTCGCCGCCATACTCGTAGGCCACGTTGCTCCGCTCGCGCGCCATGCCCGATACCGGGTGCCCAAAGTCCCAGAAGTACCGAAACGTCTGACGCTGAACCAAGTCCAGCAGTTGCTCATCTGAGAGGTTGCGGGGCCGTTGGCGTGGGTCGAATTTGGTGGTCTGGGGGGCTTTTTTGGGTGCTGGTTTTTGCTGGGCAACTAAAAATCCAGGTAGCAGCAGATACAGAAGTAGGAGAAGTTTTGCTTTCATAAGTCAGCTTAGACGACGTGTAACTAGGGCTAGGAAGCTAGTTCCCCTCCTCGGTTGAGGAGGGGCTAGGGGCGGTTGATGACGCTAGAACAAGAACTATTTCTAGAAAATGGGTCGCGATTGTCAACCACCCCTAACCCCTCCTCAGTTGAGGAGGGGAACTAGCTTTCTAACTCTAGTCTAGTAGTGTTTAGCAAGTTTCATTAATACCCGGGGTTCTGCGTCAGTTGGCCACCGCTTAAGTCAATCTGGGCCTGCGGAATGGGAAACAGCTCATGCTTGCCTTTCACAAAGGTTTTACCTTGTGCAGCAAAAATGGGAACGATGCGGCCGGGAATCACACTTTCCTGACGGACCAGGTCGAAAAACCGGTCGTGCTCAAGAGCAAGCTCTACGCGGCGCTCCGCCCAGATTTGCTCGAGGGTAGGAGCCGGAATGGCTGCTAAGCCAGCACGGCGACGCACCAAGTTCAAACTCGTAGCCGCAGCGGTAGTGTTACCAATTTGCCGGGCAGCCTCAGCATTGATGAGCAGGATCTCGCCATAGCGTAACACCCGAATATTCTTAGGCAAGAAGTCGTTGTTACCGCAATTAGCTTCGCGGGTGCGGCTATGGTAGGCTTTATAGCTGTAGCGGAAGCCTTCTACCGAGTCTTTGCTCGGAATGCGAAAGCCGTCCCACAGCACAGTGCCGGTGGAGCGCTGGCCCGCGGGGGCCGTTGGCTGAATGAAGATAATACTGGCTGCTCGCCGTACGTCGTTCGGCTCGTAGGCACTGGCCAGCGATGTGGTAGGCGTATTGAAACCGAAGCCTAAGTCAGCCCAGCCGCCCCGGCCACCCGAGCGTGGTCCCTGCGATACGGTGTATAGCTCCACTGCGGAGTTGTTGCAGGAAGCACTAACACCCGCCTGCACCTCAAAGATGGATTCGGGCCCATTTGCACCCGCCGTGCGCCAAATATCCGCGTAGTTTTCCTGCAATGCATACGTTCCCGAGCGACCCTGAATAATCTCGTTGGTCAGATTATAGGCCTGCTGATAGTTTTTGCGATACAGGTACACCTTAGCTAGCATGCCTTGCGCAGCCGCTTTCGTAACCCGCCCCGTCTGGGTGGCACCTTTCAACGGTAAGTTATCAGCGGCAAATTGTAGGTCGCTGATGACGAAATCATAAACGGCATCGGCGGTAGCACGCTGCTGAAACTCTGGGCTGTTAATCTCAGAGGTTTGAGGTACGCGGTCAAGCAAGGGCACTCCTCCGAAAAGGCGCACTAAGTTGAAGTAGAAGTAAGCGCGCAGAAAGCGCACCTCGCTGATCAAACGGTTTTTATCTGCCTCAGGCGCAGGGCTCAGCGGAATTTTGTCCAAGGCCTGATTGGCTCGTCCTATGCCTTGGAAGTACCCATTCCAAACGTTATTGGGGGTACCATTGCTGGAGGTTAGCGTAAAATTGTCGATGGTAAGCGCATCGCCATAGTCACTCGGAGTACTGCCTTTATCGGAGTCGTCGGAGGCGATGTCCGTCATGATAACGTATTGTAAGCCATGAACATCGGGGCCAAAGCCCCCAAGATACATGACGTTGTACACCCCATCGACTAGCTTTTGAGCTGCCGCTGGATCATTGCGAATTGCATCTTCACTCAGCTGGCCTTGGGGAGCTACATCAAGGAAATCTTTGCAGCCGCTGACCATCACTAGGGCTAGGGCTAAGGCAGCCGTACCGGCGCGGCGCGGGAGAGAGGTGGGAATAGAGAAATACATCGGCGTAGCTTATTTGAAGTTGACGTTCAGCCCTACCGTGATGGTGCGGCTGATGGGGTAGCTGTTTAGTTCGATGCCTGAATCGAGGGGGCCACCGGACAGCTCCGGCGTGAAGCCACTGTAGTTGGTTACCGTAAACACGTTCTGGGCAGCGGCAAATACACGAAGCGAAGTCATGCGAAACCGCTCAAGCGCAGCTATTGGGATTGAATAGCCTAGTACCACGTTGGTGAGGCGCAAAAACGACCCCGACTCCAGAAAGTAGGTCGAGTTGGGCATGCTGCTCATTAGGGACCGAGGGTCGGAGTTGGACGGGTTGGCGGCCGTCCAGCGGTCGTTAGCGAAATCAGCTTCGACGTTATCGGTGCTGGCGTTGCGCGCCTGCTTTTTGGCGTTGTACACCTTGTTGTTCAGATTGCCCGAAAACACGAAGGAGAAATCCACATTCCGGAAATTTAGCCCCCCATTCACACCGTAATAGATCGGTGGCTGATACGAGCCGAAGTAAGAGCGGTCGAGCAAGTCGACGGTGCCGTCGCCGTTGGTGTCAGCATACTTTAAGTCGCCCACCTGAGGATTGAAAGTGGAGCGGGGGCCGTTGGCAATTTCATCGGCCGATTGGTACACGCCAATAGCATCGAGCAGGTAGAAGCTGCCCGCCGCCACGCCGTTGTCGGAGCGCGTTACGTTGTTGGCACCAGCAAACAACGCCTGCCCACCGTTTAGCTCGGCAATGCGGTTTTTGTTGAAGGTGGCATTCACGCCAATGTTGTAGCTCCAGTCGGGGCTTTCGCCTATGCTGGTGCGCCAGTTAAGAGAGGTTTCCACGCCTTTATTGGTGATATCGGCGGCGTTGGTGATAAACTGGTTATTGGGGTCGCCTAAGATGCCGGGAATGTTAATCGGAATGAGGGCATCGGAAGTAGTCTTGTCGTAGTAGGTTACTTCGCCCGTCAAGCGGTTGTCGAGCAAGCCAAACTCTACTGCGAAGTCATACTCTGTGGTGGTTTCCCAGCGCACGTCCTGGTCCTTAATTTCCGTAATTGTGGCTCCCAATACTGGCTGGCCATTAAATACATAAGGAATATTCGAGTTAGCCGTCACGATGTAGGTATCAGCCGGAATCTGGTCGTTGCCAAGCTGGCCGTAGCTGGCCCGCAGCTTCAGGAAGTTCAGCACCGTGTTGCCTTTCAAAAAGGCTTCATCCGACACTACCCAGCCCAAGCCCACTGAGGGGAAAAAGCCGTTGCGCTGGTCGCGGTTAAACCGCGAAGTGGCATCGTGGCGGAGGTTGGTGGTGAAGAGGTAACGGTCGAGGAAGGCGTAGTTGATGCGCCCGAGGTACGATAGCCGGCTATCCTTCGAGGCTGCCGAACCGTTCACCGAAGAGTTCGGGTCGCCAGCATTTAAGTACCACTGATCCGGGTCGACGGGAACATCGCGGCGGGCGGCCGAAAACTGATTGTCAAAGCCTTTCTCTACCACAGTACCTACCAACACCGTTAGGTCGTGCTTATCGAGGAAGCGCTGCTGATACGTGGCGGTGTTTTCCCAGAGGTAGCGGGAGTTATTGTTCTGCGTCACGTTGAGGTTACTACGATCTGAGCGCTGGTTGCCACCGGAAGTCAGGAACGTCACCTCATCATTACGGTATTGGTAGTCATACACGCGACGGTTGTTGTAGTTCAGGTCGAGGTTGATGGCCGAGCGGAGGGTAAGCGCAGTAATGGGCTTTACGTCTACGGCCACGGTGCTCTGCAAGCGGTTTTCCAACGACTTATTGTTGTTCTTCTCGATATCCAGCAACGGATTACCGACGTTGCCGAAGGCGGAGGTGTTCCCGTACCGGTCGCCTACTTTGGACTGGATAATGGGGGCCGCGCGGTAGGCGTTGCCATAAGCGGCTCCTATGTTGACGTCGCGCGTATTGGCGTGGCTAAAGGATGCCTGCGAGCTGATCGTTACCTTATCCGAAAGATCGAAGGCGGTGTTAGAACGTACCGTCAGGCGCTGAAACTTGTTATTGATGACGATCCCGTCATCCTGAAGCAAATTGCCAGAGAAGTAGTAGCGCACGTTCTCACTCGCACCCGACACGGCTATGTTGTGATTCTGAAAGGTGCTGCGGCGCAGGATCTCGTCGTACCAGTTGGTAGTGCCCGTGAAATTCGGAATGTTGGTGCTAGGCGAAACATCACCCAAGTAGTTCACATACTGGTCGGCGCTGGCCATATCTACTAAGCGAGCTGCTTGCTTAAAGCCCCCCGTAGCGCTGTAGCTGAGCACCGGTTTGCCTTCTTTGCCCTGCTTGGTGGTGATGATAATAACACCATTTGCCCCCCGCACACCATAAATAGCTGCCGCCGACGCATCTTTCAGAACGTCGATGGTTGCAATGTCGGCGTTGCTCAGGTTGCGGATATCAGTGGTTTGCACGCCGTCTACCACATACAACGGGTTAGCGCCGGCCAGCAGGGTACCCGTTCCTCGGATACGCACGACGGGCTGGGAGTTAGGAGCACCGTTATTCGTGATTTGTACCCCAGAGATTTTGCCCTGCAACGCTTGGGTAGCCGTTTGTACGGGCTGATTGACAATCTCAGTGCCTTCCACGCGGGCCACGGCGCCGGTGAGGTCGCGCTTGCTTTGCGTACCGTAGCCCGTAACAACCACCTCACCGAGGGCCTGCGTATTAGGCGCCAGATTAATGTCGATGGTGGTACGGCCGCCGATGGCTACTTCCTGCGGGTTGTAGCCCACAAAGGAGAAAACCAGCGTGCCGTTATCCGGGGCGGTGATAGTGTAGCGACCCTCAGGATCGGTAGCGGTACCGTTGCTGGTGCCTTTCACCACTACGTTTACACCGGGCAGGCCCCCGCCCGTTTCGTCAATTACGCGGCCGGTTACGGTAATGTCGGCCGGCGTTTGGGCCAGGGTGGTAATAGCCGAGGATGCAGCGGTGGCGTAGGCTGGGGCGCTACCGACGCACAAAACGGCCCCGAGCGCCGCAAGGGCCGTAAGCTGCTTAACACACCTAGGAAGCCCAGGGAAGTGTAGAAGAGGGTGCATATAAAGGAAGGGTTTGGAGTGGGAAATAGAAATCAGAGAGTACTTCAAATGCCGGAATGAGCTCCTAATTGGAGACTACAGGCATTACTCGTCAGTTGTATAACTGCAACCAAATCAGGAGGAAAGCGCAATCGTTTGCGGGTCACTTCCAAGTCTTGGGTTTACTAGATGACACGTAGCACTGGAAAAGGTGAAGAAGCTTGTTGGCTCTGCATATAATGCAGCAGCGATATTAATCGGGCCTCCTACGCACGGAGGGTACTCAAACGACAGGCAGCGAATCGAAAAAACACGCAACCATTTGCTCATCATGTAGGAGGGCCGCGTCGGGCTGGGCAGGGGGCTTTTCGAATAGCCTGGGTCTCTGTCTTTCCTAATCCAGCAGATCGGTACTAGCTATCGGCTGTTTGTTTTGTTTAGAGCGAACGAAGCAAATAACTGCAGCCGTACAAGCAGTACTGTTCTAGACTGCGTAAGGTTGTGTCTGGGCAGTATTAAATGGCTATCTGAGAGGGCACAAAAAAGGTTGACGAGTTCATCGTCAACCTCTATGCTTTCTGCCGCAGCAAATTTGCCTATTGATAATCAGGATTTAAGGCCAAAAAAGCCCCCCAGCGTGATTTTTGGCTATCGTTCCAGCTTAAAATCCTTGTCTACAGCGGGGCGCTCCTTTTGGTTGGCTACGGCCCAGCCCGTTAGGTAAATCCAGCGGGTGACGCCGGCTAGTTTCTGAATATTAATGCGCTCGGGCTCGTCTTCAGGCGTATGGTAATCCTTGTGCAGCAGCGTGGTGTAGCAGATAGATGGAATATTGAGGCGGGCATAGGAAAGATGGTCGGAGCGGAAGTACCAGCCTTCGGGGTGAGTGGGCTTGTCCCAGAGCGTGTCGAGTTTAAATTGGGCGCTGGCTTGGTTGGCTGCCAGAGCCGTATTGACCAAGCCAAGGGAGTTGCGATGGGGCGGTTGCGAGCCCAGCAACGCCGCGCTATCCGGAGCATTGCGGCCCAGCATTTCCGCATTCAGCACCGCCACAATTGATTCACGCGGCACGGTAGGATGGGTAGCGTAGTAGCGCGAGCCTAGCAACCCACGCTCTTCGGCGCCGTGAAACACAAACAGAGCAGTGCGCTTGGCTGGCTTTTGCTTAAAAGCGCGCATCGTAGCGAGCAATGCCGCGCAACCCGTAGCGTTGTCGTCAGCGCCATTCCAGATGGAGTCGCCGGCCACGATTTTGCGCACGCCGTCGTGGTCTTGGTGGGTGCTGAACAGCACGTTTTCCTTTTTCAGCTGCGCGTCGGTGCCGGGCACTGTCGCCACAATATTTACCGATGGATACGCGAAGGTTTCCACTTTCAGGGTAGCCGTCAGCTGCTGGCCCGGCTGGCGGACCCAAGCTAACGCATCGGCGGGCAGCCAAACGGTGGGCGCCTGCTCAACTACTTTGGTGGCAACCTCGCCGGGCAAGCTGTAGCGGCCGCGCTCGTAGCTGGTGGTCCAGTTTTCATATAAGTTCTGGGCTCGCGCATCCGACACGAACACAACAGCCACAGCACCTGCCTTCACTAGCTCCACAGATTTGTCGCGCATGGTTTGCCCCACAAACCGGCGGTAGCTTAAGTCAGCTGATGGCGTGCCCGAAAACAGAATAGCTACGGCTTTACCTTTCACGTCGATGTTGGCCATTTCAGCCGCCGTACCATTACCCACAAATACCAGGGGGGCATTTATAGTAGCCACACCGGGGGCCAAAATCATGGCATCTTTGCCGTGGGTGAGCTGGTGCGTACCAATGCTCAGGCGGCTGTCTTTGGTGAGGCGGGTGCGCTGAATGTGAAAGAACTGGAAATAGGTGCCATCGTCGCCGGCGGGCTGGAGGCCGATGGCACGGGCCTGCTCCGCTATCCAGGCAGAGGCTTTTAGCTCGTCTAACGTGCCGCCTTCCCGGCCCCGGAAATGGTCGCCGCCAATAGCAAACAAGTCGCGTTTTAGATCTTCTTCCTTAATGGCCGAGCGTTTGTCGCCGGCAAACGGACTGCGCTGGGCCGTGGCCGCGCCGTTATTTAGGAGAAACAGCCCTAGCAAACTTCCGGACAGAAGGAAACGAGAAAGTATAGCGTGTTTCATGGAGGTAGGAGGAGAACGCTTTGACAAAGACTTTACAAAAGAACGTCATGCAGAGCGGCAGCAAAGCATCGCGCTCACTTCGTTGAAGTTACCGTTGCAACGACGCGAGCGCGATGCTTTGCTGCCGCTCTGCATGACGTTCTAGTATTTGATGAGGAATTAATTCTAGGCTACGACCTCGTAAGTCATGATGGGTTTCGACTTATTCTTCAGGCTGACCTCACCCACCTGACGGCACTGAAATGACTCTTTTATCTTGTTGTAGGTCGCTTCGGTAACGATAATCTGGCCGGGCTGAGCGGCGCCTTGCAGCCGCTGGCTTACGTTTACAGTGTCGCCAATTACGGTGTAATCCAAGCGCTTAAGCGAGGCAGAGCCGATGTTGCCGGACACCATTTCGCCCGTATTGATGCCGATAGACACCTGTGGTTGGTAGGGTGAGCCATCGGTGAGAGTGCCGGGGCTGGCGGCAATCAGACTGCGCACCGAGAGGGCCGCGTCGATGGCGCGGTCGAGGTGGTACTCGCCCCGGAATACGGCCATTACTGCGTCGCCCATGAACTTATCGATGTAGCCACTGTGTGCGATAATCTCGCGCACCATTTTATCGAAATAGGAATTGAGCATGTTCACCACATCGCCGGGGGGCAAAACTTCCGACAAGGAGGTAAAGCCACAGATATCAATGAAAACGACCGTGGCATCAACTGTTTCGCTAGCCAATAGCTTGTTCTCAAAGTCAGGGCGGGCCATAAAATTGAGCACCGTCTCGTCCACGTACATCTTCAGGATGTTGTTTTCCTGAATTGCCTGAAGCGTTTCGCGCAGCTGCTTTACCTGCACGATGGTTTTCTCGATGGTGAGCTCTAAGTCATTGAAATCGACTGGCTTACACACAAAGTCGAAGGCGCCGCGGTTCATGGCCGTGCGGATATTCTGCATGTCGCCGTAGGCCGATACCATTACGGTTTTGATGGCCGTATGCGCCTCGTGCAGCTTGGTAAGCATAGTGAGCCCATCCATGACGGGCATATTGATATCGGAGAGAATAATATCCGTATCGGGGTTTTCGGCCACGCGGGAAAGCGCCTCCTGCCCGTTGCTGGCAAACAGAAACTCGTACTGATTCTCCCGGATTTTGCGCCTGAATTTCTGCTTGATCAGCAGTTCTAAATCAGCTTCGTCGTCTACAACTAAAATCTTTGTTTTCATGCCTTTTCCATGGAAATCAACTTTTCCTTCAGGGCTGAGAAGTCTACTGGTTTGGTGAGGAAGTCATTGGCTCCCAATTGCATCGCTTGTCGGTGGCTTTCCTGGTCGGCGTAGGCCGTAATCATCATCACCGTGGGCGGGGCGGCGTAGGGTGCTCCTGCTTGATGCGCCGCAGCAGCTCCAGCCCACTCATGCCGGGCATATTGATATCGGATAAGATCAGGACAACTTCCGAGAAGTGATCGTGCAGGTACTCAAGGGCTTCCTCGCCCGAATAAGCAAAGGTGAAGGAGAACACGCCATTGCGGATTTCTCGCCGAAAACGCTGCTCAAATAGTTGGCGCACGTCTGGCTCATCATCAACTACTAATATTTTCATCATGGCGAAGGTAGTACTACTGGAAGATGATTTTGTCTTTAAATCGTAAATAAGTAATCGGCTACAACAAGAGGCCGCACCTTTGAAAAGCAGCCTTCTCATTAGACCCATTACACGCGAGTGAACAGGCCAAATAGGGCAGAAGATAATGACTTCAACCATACGGGCATGTTGCTTCAGACTTGGGCGCTAGCGCCACAAGCTGCACAGCATACGCTCTGCTTTGCTATACGATTTGAATATAGCTTAAGTAATGCTGGAAGAAGGAAAATTAGTGGATTATGGGCGCCGGATTTTGATCGGTGAGCGGCGTGAAAGGGGGTGCGTCTAAGGAGGAGGTGAGGGCGGGGGCGGAGTGGTTCTGGCGGTATTGCTCTAGGGCTTTGCGACCCATCAATCGAAACACGACCGGCGTGACGATGATATCGAGCAACGTAGAGGACAAAAGGCCCCCCAGAATGACCACGGCCACCGGATACAGAATTTCCTTGCCGGGCGCGTCCTTGGCCAACGTAAGCGGCACGAGGGCCAGGGCTGCGACGAGCGCCGTCATCAGCACGGGCACGAGGCGCTCCAGGGAGCCGCGCAGTATCATCTGGTCGGAGAACGATTCGCCCTCTTTTTCTACCAGATGGATGTAGTGGGAAATCATCATGATGCCGTTGCGCGAAGCAATGCCGGTGAGCGTGATAAACCCGACCAGCGAGGCGATGCTGAGCGTGCCGCCCGTGAGCAGGACGGCCGCCACCGAGCCGATAAGGGCCAGCGGAATATTGAGCATAATCTGGGCGACGAGCAGCCAGGATTTGAAATGGGCGTACAACACTAGAAAAATGCCCCCCAACGAGAACAAACTCAGCCACAGGATCCGGCTGCTGGCCGCCTGCTGACTTTCGAATTGCCCCCCATAGGTGAGGTAGTAGCCCGTGGGCAGTTTCACTTGCTGGCGAATGCGCTGCTGCATTTCCTGCACGGCACTGCCCAGGTCGCGGCCGGCCACGTTGGCCGAAATGGTGATGCGGCGCTGAGTGTTTTCGTGGTTGATGGTGTTGGGACCGGGCTCGTAGCTCACGTCGGCCACGGCGCTGACGGGCACGAAGCCGCCGCTGGGCGTTTCGAGACGAGTTTGGGCAATTTGGTCGAGGTCGGCGCGCAGGGAGTCGGGCAGCTTTACAATAAGTTCGAAGCTCTGCTGGCCCTGCAGAATGCGCGACACCACGGCGCCCTGAAACAGTGTTTCCAGGTCCTGCACTACCTCGCCGCGGGGCAGGCCCAGCGCCCGAATAGCGTCTTCGCGGGGCCGAATTAGCAGCTGGGGCACCTGCACCTGCTTTTCAACTTGCAAATCGACTACGCCCGGCACCGTGGCGGCCACGTCGCGGACTTCGTTGGCGTAGCGGCGCAATTCGAGCAAGTCGTTGCCAAAAACCTTGATAGCGACCTGGGCCCGCACGCCCGACAACAGGTGGTCGAGGCGGTGAGAAATGGGCTGTCCCACATTCACGCTGACGCCTTGCAGCAAACTCAGGCGCTGGCGCAGATCGGTTAGGATGACGTCTTTTTCGCGGCGCTTCAAGCCGGCTTTCTCCAACTCCGCGTCGGTTTTGAAAGCTACTTCTATTTCAGAGTTGTTCACCGATTCGGCGTGCTCGTCCAGCTCGGCGCGACCGGTGCGGCGGGCCGTGTAGGCCACTTCCGGCACTTGCAGCATCTGCTTTTCGGCAATGGTGCCCAGGCGGTTCGACTCCGCCAGCGACGTGCCGGCGGGGGCGGAGAAGTTGATGGTAAGCGAGCCTTCGTTGAAGGGCGGCAAAAACTCAGTACCAAAGAAAGGTACCATGGCCGCCGCCAGCACAAACAATAGTCCGGTAGTGCCCAGAATCAGCTTGGGGTGCCGAAAGCCGAAGCTCAGCAGGCGCGTATCCTTCGCCTTCAGCCAACGCACCAAGCGGCTGTCTTGCTCGGCGCGCATCTTCATTTTGGGCAGCAAATAATAGCACAGTACCGGCGTCACGGTCAAGGAAACGAACAGCGACGCAATGATGCTGGTGATGTAGGCCACGCCCAGGGGGGCAAAAATGCGCCCTTCCATACCCGACAACGCAAACAATGGCAGGAACACGAGCACCACAATAATGGTGGCGTACACAATGGAGTTGCGTACCTCGCTGGAAGCCTCATAAATCACCTGCAAAGCCGGGCGTGGCTGGGCCAGCTGCCGGTTTTCGCGCAAGCGCCGGAAGACGTTTTCCACGTCTACAATCGCGTCATCCACCAGCTCACCGATAGCAATTGCCAGGCCGCCGAGCGTAAGCGTGTTGATAGAAATGCCCCCCAGCTTGAATACTAGGGCCGTAACGAGCAAGGATAACGGAATGGCCGTGAGCGAAATAACGGTGGTACGCACGTTCAGCAGGAAAGCGAACAGCACAATCACTACCAGAATGGCCCCGTCGCGCAGGGCTTCTTCCACGTTGGTCAGCGAGGCATTGATAAACTCGGCCTGCTGGAACAAACGCGTGTTGAAACGCACATCGGTCGGCAGGGAAGGCTGTAAGTCGGCGAGGGCGGCTTCGATTTGGCGGGTGAGCTCGGGGGTGCTGGCGCCGGGCTGCTTCTCGATGCTGAGAATGACGGCCGGCTGGCCATTTACGCTGCCGTCGCCGCGCTTGAAACGTCCCCCAAACTGCACCGTGGCCACTTGTTTCACCGTCACAGGCGAGCCGTCGCGGTAGCTCACGATAATGTTCTCGATATCCTCCACCGAGCGCAAGCGGCCTAAGTTGCGAATGAGTACTTCGGAGCCATTGCGGTCGAAAAAGTTGCCGGTAGTATTCAGGTTCGACTGGCGCAGGGCTTCTTCCAGCTGATTGATAGTTAAGCCTGTAGCATTAAGCCGGGGCAAATCAACGAGCACCTGATACTGGCGTTGCTCTCCGCCGATGGGGATGACCTGGGCCACGCCCGCAATGCTGAGCAGACGCTGGCGCACGGTGTAGTCGGCAAGGGTGCGCAGGTCAGCGGCGTTGATGTGTTGTTCGGGCTTTGGCTGGTTCTGGGGGCAATTGTATCCTTCGTGGCCGGCGGGGTGTGGCCGCTCGTCAGGCCGACGAGCATAATCTGGCCCATTACGGAAGAAATAGGACCCAGCACCGGCGAGATGCCCTCGGGCAACTGCTCCTGCACCGTTTGCAGCTTCTCGCTCACGATTTGCCGAGCCGTGAAGATGTCGGTGCCGTAGTTGAATTCGATGAACACCATGCCCAGTCCCACAGCCGAGTTGGAGCGCACCGCCTCTACGCCGGTGGCGCCGTTGAGGGCCGTTTCCACGGGCCGCGTCACGAGGGCTTCTACCTCTTCCGGGGCCATGCCGGGTGCCTCCAAGAATACCGTTACGCGGGGGCGGTCCAGGTCGGGCAGCACATCGACGGGTAGGCCACGCAACGTAGCAAAGCCCCCACGAGCAGCGCTAGGGCGAAGGCCAGCGTGAGCAGGCGGTTTTCAAGGGAAAAGCGAATGATTCGGTCGAGCATGGGTGGAGCGAGCGTTGTTCTGGCAGCGCGGAGTTGACAGGAGAGCTTTATTCAAAAAGAACGTCATGCAGAGCGTAGCGAAGCATCTCGCGTGCTAACGATTGGGTTATCGTTGCAACGTCAGCACGCGAGATGCTTCGCTGCGCTCTGCATGACCACCTGTTTAGGGTATAAATGCAATTACTGATTCAAATACACTGACTTCAGCTGATAGGTATTCTGCGTCACTACTCGCTCGTTTTCGCTTAAGCCTTCGGCGATGGTGGTTTGCTGATCGTCGGCGGCGCCGGGGCGGATGTAGCGGAGCTTGAATACCTCGGGGGCCGTGTGCACGAAGACGGCTGGGCGCCCCCCGACGTCGGTGACAGCGCTGGTCGGGACAGTAAGTTGGGCTTCGGCGCCGCGGGTTTGGACGCGCACGTTTACGCTTTGGCCAGGTCGGAGCGTGGTGTTGCCCTGCACGGACAGCACCAGCTCGCGGGCCTGATTTACGGGGTTCACCACGTTACTGAACGACACTAAGCGAGCCGGTACCGAGGTGCCATCTTGCAGACCTTCAATCACAAACCGGCCGGCTTCATTCACCTGACTCATGTCGGCGGCAAACACCTGCGCCTGCACATACAGCTGGCCAGGGTTGATAACGCGCAGCAGGTCATCGCCTTGATTTACTTGTTGCCCCACAGCCAGCCCGAACACATCGACGGTGCCCATAATGGGAGCCCGTAGCTCGACGCGGCGCTGACTGCTTTGGTTGTTTAGAATGCCAGCGTTTTGGCGGGCTTGACGTAGGCGCAGCTCAGCGGCCACCACGTCTTTGCGGGCGGCTATATCCTCGATGCTTTTGAGGCGGGCGTAATCCTGCTGGGCGGCGCGTAGTTCGGCCTGGGCATTGGCGCGGTCGGTGGCCAGACCAATCTGCTCGGTGGCAGCCAGGGTTTGATCGAGCACCGCCAGCACCTGGCCGGCCCGCACGTTCTGCCCTACGCGCACATTCAGCGACACCAAACGGCCGGTTTGGGGCGCAACTACGCGGCCTTCGCCGCCGGGCGCCGCCGTCACTTGACCCAGCAAGGTGCGGCGCGTGAGTAGGGTGTCGGAGGTGACTAGCTGGGTGCGAATCTCAAATAGAAACTGGCTTTCCTTGGGCATAACTACCTCATCTGGGGCGCCGGAGGTAACGCCCGAAGCGGTGGCCGTTGCGCCGTGGTCTTCGCCGCCGTGGGCTGCCAACGGACGCGGCGGGGGCAGGAAAACTGCGAACAGGCCACAAAGCAGAGTTGTCAGCAGGAGGCTGGCTGCTTTCCAGTGGCGGAAGAATGGTTTTGGGGACGTTTTCATGAGTGTACCAAGGGCGGTTGGGCGTTGGTGACGCGGGTGCGGCGGCGGAGAAGCAAAGCGGTAAGGGCGACGCCCGCCAAAAAGCCCCCCAGCAGCAGTAAACCCATTTTCCAAGTCAGAAATGACTCTGTAGTTGGTGCTGCCGCCGCAACGGGAAGTTCCTTACCCACCTCTATGCCTTTGAGAAGCATTAAATCGGCCCGCTTGCCAGCTACAATGTTCACCGTGAGGCTATACGCTTGGTTGGCAGGAAACTGGCCTTCCACCAAATACTCGCCGGGTCCTTGGGGCGTGGCCGCGAATTGGAGTTTGTCGTTTTCGGGCACCGTGAAGGTGAGGCGGGCACCGGAGATGGGTGCGTTGGTGGCAAAATCTGATACAAACAGGCGCAAATGAGCGGGCTCGCCGGCCTTTATGGGCTCGTAGCGCAGCAGCAGCTCAAACTGCGTTGATTGGCTCGTAACCGAGAAATACTGCGCGCCCGCCGCCGAAGCAGTGGCGGTTTCGCCGTGGTCTTCGCCGCCGTGGGCCGTGGCGGATGGCGCCCCAAAACCCAGGGCGCCAAGGAGCAGAATGACTAGCAGATAGGGTTTCATTGGCCGCGTAAAAAGTTGAGTTGAATAAGCGCTTCCTGATACCCACGCACCGCAGCGAGGTAGTCGGCGCGGATCTGGAAGGCCTGATTAACGCTTTGCACGAACAAGTAGTAGCTAACTTCTCCGGCCTTGAATAACCGCTGGGCCGTGCTGATAATGGTCGTGGACTGGGGCAAGCCCGTTTGCTGAAAATAGCGCACGCTGGCTTCAAACTTGGTTACGTCAGCCAAGGCCTGCTGGGATTCGCGACTGACTTCCAACGTAGTAGCTGCCCGCTGCGCCAGCGACGCCTGCAAGCGGGCGTCGGCCGCCCGCACCTGTGAGCGGTAGGTCCAGAAATAAAGTGGTAGCGACAAACCCGCCTGAAAGCGGTTCTTGATGGGCGAATCCCGCTCCCCTTGGTTTTGATAACCGAGTATCACGCCCGGTAGGGCTCGCGCCCGCGCCAAACGCAGATTCAAGCGGCTCACCTCGATGTTTTGCAACGCAAACGCCAGCTGCGGATTAGCTTGAAGTTGTGCGCTGTCCGTTGCGGTTGCGACCGGGCTGGGGGGCAAAATCACTGTGCCCAAGGCCACTAAATCGGCGCCGGTGGTCAGCTCGGCGGTGGACTGGCCCAGGAGCAGCCCCAGCCGGGCCTGGGCAGCGCGGCGGTCGGCGGCGGCTTGCTGGAGACGGTTGGCAGCTTGCCTTGATTCGGCCTCGGTGCTTACGCGCTGCAAATAATCGACTTCGCCGGCGGCGTAGAGGCGCTCGGAGGCGGCAGCGAGGGTGCGGAGGAGGCTGTCTTGGCTGGCCAGCTGGCGCTGTTGGGCTTCGGCTATTTGCAGAGCCAAGTAGCTCAGGCGTACCTCGCGCTGCACCGTATTGCGACTAATCTGTTGGTTGCGCTGAGCCAACGTCACTTGCGCCCGGCCAACCTGAGCTTGGCGGGTGTACACGGTCGGAAATTCGAAGGTCTGCTGAACGCCCAGCGTGTAGAATTCCCCCGTGGGGCTTTCCACAATAATGCCCGGATTAATCAGCGAAAAAGCCCCCGCCGCAATGCTTCCTGCTCGCGCTGCTCCGCCCCCGCCTGCCGTAGCGCCGGGCTCACCCGCAAGGCGCCCGCCAGGGCACTATCCAGGCTAAGCACTTGCTGGGCGCGCGCCGGAAGCACAAGCAATAACATCCCAAGCGCTGCCAGTAGCCTCAGCTTGAAGTGTTTACATGAATATTCAAGGAGTTTATTCACTGAGAATTGACTCTATTGTTACTTCTTGATTCTCGTCTTTGATCCCATCCAGTAAGGCCGTCATGCAGAGCGGCAGCGAAGCATCTCGCTCGCTTCGTTGATTAGCTTGGCAACATCAGCACGCGAGATGCTTCGCTGCCGCTCTGCATGACGGCCTTACTGGATGGCTTTAGCTTTTCTTTACTAAGTCCATGTTGCACACGGGGCACTTGCCGGGCTGGGTGCTGGCGCTGCCCTCGCACTTCATGGGGCACTCGTAGGTGGCGGCGGCCGTGGCGCCGGCGGCTGGGGCTACGTTCACGGTGAAGTCGGCAGTGTGAATTTGCCCCCCATGATTAAACTGGAGGAAAACGCGGTATATACCGGCCTGCTCGAAGCCTGTTTGGAAACCGATGCTGGGGCCACGGTTGGCGCCCGCGTCGCCGGGGTGCACGTGCAAGTACTGCTTCGTGTCCTCGCTGATGATCACCATATGACCCAGCGCGCCGAGGTAGTTATCGAGGTTGGTAACGGGCTGACCATTGCGGCTCACGTTCACTTGTAAGGCCAAAGGCTGACCAACTTGCACAGCCTTATCGAAGGACAATACAGCCTCGTAGCCGTTTTTCTGCCAACGCATCTGGTCATTCGTAAACTTTACCTGCTCTTTCTTCGGACCGGCAACAGCCACTTCCTGGCGACCCAGCTGGTGGGCGCCGCCCTCCGGCTGATAGTCTTGGTAGAGCACGTAGTCGCCGCCGGTTTTGAAGGTGAAAGGCACATTATACTTGCCATCGGCCGTGAACTCGGGGTGCTCGTGGTAGAACTCCGATAAGTCTTTGCTCACGATGATGAGGTGCATTTTCTTCTCGTGTAGTATAGCCAGCGGCACAGGCGCTTTTTCCTGACCTTCGATCTGAGGCAGGAAAGACAAGGTGACGGGCTTACCAGCGGCAAGCTGAGCGGGCGCTGAAGTAAACACCATACGGTAGGTTTTGCCATCGTTATTGGCGCCGTCGGTGTGTTCCAGGGTCATGCCGCATTTAGGGCATTTGCCGGGCTCGTTGCTCACTACTTCGGGGTGCATCGGGCAGGTATAAATATGCTCGCCGGCGTGGGTAGCGCTTGCCTCCGTGCCGTGGTCATGGCCATCGGCGGCGGTTTGCGAGCTGTTTGAAGCGTTATCAGAGCAACTGGTGGTCGAGAGGGAGAGGCCAGCCAGGAGCAAGCCCACAGACAATAGGTTTTTCATAAAAAGGAGCATGTTATAAATGCGAAATGAAGCCCTGGGGGCTTTTTGTGTGAAGTCAGGAAGGGTGGAAGGAGGGAGGCTTGCAGTGCAACGGGGCTCAAAGCTTGATCAGACACGCGAAAAGGTCCGCGCCAGCCCACGGACAAGCCGGGGCAGCGCGGACCTTTTCAGACGCGAAACCTTAAATAGTCAGGGAACCAATAAACACCCGGATATCGGGAATCTTGGGCTTCAGATGGGCGGGTGGCACCAGCAACACAGGTTGCGTGCGGTCCCAAGCCTCAAAATGAGCTAGTGCAAAGCTGCTGGCTGGAGGCAGCGCCAGGTGCAGGGGCATTGCCTTATCGAAGCTAACCTTGGGCGGATGCGTGAGCGACGCGAAAAAAGTCGAGGTTTTGTCGCGGCAGCATTCGTCCTTCTGTCCTTGCTCATCGCCCGAAGCGTGGTCCTGATCGTGATGATGAGAAACTGCTTTGTGCTCGTGCGGAGTGCTCGTGGCGTGACTGTGCTGCTCCGTGGCCGCCACATACTGAGGCAGACTGCGGGCCTGCACGCCAAAGCACAAGCACAGAAACTGCACCGCGAACACGCTCAGAAAGACCCCCAGCAAGCTGGCGGCCACTCGACGACGAACAGGAGCAGTGAGTTTGTACATGGCGAATTCTTAACGACAAACTTACGTCAGTTGTTCACTGCCAAGCAAATCAGTATGGATTGCTGGGAAGGGCAAAAATGCGGCGTTGAAAGTCGATTGCGCCGCTTTAAGCCTCACTGATATCAGAATGCAGCCATTCCTAAAGGAAGCAGTGCCTCCGATTGCCGGACTAAGAGCCATAGTTCTATAAGCTCTGAGCTTAATTATGAACCTGCCGAAAAGGGGATAGTGACTTTAATTTAAGACGGTCATGCAGAGCACAGCGAAGCATCTCGCGTGCTGATGCGGGATTAGTAACCTGACATCAGCACGCGAGATGCTTCGCTGTGCTCTGCATGACGGACGGGTAAGCGCATGTTGAGAAAACAAATGCGCCGCAAAGGCAGAACTCTGTACTTCCTAGCGCGAATTGCGCACCTCCATCTGGGGCTGGCAGACGTTACTTTGTATAGCGTTTTGGACGTTTTCAGTCCCAGCTTTTGTTACCAATGAAATTCCCTGTTTTATGAATACTACGTCAGCACCATCGCCTTCGCAAGTGCCGACTCCCGGCGAGCCGGCAAATTTGCCCCCCAACACTACCACTGAAACCACAACGCTTAATATAGAGGGCATGACCTGCGCTTCCTGCTCCAATTTTGTGGAGCGCGCCTTGAGTCGTACGCCCGGTGTGCAGCGCGCTACCGTTAATCTGGCCAGCGAAAAAGCGACTGTCGAGTTTCTGCCTACTCAGATAGATAAGGCCGGTCTGCGGGCGGCGGTGGAGCAGGCCGGATACGCCGTGCACGAGCCGGTGGCGGCTGGGGTGCTGGGTTCCGACGAGGAACTGGCTCAGCGCAAAGCGGCTGCTTATCGCAAACTGCTGCGCCGGTTTTGGGTAGCAGTTGCCCTGGCGGCCATCATCATGCCGCTGTCTATGGTTATGCTGTGGCCGGCGCTGATGCAGCGCGTGTCGATGCCGGTACTCAACTATGTACAATTGCTGCTCACGTTGCCCGTGCTCTTGTATAGCGGGCGCGAGTTCTATGTGTCGGCCTGGAATGGGCTGCGCCACCGCACCGCCAGCATGGATACGCTTATTGCCGTGGGTACTGGCGCGGCATTTCTCTATAGCCTCGCGGCCACGCTGATACCGAACTGGTTTATGCGCCAAGGCCTGATGCCGGAGGTGTATTACGACACCACGGCCACCATCATTGCCCTGATTCTGCTGGGTAAAGTGCTGGAAAGCCGGGCTAAGCAACGTACGTCGGCCGCCATTCGGGCGCTGATGGATCTGCAAGCCAAAACGGCCCGCGTTGTGCGCCACGGTCAGGAAGTTGATATTCCTATCGAAGAAGTTCGGCTGAATGACATCGTACTTGTGCGGCCCGGCGAAAAAGTGGCCACCGATGGCGTTATCACAGAAGGCCGCTCGGCGCTGGATGAGGCTATGCTGACGGGCGAAAGTCTGCCGGTAGAAAAGAAGGTCGGAGACCCGGTATTTGGGGCTACGCTGAATAAAACCGGCTCCTTCCGCTTCCAAGTGACCAAAGTAGGCCACGAAACCATGCTGGCGCAAATTGTGAAGCTGGTGGAAGAAGCCCAAGGCAGCCGCGCACCCATTCAGCGCCTCGCTGATAAGGTGAGCGCCGTGTTTGTGCCGATCGTGGTCATGATTGCCATTGCGACCTTCGTAGTCTGGTTTCTGGCCGCGCCGGAGGCTACTCGTTTGCCGCTGGCTTTGGTCAATTTTGTGGCGGTGCTCATCATTGCCTGTCCCTGTGCGCTCGGCTTGGCCACGCCCACGGCCATCATGGTCGGTACAGGCAAAGGGGCTGAACATGGTGTGCTGATTCGCAATGCGGAGGCGCTGGAAAAAGCCTATCAGGTAAACACCGTGCTGCTCGACAAAACAGGTACCATCACCCGCGGCGAGCCCGCCGTGACGGACTTTATTCCCCTGAATTTGCCCCCCAGCACGGATCAGGCATCCGTGTTAGCTATGCTAACGGCGCTGGAGCGGCAGTCGGAACATCCGTTGGCTGAGGCTGTGGTACGCTACGCGGATGCGCAGGGCGTGGCATCATTGCTTGCTGCTGATTTCCAGGCCTATGAAGGCCGCGGTGCTGGTGCCACGGTAGAAGGCCAGCGGGTACTTATTGGCAACCGTCGGCTGCTAGAGGAACATAACGTACTACTAACTCCTGCCTCTACTGAAGCCGCTGACCGATTACTGGATGAGGCCAAAACGGTGCTCTATGCGGCCATTGGGGGGCAAATTGTCGCCTTATTTGGCGTGGCTGACACCGTACGCGAAACGTCGGCGGCGGCTATTCGGGAACTGCAACGGCAGGGCTTGGAAGTAGTTATGATGACCGGTGACAATCAGCAAACCGCTGCCAAAGTAGCTCAACAAGTAGGTATTACGCGCTTTTTCGCCGAAGTATTGCCGCAGGATAAAGCCAGTAAAGTGAAGGCGTTGCAAGCCGAAGGCCGCATCGTAGCGATGGTCGGCGACGGCATCAACGATGCTCCCGCGCTGGCGCAGGCCGACTTAGGCTTAGCGATGGGCGGCGGCACCGATGTAGCCATGGAAGCCGCCGGCATCACCCTCATGCGCTCCGACCTCAACGGGGTAGTCACGGCGCTGCGTCTCTCGCGCCAAACTATGCGCACTATCCGCCAAAACCTGTTTTTCGCCTTCGTTTACAACACGCTCGGTATTCCTATTGCCGCGGGCCTGCTGTATCCCTTCACTGGCTGGCTGCTCTCGCCTATGCTAGCTGCCGCCGCGATGGCTCTCAGCTCTGTGTCGGTGCTCACCAACTCGCTACGGCTGCGCGCCGCTAAGGTGTAGTCGTTGATTTGTCGTTTGTCATGCAGAGCGGAGCGAAGCATCTCGCGTGCTGATATTAGGTTGGTAATCCTACTACCGCTGCCGAGATGCTTCGCTCCGCTCTGCATGACGGACGGAATTTTGGCAGGTTGTAGTAATACTGTTTGAAAATCATGGACACAACTGAAATCATTGTTTTGCTTGGGGGCATGGCCTCCATTGGCTTCGTCGGCTGGTTCTTCTTTATGGCCCCGCACCAAGTAGCCACGGCTGTATCCTCGAGCAGCGGCGTGCAGCAGGTCGATATTATGGTGAAGGGCGGCTATTCGCCGAATGTAATTGAGGTGGAAAAGGATAAGCCCGTGCAGCTGAACTTTTACCGCGACGAAGACAACAGCTGCTCCGAGGAACTGCTGCTGCCCGATTTTCAGATTCGCCGTGAGTTGGCGCCTTTCCAAACGACGGCCGTGGAACTGCTGCCCCGGCAGGCGGGCACATTCGAGTTTACCTGCGGGATGCACATGCTACGCGGCCAACTCGTTGTGAAGTAACGGGTTATTCAATCAGGGGTGTTTGATTCCCGACTTTGGGGTTTTTCGGTTGAGGTTATTTGCGAAGCTGGGGGGCTTTTTTTCGACCTTCGGGCGCATAATTAAGTAACTACGCTGGAGCTATCCTGCGTATGCTGCTGTTACAACGCCATGACCGAAACCGACCCCTTCCGCCGCCCCGATCTGCTGCGCCTGCCCTACGATGATTACCGTGCACTGCCAGCCATTGCCAACTCCGATCTCTCGCGGCTGCGCGATGCCCTGAACGGGCGCTACCAGAAGCCGGCTTCTATGTCAGGCGCTTTAGGATTGGGCACCGCATTTCATACGGCCTTGCTGGAGCCTACTTTGTACGAGCCCGGCCTGCCCGGTATCAACGATACGCTGGTGTGGTGGATGGTAGAAGGCGTGCAGCTTAACCCCGAAATAAAGGAACTGCTAGCCACTGGCGTGCCTGAGCCGAGCTGCATTTTCACCGAGCCTTCTACCCAAACCGTCTGTAAGCTGCGTGCCGACCTTGTAGTGCCCGAAACCGACCGTGGCTACACCATCATCGACTTTAAAACCACCAACGCCCGCGACTACGACCACTTCCTGTGGCAGTGCTCCGGCTACGACTACGACCGCCAGGCCGCCTTCTACCTTGATGCCCTCCACGCCGACCGGTTTCTGCTAGTAGGGGTTCAAAAAGTGGAGCCCTTCAAGATTTTCACCGTGGAAGTATCGCGGACGATGCTGGGGGATGGCCGGGCCAAATACCTGCGTCTGTTGCGTTTGCTCCAGCCTAAAGCCGAGGTGCCCGCCCATTTGTCGGAAGCGGTGCGCGAGATAACCGAGGGGCTGAACGGAGAGTAAAACTGGGCTGAACGAACCCGGCTGTTAGGTTTTATTTCGGCTGAAAGCGTGCTTCAACTTCTGAAGCCACTGCGGCTCTTCCACCTCATCTTCCAGCAGAAACGCGTACGGGTGCAGGGCAGGTACGTGGGAGCAAATGATGCGGATGATAGCGAAAAGGGGCTCGAACAGAATCATGCCCGGTACGCCCCAAATCAGCTCGCCGAGCACCACGGCAACGATAGTGAAGATGGGGCTCAGGTTCAAATTGGCCCCCATCACTAGTGGCTCGATGATATTATTGTCGATAACCTGCGCGGCCACCATAATACCGACCGTTGGCAACACCTGACCGGAGGAGCCACTAACTAAGGCCATTATCAACGGAAAAAGCCCCCAACGAACGCGCCCACGTACGGAATGATGGTGGGAAAAGCCGCAATGAGGCCCAGCAGCACGGCATTCTGCAGACCGATGATGGAAAAGCCGATGGCGTAGAACACAGCCAGAAAAATAACGGAAATCATGCGGCCCACTAGGTACTGGCCCGACACTTGGCGGATCTGGTGTAGCATCCGGGCATACTCGGAGCGGTTTTCGGCGGGCGCCAGTCGCAGCAAAAACTCCCGGAACTTACTGCGCTGCCACAGTAGAAAGAATAAGTACAACAGCACCAGCACAAAGCCCCCCAGCAACCCAAAAATGCCTTTGAGAGAAGTAGTGAGGTAGCGGTTAGCCGACTGCGCAATCTTGCTGATCTGCTCCTGTACAAACTGAATCTGAGCTTTTGGCGTGACGCCAAACTCGCGTTGAATCAACTGCTGGCCCTGACCTAAAAGCTCCTGTAGCTTGGCCTGAATCTGGGGTAGCTGCTCGGAAATATTGGCGGCCTGCTCGCCAATGGCCCAGCCCATGGCCCCAATAACCAACAACAGCAGCACAAGGCAAACGAAAGAAGCAAGTCCGCGCCCTAGCCCCCAGCTTTCCAGCCGCCGACTAACCGGCGCCAGCAGCATGGCCAGCACAATGGCAAATGCCACCGGAATCAGAAATAATCGGCCGTAATAAAGCAGGGCCAACGCCAGCAAGGCAAGTAGTAGCAAACCATTGACACGGACCAGAGAAATGCTTCGCATGCAATAGGAATTAGTGGCAAAGAGAGGACGCCCGCAGGGAGAGGCACGCCCTCAATACGTTGCCCGGCTGGCAGCGTTTTATCGGGGTCAACTGGTTGAATTTGCCCCCCAGTAGTGCCTGTGTATGCTAGCCCGTTTGGGCCGTGATGTTCTGCACCGAAATGCCGGCCTTTAACAATGCTTCGCGAATATCATCCTGGCCGGGCGAATCGGGGTGGGTGACGGCAACTTCCACTTCGCCGGGCTCTATCCGGTCTACGAGCAGCTTGAGGCCGGTGAGCAGCTGGCGCACCTGCCCAATGCTTTCGGTGTCCCGCATGGCATCAATTTGCAGGATATAGCGGACCAGCTGGTTCGGGTTGACGTTGGGTGTAGGAATAGCCATAGCATTGATTTAAAAGGGAAAGACAAACTAATATGCTTACTGCATCTACTGTCTACGCGTTATGCCGAGCTTCGCTTGGGGCTGATACTCAGACATCGTACGTAATGGCAGCTACTTCCACTACTTCCTCTTTCGGCCCGAGGTGTAACGTGACGCGTTGGCCCAGCTTTGCCCCCTGCACGGCCTTGGCAATAGGTGCCACAAAGGCAATTTTGCCTTCCGCAATAGAAGATTCATCTACTCCAACCAACGTAAACTTTCGCGTAAAGCTGGATTTGCCGCCGCTCACGGTTCGCAGCGTAACGGTCGCGCCAAAGCGCACTTCATCGGTGGGCTGCTGGCGAGGGTCTACCACTTTGGCGCTGGCAATACGGGCGCTGAGGTCGCTGAGGCGGCCATTGAACAGGCTGAGCAGGCGGGTGCGGTCGGCGTCGTTGTCGCGGTTGGCCTCGGCTTGGGCGCGTTCCGCTTCCAGCTCTGTCAGCTCGGCGCGGAGTAGTTCCAAGCCGTGGGGCGTCACGTAGTTGGGCGTATCGGGTGGCAGGGCGGCGCGGGGCGGAATGATAGGCGGCTGCTGGGCGTCGTCCTCTTTGGTAAATGCTCGGCTCATGCTAGTTGCTAACGCAGCCCCGGAGTGGGAGTTGCGAAACCTGAGCTGGGGGGCAAATACCAAGCTTTGCAGTACTTGAACCCTATGCGCAAAAATGGTGGTGCGCCTCTTCGGCCAGCTCCCGCATCCGCTGCTTCAGCTCCGGCGGCGACACAATCGTGACATGCGTTGTAAACACGAGTAGCCAGCGGGCCAGATTATCCAAACACTCCACCAGAAACGTCATTTCCCGCCAGCCATCCGCCTGGAGCTGCTCGTGGGTCCAGTAGAAATAATGCTTGTTTTCTTGTACGTAACCCATGGCTTCCGGCGCAAAGCGCACGACCATCGCCTGGGCCTGCCGCCGTTGTGCCTGCTCCTGCCAGTACGACTGCAACGTATCGGGGCGGGGGGCAAAATGCTCGTCGCACAGGTGCAGGGCGGCAATGCGGTCGAGGCGAAAATTCCGGAACTCTTGGCGCAATCGGCAGAATGCTACCACGTGCCAGTATTGCCCAAAGTACAAGCCTATGGGCTCCACATCGCGCTGCGTAGCCACGCCGTTGTACCCGGCGCGGTAGTCGAGGCGCACCACCAGCTGTTGGGCAATGCTGGTGAGCAAAAGCTGATGCGTGTTCGTTGTGGGGGGCAAAATTGGGGTTCGCGCCGCGCGGGGCTGGAGCACCGTAATGCGCGGACTAAGCGCCTCCAGGTAGTCACGGTCGGGGCGGCGCAGCACGGCTCGCAGCTTGTCCATGGCCGCGTGGCTAAGCTGGGCAGTGTGCGCGTCGGTAAGCTGCGACACCAGTTTTTCAGCCGTGCTTAGGGCCGTGGCTTCTTCCCGCGTAAACATGACCGGAGGTAATCGGTAGCCCTCGGCCAGTGAATAGCCTACCCCGGGCTCCCCGCAGAGTGGTACGCCTGCTTCTTCGAGGGTGCGCAAGTCGCGGTATACGGTGCGCAAACTCACGTCAAACCGCTCTGCCAAATCTTGGCCTTTCACACTGCGCTTAGCTTGCAGCTGAATCAAAATGGCCGTGATGCGGTCGAAGCGGTTCATGGGTCGAAAAGCAAAGCAGTTGGGCCTAAAATCTCACCACTTAAGGGCAGCTCAATATGCACAGCCGCGCCCCTAACATATGCCCTGCAATAACTAAAGAATTTAGCTAAAAGGAAAGAAATAGCTAAATATCTCTATGCCTACTGACATAGAGCTGTCACTTGCTGCGACGTTCTTTACACCATCAAAACAAGGAGTTATCATTATGGAAGTCGCCTTTTTCACTGTTAACGCTACGCCAATGCAAAAAATGTTAGCATGCTCCGTCCGCCAGCTTTTTGTCGCCCCATGTCCGCTGCCAGCAGTAGAGGTTTTTCAAACTAACGTCAGCTCCCCACTTTTGGCTAACACTATTATCCGGGCGCTCCACACTCGGTTTATAAGCCTCAAAGCCACCTTCGATCTGGACGATTGCGACCGGGTGCTACGGGTGCAAAGCCCGTACGGTGAGCCGGCATTGTGGGACCAAGTTGCCGCGATAGTGCGCGGGTTTGGAGTGCAGATTGAGGTGCTGCCTGAGTGAACGATTGTAGATAAAGGGGGGCTTTTTGGTAAATACAATATGAGAATCGTGTCCAAATTGTCTTGCTAATCAATTAGAAGGCAAGAACTTAAACCCAAGCGCAAACTTGATATTAAGCATTAGCTTTAGGCAAGCATTTTTAGTGAATTCAATAAACAGCTATGCTTTTCTCAGACCGCCAGTTGGCGCAACGGCTAGAACGGACCGAGGCTAGCGCCAACGCCCAATTCGTGGAGGCCCGCGCCCGATTATTTCCCGAGAGTCAGGCGCAATGGATAGAGGTAGCCGGCGCCTATGCTATGTACGATGGCGCGGAGTCCTTTCTAACCCAAACGTTCGGGTTAGGCTTGTTTGGAGAAGTTGAGGCCGCTGATCTGAGTGCATTGGAAGCATTTTTCAAGCAGCGCAATGCACCTGTATACCATGAGATTAGTCCTCTGGCCGACGCAAGCTTACTGCCTTTGCTCACTCGGCGCGGGTATCAGCCTATGGAATTTACGAGCGTGTTATATCAACCGCTTGCGCTTACCGATAGAGAAACTGCCCCTTCAAACTCGCGCCTCACAACTCGCTTAGTAGAGGCTGAGGAGAAGGATTTGTGGGCCCGCACCTCGGCTCGTGGGTGGCACACGGAGCATCCCGACATGGCAGATTTCTTTCTGGAGTTCGGCCAGATTAGCGCGCAAACCCCGGGAGCCAGCCCTTTCCTCGCGGAGCTGGATGGCCAACCAATTGCGGCTGGCGGTTTATTTATTTACGACGGCGTAGCCTTGTTAGCGGGTGCCAGTACTGTACCCGAAGGTCGGCGCCAAGGAGCCCAGCAGGCGTTGTTGGATGCGCGTTTGAGCTACGCTGCCGAACAGGGTTGCAGCCTCGCCATGATGGGCGCATTGCCAGGCAGTCAGTCGCAACGCAATGCCGAAAAGCAAGGGTTTCGTATTGCGTATACACGCATCAAATGGCAGTTGGCGTAAACCCCAATCTGTCGTCTTCCCTAGTCACTTTCTTCTCTTGCCCCGCTGTGCGTGCGGCGCTGCCAGGCATAAATACCAGCCGCCACGCCTGCTACAAGTGCCGCTCCCAACCAGGCTTTGCTGCCAGATGAGTTCGAGTCGCCACGGTGCCCGCCCGTAATTTCAGTGCCGCGTGGAGCAGGTTGGGGGGCAAATATGCTGCCTTCGCTAACTGGCGCCGGATCGGCACGGCGCTGCGCAATCTTGAAAAAGCGCAGCATAGACCACTGCGTGACGCCCGGCGCCACCGCCCGGAACACCCGCATTACCCGGCCCGACCAGCCCACCATCACGCTGGGCCGGGGCCGCTGAGCCAGAGCCACCAGCGTATCGGCGACCAACTGGGGGGCAAATATGGGCGACACAGGTTTTACTACCTTCCCCGAATAATTGGCGCCGTGCTGAAAGCCGGGCGTATCCACAAACGCCGGATACACGCTGCAAACATGGATATCAGGCGAGTCGAGCAGCTCGGTGCGGAGCGCTTCGGCCATGCCGCGCAGCCCAAACTTACTAGTGATATAAGCCACCGTGTACGGCATGGGCACCCAGCCTCCCAATGAGTTCATAAAGATGAGCACCCCGTGCTGCTGACGCCGGAAGTAAGGCAGCACGGCATACGCCCCGTACAGATTCCCCAGCAAGTTGACACGCAACACTTGCTCGTGTGCCTCTAGCGGGGTTTTGTCGAATTCGCCTACCGCGCCTGTTCCCACGTTGTTTATCCAGACGTCAATTTGCCCCCCAAAGGCGGCAGCGGCTTCCGCCAGCTGAGCTACGGCTTGCGCATCGGTCACATCCGTGGGTACGGGGAGGGCCGCGCCTCCAAGTCGTTCGCATTCGGCGGCTACTTCAGCCAGCACCTCAGCGCGCCGGGCCGCCAGCACGAGCTTAGCGCCGTGGCGGGCAAATGTGAGGGCCGCAGCCCGGCCAATACCGCTGGAGGCGCCCGTGATAACCACCGTGGCGCCGCGTAGATTACGCTTGCTCATAACTTGATACGATAGGAGGGAAGTATGCTAAATCTAACGGCCCGCTTAAGCATTAGTTATAGTTCAGGTTGTTGCCCCGAGGCCTACTTTCGCTTGCCTATGGCATACTGAATGCCCCCCAGAAGATGGCGCAGAAACAGCGGCTCTTGGTAACTCTCATTGGTGTGGCCGCCAGCCGTATAAAAAGCCCGGCCACCGTCGAATTCATGGTGCCAAGCTATGGGGTGCGTGGCTCCGTTGGTGCCGCCGGAGTAGCTGCTCTCATCCAGCGTCGCTAGCACCGTAATGGTGGGCTGAATGTTCTTGAAGTTATACCACTCATCGGTGCGCGGCCAGGCATCGGGCAGGAAAGATGTGGCGCTATGCGTCTTGTTGGTTACCCGAATAATAGCTGGCTGAATGGCCGGATGACTGCTAAAATAGGCCCCCACTAGTCGGTTGTACCAAGGCCAGCCATACTCGGTATCAGTAGCAGCATGAATGCCCACAAAGCCTTTGCCGGAGCGGATATATTGTTCAAAGGCCGCCTGCTGTGCATCGTTGAGCACGTCTTGCGTGGTACTCAGAAACACCACGGCGTCGTACTGCTTTAGATTGTCAACGGTGAAGGCGCTAGCGTTTACCGTCGTATCTACTTTTATCCCGTTTTCCTGCCCCAATTTCTGAATGGCCGCCCGCCCCACGGGAATAGATTCGTGCTTGAAGCCAGCGGTTTTATAAAACACCAAAATAGCGGGCGTCGGCGTGGCCAATGGCGTAGAATTGGTGGCTGAAGCAGAGCAGCCCAATAAGCTTCCACAAACCAGGAATAGTAGGAGCTGTAGGCTTTTCATAGGATGGAAGTAGAGAGGAAAGAATTAAAAGTGCAGCGAGCCATTAATTGTGTCAAACCGACTAGAGAAACTATTCTGATGTAAAGTATTTAGCCGTCAACTGGCTCCTAATCAACGCTGGAAGAGGCTGGCCTGTCTGCCAACTTAGCAGCAGCTTCTGTTCACGTTTATGACTGTACTGAAGGAGATTGTAAATACTGGCCCCGGCAAATCCTCCGCCTGCGCTAGTCACTGCCGTCGTTGCCAAACTGGGTAGCGTACTATCTGTTTTGAGCATTACTGGAAACCAAAACGCTGTAAAGCCTACGCCAAATAGGGCTCCAAGTCGGGAGTGCTGGCGTTGTTCCTGAAACAGCCGGCGAACGGCTTGTACAGTATCGGCCTGCGCCATTTGAGGCTGGGCAACGATTGCTCCAATAACTGGCGTAGGAATAGTGGTTTGTGCGACGGAGGGAAGCGCCGAAATTGATAGTAATAGGATGATTGCCCCACTGCATAAAGTCCGTTTCATAAATAGCTTTGTATTAGGGTATATAGGTATTTATAAGGCTGAACGCTAGTATTCTACAAAAAGGTATAGGGTTCGGTAGTCTATTTCAAAAGGGTTATAACAGCCAAGCTGATACGAGTTGGTTACTAGTAGAGGCGAAGAACCGGATGCGTCTCCACTCAGGAAAAACGCGTCACTAGCTTTCTAGCTACCTTCGCTTAGTTCATTCTCGTTTCTAATTCCACCCCTAGCATGCCTTCATTCTTTCGCACCGCCACCTTGGCGGCCTTGCTGGCCACGACTGCGCCCGCCGTACAGGCCCAATCCGTTAAGGAGCTAACCTACACCGTCACGATGGACCCGGCGGCCAACAGCAACGAGTTTCAGGTGAAGCTTCAGCTGCCTAAGCTCAAGAAGTCGCAGGATATCTACCAGTTTGCGGCCACCGCACCCGGTACCTACCAGGTAATGGATATGGGTCGCTTTGTCAGCAAGTTTGAGGCATTCGATGCCAAGGGCAAACCGCTGGGGGCCAAAAAGCTATCTACCAATCAGTGGCAGCTTGACAACCCCAAGAAGACCCGCGAAATCCGCTACACCATTGCCGAAACTTGGGATACGAAGGTGGAGGAGCACCCGATCTATCTCATGTGCGGCTCGTCATTGGAGGCTGACCACGCCTTGCTCAACGGCCAGACCATTCTGGGCTACCCCGAGGATATGCAAGGCAAGCCCTTGCGCCTTAAGCTAGAGCACCCCAAGGAGTGGAAGGTAGGCACCGTGCTGGTGCCCGACGCGCAAGGCTACTACCGCCTCGACGACTACGACCACGCCGTTGATTCGCCCATTCTGCTGGGTCGCCTCACCGAAGCCAGCACCAAGCTCGGCGACGCCGATGTGGCCCTCTATTGCTACTCCGCCACCGATCAGGTGCAGGCCCAACCGCTACTCGGCTACATGCAGAAGATGCTGAATGCCGCCCAAGCCTTTCTGGGGGGCAATTTGCCGGTGAAGCGCTACGCTTTCCTGTATCATTTCGCCGACAAATCAGCCGGTGCTTGGGAGCACTCTTATAGCTCAGAGTACGTGCTGCGCGAAACGCCGCTCAATGCTGAAAGTGCTCAAAACGTAGTGGATATAGCTGCCCACGAGTTCTTTCACATCGTGACGCCGCTCAACATTCACTCCGAAATTATCGAGCAGTTCAACTTCGTAAACCCGACCGGCTCGGAGCACTTGTGGCTATACGAAGGCGTTACGGAGTGGGCTTCCCACACTATGCAGCTGCGTGGTGGCCTCGTTTCGCTCGATGACTATCTGGAAACCTTGCACGACAAGGTCGTCTACAACCAAACCCGCGCCGATACGACTTACAGTCTCAGCAAACTGGGTCTGAACTCGTTTGGCGACGAGGGCCAGAAGCAGTACGGCAACATTTACCAGCGCGGTGCGCTTACTGCCACCTTGCTCGATTTGCGCCTGCTGGAGCTGAGCGGCGGCAAGCGTGGCCTGCGTGAAGTGTTGCTGGAACTGGCCAAGAAATACGGCCCCAACAAGCCCATCAGCGAGAAGAACTTCTTCCAGGATTTCACCCAGCTCACCTATCCCGAAATCGGCGACTTCTTTGCCCGCTACATTCAGAAGGCCGAGCCGCTGCCTTTGCAGGAATACTTCGCCAAAGTGGGCATTCGCTACGACCGCGCCCTGCGCTCCGGCCGCCAGATCGCCACTATCGGGCAAGCATCCTATCAAGTTCAGGGAGATGAAGTTTATGTAACCGCGCCTAGTGCTCCGATGAAAGCGGCTGGCATTCGGGAAGGCGACCAGATCGGGGGCCTCGACGGCACGTTCGTAGATAGGCGCAACTTCGCTTCGGTCATCAGTAAGGTGCGGGAGCGGACGCCCAATACCGAGTTGCCTCTCACTATTCGCCGGGACGGCAAAGAGCAGATTGTGCGCGTGCGCCTCGCAGCTACGGACGAAGTAAAAAGCTACGCTTTCGTGCCCAACCCCGCTGCCACGCCCGCTCAGCTAGCGTTGCGCGAGGCCTGGATGAAGAATTTGTAATACTTCTTTTTGGTCGGACACAAGGTAAAAAAGCTCCAGCTACTTCAGCAGCTGGAGCTTTTTACTGTTTGAAACGCTTATGATCTGACAGACAGTACGCTACATCAGGTGAACGACTAAACACAGTAATAATGCGCATTGGGCTGAATGAGTAGCGTATCCTGTGTGTTCATCGTATTCAGTACATCAGCAGTAGGTGAAAGGCGGCATGCTTCGGCTGACCGTTATAACGAATAGATATGTCCTTAAATACGCAGCAATTAGATCAAGCCGATTTTCAGAACTCCTTTGTGGAGGAGCTGCGCGGTGAAGCATCTCGCAATAAAAACCCGCGCCAAGTACCTGGCTACCATTACTCGCGCATTGAGCCCACACCCGTCCGCGACCCGCATCTGTTGGCTTGGTCCGATGATCTGGGGGGCTTTTTAGGCATCGCCCGCCCAGCTGAGCGCGGCCCGGCCGTAGATGCCTTGGCCGGCAACCTCGTCACGGATAGCATGAAGCCATTTGCGGCCCGTTACGGCGGACACCAATTTGGCCACTGGGCGGGTCAGCTCGGCGATGGGCGCGCTATTTCCTTGGGCGAGCTTAAGGCTACCGATGGCTCGACGTGGGAAATTCAGCTGAAAGGCGCCGGCCCTACGCCGTACTCTCGCCGCGCCGATGGTCGCGCTGTGCTGCGCTCATCGCTGCGAGAGTTTTTGTGCTCTGAAGCCATGTATTATCTCGGCGTGCCCACCACGCGGGCGCTCAGCCTGGTAGGAACCGGCGATACGGTGGTGCGCGATATGTTCTACAACGGCAATCCGCAGGATGAGCCGGGCGCTGTGGTAGCGCGAGTGGCGACAACGTTTATTCGCTTCGGCAACTTCCAAATGATGGCCGTGGCCGGCGAGATGGACAACCTGCGCGCCCTCGCCGATTATGTAATTCAACATTTCTATCCCGAGTTGGGCGCACCTTCGCCGGAAGTGTACATGCGCTGGTTTGAGGAAGTATGTCGGCGCACGGCCGTCATGATTGCGCAATGGATGTCGGTGGGCTTCGTGCACGGAGTGATGAACACCGATAATATGTCTATTCTCGGCCTCACCATCGACTACGGCCCCTACGGCTGGCTGGAGCCGTATGACCTTGATTGGACGCCCAACACCACCGATTTCAGTAGCCGCCGCTATGCCTTTGGCCAGCAGCCCCAGGTGGCGCTCTGGAATCTGTACCAGCTGGCGCGGGCCATTGTGCCGCTGGTAAAAGAGCCAGAAGCGCTGCGTGAAAGCCTCGATCAGTACACCAAAACCTTGGCCGAAACCCGCCATGCCATGATGATGCGCAAGCTGGGTCTTACGACTCAAGCGTCAGATGATCAGACCTTAATTGAAGCGCTGCTCGAAGCCCTCGCCGAGTCGCAAGTGGACATGACGATATTCTTCCGCCGCCTCTCGCAGGCTGCACCGGCTTTGATTTCAAGCCCAGAAAACCAAGTGACTTTGTTCCAGGAGATAATCCAGGCTGCATCGTACGGCACATCGCCCGAAGGCGAGCAGCTGTTGACTCAATGGTTGCAGCGTTATGCCGACCGGCTCCGTCAAGAGCCTGCCGATCAGGCTTCAATTCGCGAAAGTATGCTCAGCGCCAACCCAAAGTATGTACTGCGCAATTACTTGGCGCAGCAAGCCATTGAAGCCGCCGAAACCGGTGACTTATCGGTGCTAAACAGGCTGATGGAAGTACTTAAAACACCGTTTGCCGAGCAGCCGGAGCACGATGAGCTAGCCGCCAAACGTCCCGACTGGGCACGGACCAAGGCTGGGTGTGCAACGTTGTCATGTAGCTCTTAGGAGATAGCCAAGACCAAAAGCGTGCTGATGGAAGTTACCTTTGCCGGGTAGCCTCCGTCAGCGCGCTTTGTGCTGCTTACTGCATGTTAAAATCTGAGGAATCGCATTCGTTTTCGGCGGCCGGGCCGCATCCGCACAAGTATGTGCTGCCGGCTATAACTGTAACCGAGCTGACGAGTACAGTTGTTGGGCTGCATTGCGTGGGCTTACCACCTACGGATAGCCGCATGTTGGCAGCCATTCAGCCTGAAACACTGGTGCTGGATAGTGGCACGTTTACTAGCGTAGCGCACGCGGCCAGTGAGCTGCGGTTTCCGACGGTAGTGGTGCAGCAAAATGGCCCAGACTTGGTAATGTCTTGTGCCTGTACTATTCCGAAGACAAGCTTGTGCGAGCATCAGGCGCTAGTGCTGCTCAGCATTGTGCAGCGCAAAGAGCTTCGCCTGTTTTTTGATAAACCGGCGCGCTATGCCTTCCTGCGCACCCTGGCCCGCGACTATGGTCTGGAGCAGGCAGATGATCTTGATGCTCATTTCGAGTTGATCTATAGCCGTCCATCGTCAGTTGCCGCAGTGCCTCGACGACCTGATTTATATGCCGTTACGGCCGCAACCAAGCAGGAATTGATAACGCAGTTGCTCCCTGCGAAACGTGGGCCAGCGGCAGATTTGCCCCCCAGCCACCAGTTGCTAGTGTTGAGCAAGCACCGCTACTACGGTCACCTGACTATCTACTTAGCCGAGGCGACCATGACGGCTACGGGCAAGGTCAAAAACCCGGTGAATGTCATCAATCCGCTGGATGGCATCTGGCAGCTTCAGCACCCCGACGAGGTTAAGTTTTACACCGCCATTTCCCACTTTCAGCGCAACTACGAAGACACCCGCACGAGTGCCGCTATCAGTGCCTTGCGAGCGGTGGTGCAGAACCCCGCTGGCCTGCCGGTGTACGCGCACAACACGAGTGTTTCCGACAATATCACGGCCCAGTCTGTTACGCCGGTGAAGCTCCGGCACACCAAGCTAGACCTGCGTATACTGGTGGAGCAGCAGGGTGATTATTACCAAGTTAGTGGTAAGCTGTGGCTCCACGATCAGCCCTTCGATCTGAAAGGCCTTTCGATTCAGTACGAGTATTTTGTGGCCGTGCATGGGGCTTTGTACTTGCTCGACGACTTGGATGTGTGGCGCGTGGTGGAGTTTTTTCAAAAGCGCAATAACACCCTGCTTATTCACCACTCGAAGTTCGGCGAGTTTCAACGCGACGTGCTGGCTAACCTGGAAAACCGTCTGCACATCACCTACGGCTATATGCGGCCCGCTACGCCGAAGCAGTTGGTGGAAAGTGGTTTTAATGAAGCGCCAGAGCTGCTGCTGTACCTCTCTGATGCTGGTGGGCACGTGGAGCTGCTGCCCGTGATGCGCTACGGACCCACGGAGGTATCCATTTTGTCGCGGCGGCAGCTGTATGCTACCGACGAGTTGGGCCGGACCTTTGTGCTGGCGCGGGATGCGGCGGCGGAGAACAGCTTCTTGGCGGCTTTGCTGCGTCATTACCCCGACTTTCAGGAGCAAGTCAATCAGGAAAGTCTGTACGTGCCGAAAAGTCAGTTTTTGCAGGGAGAATGGTTTCTGGATGCCTTTGAGGATTGGCGCAACTTAAGCATCACCATCTTGGGCTTTAATCAGCTCAAGAGCAACACATACAACCCCAACAAAGCCCACGTCACGGTGCGCGTGACGGGCGAAAATAACTGGTTTGATACCGTGCTGCGGGTGCGCTTTGGCAAGCAAGAGGCGTCTATGCGAAACCTGCACAAAGCCATTCGCAACAAGAGCCGCTACGTGCAGCTCGACGATGGCACCCGCGGCATTTTGCCCCAGGAATGGGTCGAGAAGTTTGCGAGCTATTTCGCGGCGGGCGAGGTAGTCGAGGATCGGATTCGGACGCCTAGCATCAGCTTTGCCACTCTCGAAGAGCTGTACGAGCCAGAGGCGCTGCTACCCAATGCCCAAAACCAATTAGCGCGCTACAAAGCCGCGGTGGCTGATTTTGCTGGCATCAAGCCCGTGAATTTGCCCCCCGACTTGCACGCTACCCTGCGCGATTACCAGCACCAGGGTCTGAACTGGCTGAACTTCCTGGATACCTTCAATTTCGGCGGCTGCCTGGCCGACGATATGGGCCTCGGTAAAACCTTGCAAGTGCTGGCCTTTATCCTGCTGCAGCGCGAAAAAAGCCCCCCAGGCGCTAACCTGGTCGTGGTGCCGACTTCGCTCGTGTTTAACTGGCTGGCAGAGGTCGAAAAGTTTGCGCCCTCGCTGCGTGTCCACGTCCTGCACGGCGCCGACCGTGGCCTGCACACCCGCGAGTTTGATGCCTGCGACATCGTGCTGACGACCTATAATACTATCGTATCGGATATTCGGTGGCTAAAGGAGTATCGTTTCAACTACGTGTTTTTGGATGAAGCTCAGGCCATTAAAAACCCGGATTCTCAGCGCTACCGGGTTGCTTGTTTGCTACAATCACGCAACCGCGTGGTGCTGACCGGCACGCCCGTTGAGAACAATACCTACGACCTGTACGGGCAGCTTTCCTTTGCTTGTCCTGGCCTGCTGGGCAGTCGGCAGCACTTCCAAGACTTGTATGCCGCGCCCATCGACAAGTTCAAAGACGCAAAACGGGCGCGAGCGCTCCAGCGCAAAATAAACCCCTTCGTGCTGCGCCGCACCAAGGCCCAGGTAGCCGCCGAGCTGCCCGACAAAACGGAAATGGTGCTTTACTGCGAGATGGGCGCTGAGCAGCGGCGGGTGTATGAGGCCTGCAAGCAAGAGTATCGGGCGAAGCTGATGGAGCTGCACGAAGAAACACCCGGCAAAAGCAGCCTGCATATTTTGCAGGGCCTCACCAAATTGCGCCAGATTTGTAATGCGCCGGCCTTGCTGCGCGAACAGGAATACTACGGCTCGGCGTCGGCTAAGATGGAGGTGTTGTTGGAGGAAATCAGCACAAAAGCCCCCCAGCACAAAATCCTGATCTTCTCGCAGTTTGTAGGCATGCTCAACCTGATCCGGCAGGAACTCGACCAGCGCAACATCAGCTACCAATACCTCACCGGCCAAACCCGTAACCGCGCCGCCGCCGTCACATCGTTCCAAGAAGACGAAACCGTGCGCGTCTTCCTCATCAGCCTAAAAGCTGGCGGCACCGGCCTGAATCTGACCGAAGCCGACTACGTTTACCTCGTGGACCCGTGGTGGAACCCAGCCGTTGAAAACCAAGCCATCGACCGCAGCCACCGCATCGGCCAAACCAAAAAAGTGGTGGCCGTGCGCCTCATTTGCCCCGATACCATCGAGGAGAAAATCATGAAGCTGCAAGAAGCTAAGCGCGAGCTGGCCTACGAGCTAATCAAAACCGACACAGCGCTAGTTAAATCCCTGACAAAACAGGAACTGCTAGAGCTGTTTAGTTGAGTTACTTGCTAATCTCCAGGCCGTCATGCCGAGCGCAGCGAAGCATCTCGCGTGCTGATGAGAGGTTAGTAATCTAACCGGCGCGAGCGAGATGCTTCGCTGCGCTCGGCATGACGGACTAGTAGCCTTGTATCATCTATTTTAATACGTGTAGTCAGTTCTACTTCCCCTTCACATAAAACGGAATGTTCGCCGTGGCTACGTTATCATGGCCATCATAGGCGTACACAAATAAGCGGTAGGCGCCTTCCTTGGTGGGGGCAGTGAGCTTGGTTTGGGCTTTTGCGCCAGTCGGAATCAAGCCCGGAACGGCAACAGGGCGGCTCTCCCGGTCGCCGCCCGATTTGAGGTCGGTGCTTTCGGGGAGCAGCTCGTAGCGGTAGGTGAGTGGGTCTTTGTTAGGGTCGGTGACGGTAGCCACGACGGGGTAGCTCTGGCCGGCTTGCAGGTAAATGTTGTCGGTAGACTTCTTGCCATCCAGCAAAAAGCCCCCCAGGTGCGGCGCCCGATTCTGGGGCCACTTCCCGCTCCACAGATACTGCATCACATCCACCACTTCCGATTCCTTGCCGTCCTCGGTGAAGATGCCGTACCAAGTAGGCGTGCGCTCCTGCTTCTGGCCCCACAAAAACACGTAAGTGCCTAGGCACTGAGTTTTATCCTTGGCTACGGAGGCTTCGTAGCGGCTTTGGTACACGGCGGCTTTCTGGCTGCTGGTTTCTTCTACTGAGGCTTTCCACGGCGTAACGGGACTTTCCCAGTGGCCGGTAGGGCCCCACTCAGCTACTACATAAGGGCCAGTCCAGCCGGTGGTGCGCACCTGCTGCGGAATAGCGGCCAGCCCAGCGTAGGTGTTGATGCTGAGAATATCCACAGCCGGGCACTTGGCCTTGATGTAGTCGACTTCCTTCTGGTTGAGGCCGGCCAGCACGGTGCTGGTGGGGTGGTTGGGGTCTACTTCATGAATCATCTGGGCAATCTGCTGCACGGCATCCCAGACCTTTGGGTTAGTGTACTCCAGGTTAAGTTCGTTGCCGATGCCCCAGAATAACACGGCCGGGTTGTCCTTGTATTTCACTACCTCAGCGCGCAGCTTCTGGAGCTGCTCTGCCACGGCCTGGGGGTTGTTGTAATCGAAGCCGTGCCGTTCGCGGGCCACATCGAGCCCCAGCATAACGGTGAGGCCATTTTTGTTGGCCTCGGCCAGTACTTTATCGGCGTTGTTGGTGCTCCAGGTGCGAATAGAATTGCCCCCGTACGCCTTGATGCGCTCCGGAAATTGCCCCCCACCGGCCCCATTGATAAAGTACGGCTTCCCCCGCGCAGCAGCTCATAGCGGCCATTGGCTTGTTTGACTTCCACTTTCACTGGCTCAGTTTGGGCATAGACCGACGCGGTGAAGGTGAGGAGAAAAAGGCAGGAGAGGAGCTTCATAGGTTCTGGGGGCTTTTTTGTTTGGTTAAAACTAGCTAGATCCGGCCACTATACATCCGATTATGCAGAAGCTTCTACAGCGGCTCGTCGTTGCTGGTGTTGCTGGCGCTGGGGTCAGAGTCACCGCCCATGTCAGACTGGGTACCCGCCGCCGTGGGGTCGGTAGGAGTGTCCGTCGCGGATTCGCTTTCTGAAGCGGACGTCGTATCCTCAGCATCTGCCGTTGCCGGTGGGGCGTCAGTGGGGGCGCTATCGGGGCGTGGCTGATTGGTGACGGTTTGAGTGTCGGCGCTCTGGGTATCGGAGGTGCCCTTGGTGGGTAGCGTGTTATCAGCCGGATTAGGCTGCTTGGGGGGCGTTTTTGGGTCCATGACGATGCAGATCTAGAAGTTGAGGGCCGCTAATAAGATAGTGGCTGCTAAGCGGATATACGGCGCAACTGAACCGTTGGACATGTCAACCCTGCTGGCTCAATCTGCGTTATATACCCTACACCATTTCCATTGTCAATCATGAGCATATTTGGTTCTAGCCGCTCAAGCGGCACACTAGGAGGCCTAATTTCGGGCTTGTTTGGCGGTGGTAGAGGGGGCGTAAACCCTGCTACTGGCAACTATGGTAACGTCGGCCGGTCTGGAGGCGTTGGGCGCAAACTGGCCACCGGAGCATTGCTGGCAGCCGGGGCCGCGTACCTCTATAATCGCAATAAGAACAAGGGCACAAATGCGTCTAATACCAACGTGTCCAACTTCAACCCGAATCTGTAGGCGCTCCGCCGCATGTTTCACAAAAGCCCCACTTCTGGCCTTTTATGGTCGGGGGTGGGGCTTTTGTGAAGTTTACTTAAAGTAAGCTTCGCGCATCCTAGCGATTGAAAGAGGAAAGATGAAAATTAGGTTGTGTTATGCTGAGCTTGCTGAAGCCCCTCTACTACTTCGGTGCAATGGCATTGATTAGTAACCAGTCGAGATGCTTCGACCAGCTCAGCATGACACGAAAAATGGAACCTTAGCCTCGTGCAGTAGTAACGGTGTGGTAGCAACTTGCCGCTTTACGGCAGTGGAGGCGTAACTTCCATCCTAAGCATGTCAAGAATTTAGCCTAGCTAGACCCGTATTAATAGAAGCACCTAACATTGATTTCTTGCCATGAGCTCATTTGAAATATAATAATAAAATTGGATTATAATATAAATAATTTGCATTTTAAATTTAAACTCTACAAATTTATTAAAGATTAAAATTCAGTATAGCCGTTCCAAGGCGCAGCGATTCAAGCTGCAACTCTCAATCCCACCTATTATTAAGTCTAAGTAATGCAGCCCAAGGCATTCTTGCTTCTGCGGCAGCCTGCTTATAAGGTAGTTATTGAGTTTAAAAACTGAAAATGATGCTCTCGACAGTTCAACCTTTTCTACGTTCGGATGCTGAAGTGTTCGAACGAGATGATTACTTAGAAATTCCAATTACCAATCCTTCGGAAGCTATTAAAGCTAATGCTTATTACTTCAATCATCCGGACTGGGCGCAGGAATATCTGACCTATTGTCATCGAAGTGAATCTTTCAAAAGCCGTTGGGAAGCTGCTCTGGGAGATTGTACAGGAAGTATAGTCGTAGACATTGGCTGCGGTCCTGGAAATATTTTCGCCACGATACAAGGAAAACCAAAGCTGCTGATTGGAATAGATGTAGCACCAAAATCTTTAGAGATTGCAAAGAGGCTAGGTTATGTACCTGTCCTTGCCGATGCAGTTAACCTGCCCTTTATTTCGGGTTTCGCAGATATTGTAGTACTAAATGCGGCTTTACATCACTGTGAGGACATGGCCGCAATTTTAAGAGAAGCAGCGCGTCTGGTGAAGCCAGGAGGTCTTATTATCACCGACCATGATCCTCAACTTAGCGCTTGGGATTATAAAGGAATTGCAAAACTGCTTTGGGAAGGCCGCTTAGTATTATATAAAATCACAGGCCACGGCTTCCATAAAACAGACAGTCAACAATACTGGGGATTACAATGTGAAATTCATCACAAACCTGGACATGGCGTTACGAAGCAATTTTTTATTGACAACTTGAAGCCACTTGGTTTTGAAGTAGATGTTTTTGCTCATAATCATGAGCTTGGCGCAGAAGTACTACAAGGCCAGAAGGGAAAAGCCGAGTTGAAATATAGAATTGGCAATCTTTTATCAGGTAGAAATCCCAGCGCAGAGGTAAGTGCTTTATCTCTGATGTGCGTGGCCAAAAAGCAAATTAGTGCTTAGTGTAGTAAGAAGAACCGGTCATACTCGGCCATTGCCGCGACAGTCAATAATAAGTGCGGTATTATATCTACTAATAGAGCTGCGTGTTCGTGGACCCAAATTTCAGTGTATGGTCGTCTACAAGCAGGCATTTTCCTTACTTAGACCTGTTGTCAGCCGTGAAGATTTATGTGGAATGACGTCAACCGATAGTACTAGTTTTGTCACGGCCGCGCCGCCATTCATAATTTCCTGATGCGGCAGAAACGGCCGCGTCAGTTTCTGCCCGTTGAGGCAACCTTCACAAGATTAATAATTATGAGTTACGCTGCGCTAAACTCGCGCCAGTTGAGGGAAATTCATCCGCACCTGCTAAAGTATCAGCGTTAACCGAAGCAGCCGAAGGACTGCGAAGACCAATAAACGAAGACTTATATGCTCAACTTTTTTGAAAGGAGCTTCTCAAATTTTAGAAATTTTGCAAAAGGAAATTTATTATCTCGCTCCTTTACAAAGCCTCTGTCTTTTAACGATAAGAACGTTTTTTTAGCTGTAAGTAAGCTATTATTAAGAGGGAATTAATATTGATTTCAAAGCTTATTAGCTCTTCAAGGTTCTTGATTTCATCGCCAAAACTTTCTGAGAACCCTTGAATCCTAACGAATGCTTTGTGCTTTTCCGAACTCAGCCTTACTATTTCGATTTGGTTGCCTCCTGGCTCATCATACCAGAAAAAACTTACACTATTCTGTCCAGTCATTAGGAGTTCTAATGCATGTATGAAATCGTAATAAGGATCACCGAAAACATGGGTGATATATAGCTCATACACTTTCCCCTGTACAAAAACGAGACAAGTACTCCACCCGTGGGGGTTAAGGGTTAGCATAAAATCAATGTCGTCTGTTGGAGCCTGCATTAATAAATCCGTGATTTTTTTGCTAGAACTTGACTTTACGGCCGCGCGGCCATCACAAACGTCAGCTCCCCACCCTTCATAATATCCTGATGCGGTAGAAACGGCCGCGTAAGCTTTTGCCCGTTTAGCCGCGCTTCCTTCACGTATACATTCTTGTCGCTCTGGTTTTTAACGCTGATGGTGAAGGTCTTACCGTTTTCTAAGTTGATGGTCGCGCCGTGCACGGCTGGGCTGCCCAGGGCGTAATCGGGGAGGCGGGCGCGACGGGGTAGAAGCCCAGGGCGCTGAAGATGTACCAGGCGCTCATTTGCCCGCAGTCGTCGTTGCCGCCAAGGCCGTCGGGGGTGGGGCGGTACATTTTAGGTAGAATCATGCGCACGCGAGCCTGGGTTTTCCAGGGCTGATCGGTCCAGTTGTAGAGGTAGGCGGCGTGGTGGGCGGGCTCATTGCCGTGCACGTAGTTGCCGATGATGCCCTCACGAGTGATGTCTTCGGTTTCGGCAAAGAATTTATCCGGCAAGTCCATTGTGAATAGCGAATCAAGGTGGGGCACGAAGCGAGAATTGCCCCCCATAAGCTGAATTAGCGCCGCCGGATCCTGGGGTACATAAAGACTATAGTTCCAAGCGTTGCCCTCAATAAAGCCTTGGTTGTGGGTGCTAAGTACGTCGAACTCTTTGCGGAAGCTGCCGTCGCTGAGACGGGGGCGCATGAAGCCGATGCGCTTGTCATACACGTTCTGCCAGTTTTGGGCCCGCTTGCTGAACTCCTGGTAGATATCCTGACGACCCAGCTTCTGCGCGGCCTGGGCAATGCACCAATCGTCGTAGGCGTATTCCAGGGTTTTTGAGACGGAAGAGCCACGCTTGTCTTCCGGCACGTAGCCCAGGCGCAGGTAGTCACCGATTCCGTCGTACCACTGCTGGCGGGCGGTAGTCACGCAGGCATCGAGGGCCTTGTTGGCATCGAAGGGTGCGTTGCCCTTCACAATGGCATCGGCAATAACGGGCACGCTGTGGTAGCCGATCATGCACCAGTTTTCGTTGGCGTGGTGGCTCCAGACGGGCAGCATGTGCTCGGCGCTCTGCGTAAAGTGCGCCAGCATCGACTGCACCATATCGGCGTTGCGCTTGGGCTGCAAGAGGTTGAACAGTGGGTGCAAGGCCCGGTAGGTATCCCAGAGCGAGAAAGTAGAATAGTTGGTGAAGCCCTCCGCCTTGTGTGTGTTCTGGTCGAGGCCACGGTACTGGCCGTCGGTGTCCTGATAAGTGGTGGGGCTGAGAAAGGTGTGATACAGCGCCGTGTAGAAGTTCTCCTTGTCCGCCCGCTTCGGCGACTGTATCGTAACGCGGCTCAGCTCCTGCTGCCACTGCTGTTGCCCCTGGCGCTTCACCTGCTCGAAATCCCAGCCGGGCGCTTCGGTGCGCAGATTCTTTAGGGCCCCGGCCGTACTCACCGGCGAAATGGCCATTTTGAGCTTGATCTTTTCGTTGGCTTTGGTCTGGAAATCGAAGTAGAGGCGCAACTGCTCACCGGCAAGCTCGGGGAAGTTCTTGCTCTGGTCAAACCGGCCCCAGAAGCCACGATATACCTGTTTGGGTGAGTAATTGCGGTGGCCGTACTGCTGGAAGGGCTTAGAAAACTGGAGGGCAAAATACAGCGTGCGGGTGCGGGCCCAGCCGTTGGTTTGGCGGTAGCCGGTCACCAGCGAATCGTTCTCCACCCGCACAAACGTCCAGACGTTTTTATCGGGGTAATTGTAAATGCCCGCCATCATATCCAGAATAATATGGGCCTGGTCGGACTGCGGGAAGGTGTATTGGTGGAAGCCCATACGGTTGGTGGCCGTCAGCTCGGCCAGGATGTTGTGATCTTCCAGCTTCACCTTGTAGTAAGCGGGCTCGGCTAATTCCGTTTGGTGCGAATAGGCGGATCGGTAGCCACTCTGGGGCTTGTCGGCCGTGCCGGGGTTTAGCTGTAATGGCCCGGTGGTGGGCATCACCAGAAAGTCGCCGAGGTCGGAGTGGCCGGTGCCGCTGAGGTGGGTGTGGCTGAAGCCGACGATGGTTTTGTCGGCATACTGGTAGCCAGCGCAATACTTATACACATCGGGGTTGTACTTGCCGTTCTGCTCGTAGCTCAGCGTGTCGGTATCAGGCGAGAGCTGCACCATCCCAAAGGGCACTGTAGCCCCCGGAAACGTATGCCCCATTTTGGCCGTGCCCACCAGCGGCTTCGCATACTGCACCAGGTTTTCGGTGGGCTTTGCTTTTTGAGCGAGGGTGGGAAAGAATGCGAGGAGGAACGCGGCGAGAAGCGGAAGTTTCATGTAGTTAGTCGTGGCGGGGGGCAAAAACGCGGGAAGGTAAGCAAGGGGCGCAAAGCAGGCATTTGCCATTATTTCAACTTCCGCGCTTCTACACCCGCGGTCGTAATCTTCACGGGTTGGATGCGGCCCTGGGCGTCGAAATAGAGGCGGTCGATGCAGGTGACGCGGTGGTCCCGGCCGGTGTCGCCCAGCGGGCGGCGGTGGTAAACGATGTACCACTCATCCTTACCTGGCACCTGAATGACAGAGTGATGCCCGGCGCCGGTCGCTACCTGCGGGTCTTGTTGCAGGATTCTGCCCACGCGCTCGAACGGGCCCAGGGGCGAGTCGGCCACGGCGTAGGCCACCGAGTAGTCGGGCCCGGTCCAGCCGCCCTCCGACCACATGAAGTAGTACTTACCGTCCTTGCGGAACATGAACGGGCCTTCTACGTAGCCCTGGGGGGTAATTTCCTTGTACACCGTGCCATCAGGGAAGGGCACGAAACCCGTAAAATCATCCTTCAGCCGCGCAATATTGCAGTGCGACCAGCCCCCGTAAATTATGTAGTAGGCGCCGTCCGTATCCTGAAACACAAACTGGTCGATGGGCTGGGCGCCATTGTGGATCTGTCCAATCAGGGGCTTTCCCAGGTGGTCGCGGAAGGGGCCTTCCGGGCGGTCGGCGACGGCCACGCCAATACCGCCTACTTCGCCCTCGTGCACATCGTTGGCGCCAAAGAAAAGGAAGTATTGGCTGCCCTTTTTAATCACGGACGGGGCCCACATGGCTTTGCGAGCCCATTTGATGGCGGTAGTATCTATAATTCGTGGGTGCTTGGTCCAGGTGACCAGGTCGGGCGAGGAGAAAGCGTCCAGGTGCACCTGCTGCTCGTAGCGGGCCGAATAGGTGGGGTAAATCCAATACTGCTTATCGAAGATGACAGCCTCCGGGTCGGCGTACCAGCCGGGAAACACCGGGTTGCCTGCGCGCGCCAAAGCCACCTTGGTTTTGGACGCAACTTTGGCTTTAGGGGCGGGCGCGGCAGATTGCGCAAACGCGGTGGACGCGGCCAAGCTAAGCACAACCGCTAGTATAAGAAGCTTTTTCATTGCAGTAGAGAGAGTTACGCGATATTCTCGGACTAGATTAATTTAAAGAACACTCTGTTGCCAGTCATGCCGAGCGGAGCGAAGCATCTCGCGTGCTGACGCCGGATTACTAATCTAACGGCGCGAGCGAGATGCTTCACTCTGCTCGGCATGACCGTCCTTTTACAGGTTTGCAGAAAAAAGCCCCCCAGTTGCGCTTTAGTCCAAAAGCTGCGGCTTTTGCTGGTACACCTGCCAGAGAAATTCCCCGAAAATAGTGTTGGCCCAGGCAAACCAGGCGCGGGTAAATTTGGCGGGATTGTCTTTGTGAAACGACTCGTGCATGTAGCCCGTGCCGGCGTGGGTGCTCTTCAAACTCTGCACGCAAGCCCGAATTTCGGCGTCGTTGGTGCTGGTCAGGCCGCGCATCGTGATGGCAATGGGCCAGATCATGTCCTGGCCTACGTGTGGACCGCCGATCCCTTCGGCCGCCGTGCCCTTGAAAAAGAACGGATTCGCCTGTGAGAGCAAAAACTTGCGGGTATTCTGGTACACGGCGTCGGTGGCGGGCACGGCGCCCAGGTATGGCAAGGACAGCAGACTGGGTACGTTGGCATCGTCCATGAGCACCTGACTGCCGAAGCCATCCACTTCGTAGGCGTAGAGCTTGCCGTGCTCGGGGTGGTTAACGATGGCGTATTGGCGCAGGGCGGCCTCCACTTCCGTGGCCAGCGCGGTAAGCTCCTGGGCGGTTTTGGTGTCTTTGGCCAGGCTGGTTATCATCTCGGCGGCTTGGCGCAGACTTACCACGGCGAAGAAGTTGCTGGGTACTAGGAAGGAGTAGAGCGTGGCGTCGTCGGAGGGGCGGAAAGCAGAGCAGATGAGGCCCACCGGCCGCACGGGGTAGCCGTAGCCGCTCATGGGCTGCGTATCAGTAGCCACGGCCGTTTCGCGCTGAAACTTGTAGGGGCCCAGTTCAGTCTTGCGCTGCTGCTCCCGAAACGTTTGCAAGGTGGCGCGGATGGCCTGTTGCCACTGCCCGTCGAAGGGCAGTGAGTCATTGGTTTTCTTCCAGTAATGATACGCCAGACGAATGGGGTAGCACAGGGAGTCGATTTCCCACTTGCGCTCGTGCACGCCGGGCTGCATCTTGGTCAGGTCCGATTTCCATTCCCCCACCTTGGTATCGTCGCCGTAGAAAGCGTTGGCGTAAGGATCCTTGATGATGCAGCGGGTCTGGCGGTTGATGACGCCTGCCACCAGTTGCCGCAGCTCAGCATCCTTGTCAATAAAATTAAGGTAGGGCCACACCTGCGCCGAGGAGTCACGCAGCCACATGGCGTCGATGTCGCCGGTGATGACGTAGGTATCGGGGCGGCCCTGGCGGTTGGTATGCGTGACGGTGGTATCGAGCGTGCTCGGAAAGCAATTATTGAATAGCCAGCCCAACTCCGGGTCTTTCACTTTCTTCTGAAACTCGGCAATAGCGGCCTCCACGGAGCGACTGGTAAACCGTCGCTTGGCCGTGGCCGGGCGTACCACCGGAAAGGCGGCAGCCCCACCCGCGAAGGAGTAGTGCCGAAACAATACGCTGCCGGTGAGCAATGAGAAGCTCTGAACAAAGGCTCTACGGTTCATAAAGAAGAGTATTGGTGAGCGTAAACGAAAGCTAAGGCTAAAGCTAAGACTAGTTCCCCTCCTCAACTGAGGAGGGGCTAGGGGTGGTTGAACACGATAGAACAAGACTAGAGCTACTTGCTAAAAAGCTCCCCAACGACCTTCAACCACCCTAACCCCTCCTCAACTGAGGAGGGGAACTAGTTCTTAGCCTTACTTAGCTTTTTTAGATTACTAGTCTGCACCCTGCGTTATTTATAAGAGAAGAGAGAAGCATCTTGCGGGCAGTTGCTGCTATATGACAGCCTGGGGTTTCCTGTTTTTCAGGCGGGCTTACATTTACTCGCACTACTTCGCCTTCGACATGGAAAACGGGGCGGCGTCGGGCTTGGTACCGCGGGTTTTGTTGGGCAGGGCGCTCATATCGAAGCTAAGATTGGCGCCCTGCATCAGCTCCGTGTGGCTGAGCCAGTTTTTCTCGTAGGGCTTGCCGTTGAGCGTAAGCTGGCGCACGTAGCGGTTCTGAGCCGAGTTCTGGGGGCATTTAGCACGATGTCCTTACCCGAGGGTAGGTGCAGCGTGGCCTTCGGGAAGAGCGGGGCACCGAGCACGTACTGATCCGTGCCGGGGCAAACGGGGTAAAAGCCCAGGGCCGAAAACACGTACCAAGCCGACGTCTGGCCGTTGTCCTCGTCGCCGCAGTAGCCGTCGGCGGTGGGCTGGTACATGCGGTTCATGGTTTCGCGTACCCAATACTGCGTTTTCCAGGGCTGACCGGCGTAGGTGTAGAGGTAAACCATGTGCTGGATGGGCTGGTTGCCGTGGGCGTAGTTGCCCATGTTGGCAATCTGCATCTCCCGAATTTCGTGAATCACGCTCTTGTAGTACGACTCATCGAAGACCGGCGGCAGGGTAAATACCGTGTCCAGAGTGGCTACGAACTTCTTTTTGCCCCCCATCAAATCCAGCAGGCCCTGCACATCGTGAAACACCGACCAGGTGTAGTGCCAGCTGTTGCCCTCGGTGAAGGCGTCGCCCCACTTGAAGGGGTTGAAGGGCGTCTGCCAGCTGCCGTCGGCGTTTTTGCCGCGCATTAGGCCGGTTTTCTTGTCGAAGAGCTTGCGGTAGTTCTGGCTGCGCTGGGCGTAGAGGTCCACTTCCTGCTTGGGCTTGCCCAGGGCTTTGGCCAGCTGATAAATCGTGAAATCGTCGTAGGCATATTCCAACGTGCGGGCCGCGCTTTCGTTAATTTTGACGTCGTAGGGCACGTAGCCTAGCTTGTTATAGTGCTCCACGCCCGCGCGTCCCACGGCCGTAAGCGGTCCGGCGTTGTTAGCCCCGTGGGTTAGAGCCTCATACAGCACGTTCATATCCTGGCCCCGAATGCCTTTCAGGTAAGCGTCGGCCACGACGGAAGCTGAGTTGTTGCCCACCATCACATTGCGCAGGCCGGGGCTGGCCCACTCCGGCAGCCAACCGCTTTCCCGGAAGTCGTTGGCCAGGCCCTGCTGAATTTCGACGTTCACGTCGGGATACAGCAGGTTCAGGAAGGGAAACAGGGCCCGGAACGTATCCCAAAAGCCCGTATCGGTGTAGAGGTAGCCGGGCAGCACCTGCCCGTTGAATGGGCTGTAGTGCACAATTTTGCCCCCCGCATCCACCTCATAAAACTTGCGCGGAAACAGCAGGGAGCGGTACAGACAGGAATAAAAAGTGCGTTGCTGATCGGAGGTGCCGCCCTCAATATCGATGCGGCCCAGGGCCTTGTTCCAGGCTGCGCGGCCCTGCTGGCGCACGGTTTCAAAATCGTTGCTGCCAATTTCCTTCAGGTTCAGCTCGGCCTGCTCGGGGCTGATAAACGAGGACGCCACGCGCGCCTGCACCTGCTCGCCCTTGCGGGTTTTGAAGCCCACCACGGCCCCAGCATGATTCACCTGAGCCTCCAGCGCGCCCGCGTCCAGCACTTTGTCTTTATACACGGCCATGCTCGTGAACGCGTGGTCGAACTCGATGACGAAGTAGTTCTTGAAGTTCTGAGGTACGCCGCCGCTGTTGCGGGTGGTGTAGCCGATGATTTTGCGCTGCTGAGGCAGCACCTTCACGTAGGAACCCTTGTCGAGGGCATCTATTACCACGTAGGCACTATCGGTTTTCGGAAATGTGAAGCGGAACCGAACGGCGCGCTCAGTAGGGGCCATTTCCGTCGTCACGTCGTGGTCGGCTAAGTACACGCGGTAGTAGCTGGGCTCGGCCACCTCGGCTTTGTGCGAAAACCAGCTGGCCCGCTCGTCCTCGTCAAATACGCGCTTGCCCGTAATGGGCATGAGCACAAACTGCCCGTAGTCGTTCATCCAGGGCGAAGGCTGGTGAGTCTGCTTGAACCCCCGGATCTTGTCGGCCGAGTACTGGTAGGCCCAGCCGTTGCCCATCTTGCCGGTCTGCGGCATCCAGAAGTTCATGCCCCAGGGCAGCGCAATGGCCGGGTAGGTGTTGCCATTCGAGAGACTGGGCTTGGAGTCGGTGCCGATGAGCGGGTTTACCCACTGCGCGTAATCTTTCGGGGCGGCAGACTGGGCTAGGGCAGAGGCGGCCGTCAGCAAGAAAGCGGTGAAAGCGGGAAAAAATCTGGGCATTCAGTTGGGAAAGGAGGGCGAATAGCAGGGGATGTGGGAAAATGTCCGGAAATATTTTTACTTAACCAAAATAAGCTAAAACCTTTTAGCTTATTTGTATAGGCGGTTTTAATTTGGAGCTTCACCGGTGACGTGGTAACGACGCTTGCGAGCTCCGAGCTGAGCGGGGTGGGGCGCCAGTAGCCCTGCTTTCTTCCATGTATACTTCAAGCTATTGTCTTCATGCCTTCATCCTCTACCCATCTGCCCCGCGAAGCCCCGCGGTTTCTGTTGTGGCTGTTTAGCTTGCTCTGGTTTGGGACCGCCACTCTGCCCGCCACAGGCCAGCGCCTAACTTCCCACGTCGACCCGATGATTGGCACGGGCGGGCACGGTCACGTTTTTTTGGGGGCCAATGTGCCCTTTGGAGCGGTGCAGCTCGGTCCGCAAAACATCTTCAAAGGCTGGGACTGGTGCTCAGGCTATCACTACTCCGATAGCCTACTGATCGGCTTTTCGCACACCCACCTAAGCGGCACCGGCGCTTCCGATCTGGGCGACGTGCTGATAATGCCCTACACCGGCCCGATCAGAACGGATAAGGGCCAGCAAAAAGCCCCCACGGGGGGTACCTGTCGCGCTACTCGCACCAGCGCGAAACCGCCAAGCCCGGCTACTACGCGGTGACCCTGGATGACTACGATATTCGGGCCGAGCTGACCAGCACCGAGCGGGTGGGCTTTCACCGCTATACCTTCCCGGCTGGTGGCAAGGAAGCCCATGTTATTATCGACCTTAAAGAAAGCATCGACGACAAAGCCACCGACACCTACATTGAACAGGTTGACCCGCAGACGTTTGTGGGCTACCGCTTCTCCAAGGGCTGGGCCAGCGACCAGCGCGTGTACTTCGCCATCAAGACCTCGGTGCCCATCCCGCAATTTGCCGTGTACGAGGAGGCGCAGCTACTCACCGGCAAAAAAGGGCAGGGGAAGGCCATAAAGGGCTTATTTAACTTTGCTAAAGCCCCAGCTACGTTGCAGCTGAAGGTGGGTATCTCACCGGTTAGCTCGCAGAACGCGCTGGCGAATATTGCGGCCGAGATTCCCGGCTGGGATTTCGCAGCGGTGCAGCAGGCGGCCGATGAAAAGTGGAATAAGGAGCTCAGCAAGATGACCATTGAAACCAAAGACCCCGCAACCCGGCGCATCTTCTACACCTCCATGTATCACGCCTTGTTCGCACCGGCTTTATTCAACGACGTGAACGGCGACTACCGCGGCACCGATAAGAAAGTTTACCCCAAGGCGCCCTTTGTTAATTACACCACGTTCTCGCTCTGGGATACGTACCGCACGGCTCACTCGCTGTTTTTGCTGGCCCAGCCCGAGCGGGTGAGCGATATGATGCAGTCCATGCTGGCTATTCAGGAGCAGCAGGGCAAGCTGCCTATCTGGCATTTGATGGGCTCCGAAACCAATACAATGGTAGGCTACAGCGCCGTGCCCGCCCTGGCCGAAGCCTTTCTGAAGGGTACGCCCGGCCTCGACGGGAAGCGGGTGCTGACCGCTATGAAAGCCTCCAGTACCCGCGACGACCAGGGGGTAAACTATGTCAAAACCCTGGGCTTCATTCCAGCTGACAAGGAAAACGAATCAGTAGCCAAGGCGATGGAGTACGCCATCGATGATTGGAGTATTGCGCAGGTAGCCAAAAAGTTAGACGACAAAGAAGCCTACAACACCTACAGCAAGCGCGCCAAATACTACCAGCGTTACTTCGACCCGAAAACCCGCTTTATGCGCGGCGTCACGGCCGATGGCAAATTTCAATTACCCTTCGACGCGTTTCAGTCCATTCACCGTCAGAATCCTTACACCGAGGGCAACGCCTGGCAGTACACCTGGCTGGTGCCCCACGACGTGCCGGGGCTCATCCAGCTGTTTGGCTCCGATGCGGCCTTCACTCAGAAGCTCGACAGCCTGTTTATTGTGCAGGGCAACCTGGGCGAAAGTGCCTCCCCCGATATTTCCGGCCTTATTGGGATGTATGCCCACGGCAACGAGCCCAGCCACGCCACCACCTATTTGTATGCCTACGCCGGTCAGCAGTGGAAAACGGCCGAAAAGGTGCGGCAAGTGCTGCGGGAGATGTACAAAGACAAGCCCGACGGCATCAGCGGAAACGAGGACTGCGGGCAGATGAGCGCCTGGTACATTCTCTCAGCCCTGGGTTTTTACCCCGTTAGCCCCAGCAGCGGCGCCTACGTGCTGGGCAGCCCCATCGTCGACAAGGCTACCTTGCAGCTGCCGGGGGGCAAATCCTTCGTGCTGGAGGTCAAGAATAATGCCCCCAGAACCTCTACATTCAGGCCGCCACCCTCAACGGTAAGCCTTACCCCAACAGCTACCTGCTCCACCGCGACATCATGGCCGGCGGTAAGCTACAGCTAACCATGGGGCCGAAGCCGAACCAGACGTTTGGGGCAGCAGCGGCTCACCGGCCGAAAGAAGTGTATGAGTAGCGGCTTAGATAATCAACCAGCTTCGGCAAAATTATTTCGCATTGAAAAAGAAAATCCTGATTCACGACATCGCTAAGCACCTGGACGTGTCCATTGCCACCGTGTCGCTGGTCTTGAACGGGAAGGCCAAAGACAACCGCATCAGCGACCAGCTGGCCGAGAAAGTGATGCAATACGTGCAGGAGGTTGGCTACAAGCCCAACCAATTGGCCAAAAGTCTGCGCACGGGCAAAACCCACGTCATTGGCCTGATGGTGGAAGATATTGCCAATCCCTTCTTCGCCACGGTGGCGGGCTTGATCGAGAAAAAAGCGCTGGCCCGCGGTTACCGCATCATTTATTGCAGCACCAACAACGACCCAGCCAAGACCCGCGACCTGCTAACCATGTTTCAGGAGCGGCACGTGGATGGCTACATTCTCGCCCCGCCCGCCGGAATTGGGCCCGAAGTAAGCGCCATCGTGCGCAGCGGCAAGCCCCTGGTGCTGTTCGACCGACTGCTGCCGGATGTGACGGCTAATGCCGTGGTGGTAGATGGGGCCACGGGCATGTACGAGGCTACCCGCCACCTGCTCACGCAGGGGTTCACGGCCATTGCGCTGGTTACGCTGGGCTCGGGCCAAATGCAGATGACGGCGCGCCGGGAGGGCTACGCGCAGGCACTGCGGGAGCAGCAGCTACCGGAACTCATGCTAGAGATAGAGTTTCAGCAGGAGCCCGAAGCCATTATTACCCAGATGCAGGCTTTTTTTCAGGCGCATCCGGCCTGCCACGCCGTGCTGTTTGCCACCAATTATCTGGGCGTATACGGCCTGGAAGCGCTCAGCCGCCTGAACTACCGCATCCCGGAGAACATGGCCGTGGTTTCCTTTGACGACAACGATTTGTTTCGGCTCTATTCGCCTCCCATCACCGTGGTAGCCCAACCAATGGAGGTGATATCGGAAAACGTAATTGGGACCCTCCTAAAGGCGCTGGAAGGCTCCCAGGAAAGCGACCATATGACCCAGTTGCAGCTAGTTCCCCAGCTTATTATCCGGCAGTCGTCCATCCGCGCGGCGGCGGACACAGGTCAGTAAGTTGATTTGATTGACCTTGGGGGGCTTTTTTTAATGTAGCGGCGCCCGTTTTGTGGTCTACAGAACGGGCGCCGTTTGCATGTTGCTGGTGGGGGGCAAAATTTACGCTGCCTCCACCCGACGACTGCCGCGCAGTCCGTACCACATGATATACACGTAGCAGACTACGGGCAGCAGCAGTGCCATGCGCAGCCCACTCTGATCGGCCACGAAGCCGAACAGCATCGGCATCAGGGCCCGCCTACCACAGCGGTACACAGTAGGCCGGAGCCTTCCTCGGTGTGCCGACCCAGTCCAGCTAGCGCCAGCGGAAAGATGACGGGCCACATAATGGAGTTCATCAGGCCCACCGCCAGCAAACTCCACATGGCCAGTTCGCCTGTGCTATTGATGGAGACAAGCACCAAAATGACCGCGCCCACGGCGTTGAAAGCCAGTAGCTTGCTGGGCGAAAATTTATTGAGCAAATAAGCCCCCGCAAACCGGCCCACCATGGCCGCGCCCCAGTATAGCGATACCCGGTCGCCGGCTGCTTTGGGGTCAAGGCCCATGACGTCGGGCAGGGCCAGATAACTAACGATGTGGGAGCCAATAGCTACTTCCGCGCCCACGTAAGCGAAAATGCCCACTACGCCCAGCACCAGATGTCGGTAGCTCCAAGCCCGGGTAGCGCCAGCCGCCACGTCGGGCACCTCCTCGGTGGTCAACTCAATTTGAGGGAGGGTAACGCGGCTCAGAACGAGACTGATCAGCAGCAGCACCGTCCCGATAATGAGGTAGGGAATCTGTACTGCCGTCACATCAATAGCAGCGGCGTTGGCGGCATTATCCAGCGTTGGGAGGCGGCTCAGAATCAGGGCGCTGCCGAGCAACGGCGCCAGGAAAGTGCCCAACGAATTGAAGGCTTGGGTGAGCGTGAGGCGCGCTGAGGCCGACTTGGGTGGGCCCAGGATAGCTACGTACGGATTGGCTGCTACCTGTAGGATGGTAATGCCCGATGCCAGCACGAACAGCGCCCCCAGAAATAGCCCGTACACGCGCTGCTCCGCTGCCGGATAAAATAAATAGGCCCCCAGCGCGGCAATGGCGAAGCCAATCAGCATGCCCCGCTTGTAGCCGACTCGTTGTACCAGCTTGCCCGCCGGAATGCTGACTAGAAAATAAGCCCCGAAAAAGCACAGGTTAATCAGGTTGGCCTGGGTGTAGGAGAGTTGAAAAATGGCCTTCAGGTAGGGAATCAGAATGTCGTTCAGACAGGTAATGAAGCCCCACAGAAAGAACAAAGTGGTCACGGCGCTCAGGGCCGAGGTGTAGCGTTCGGTTTGGGCCGGCGCGGCCGTGCCAGCGGGCCGGGGCGGGAGAACGGAGGGAGGGGAGGCCATTAGCGGAGTCAACAAATAGTGAAAGGTGGAATAAGGAGCCGTAGCGGCACCTCTCATCGGCGGAAATCGGAAGCGCTGCCGCTTCAAGAGCTAAGATGACGACAATTTTATAATCTTAAGACGCCTATCAAAGTTAAAGCTTAAAGGTTTTAGCAAATGTGAGCTGTTCCATCACTCATGAAGCCTCATGATTAGTGAGAAACTCCGCTGGAATCGGATTGTAGCCCATACTAGAGCATGTGGCGAATTTACTTGTCATCTGAAAAGGCTGTCATGCCTGATCTGTCGTCCGCTTGTCGAAGTATCTCTATTGGTTACTAGTCAACAGCATTGCAACGAAGCACGCGAGATGCTTCGCTCCGCTCAGCATGACAACTACTGTAGCAACGACTATTGGCCCGATGCTACATTCATGCTTGTAAGCAGAATGTCCTGTGTGACGATCCTTAACGACGTTACTTGATCAGCAGCTCGACTGGGGGGCTTTTTCGGCCATTGGGAGCAACGGTTACCGCTCGTACGGTGAGCTGCTGGTTGAGCGGCACGGCCAAGGGCTTGGTATAGAGGTCGGTAGTTTCGTCGGGCATTTTGCCGTCTATGGTGTAGCGAATTTGCCCCCCAGGCACCAAGGAGCGCAGCGTCAGTACGGCTTTGCCGCCCTGCCGAACCACACTGGCGCTATCGAGGCCCAGCGGCTCGGGCACCCGGTAGTTTATCCTGCGTGCATCGAGCCGGGCAAACTGCTGACTCATACGCGGCAAAAACTCGGCGTATTTTTTCCTCGCAGCAGGCGTCCAGGCGACCTCTGCCACCGCCAGTAGCCGCGGAAACAGCATATACTCCACCTTGGCCGGCGTCGTGATGTATTCAGTCCACAGGTTGGCTTGCGGACCCAGGATGTGCTTTTGCTGCTCCGGCGTCAGCTCCTGGGGCAGGGGATTAAAGCTGTATACTTTCTCCAGGGGCAGGTAGCCGCCAATCATGAGCGGCTCGTAGGGACTGTGGGGCTGCGGGTGCTGGCCATAATCCAGGTATAGATGGCTGGTGGGCGTCATCACCACATCGTTGCCGCGCCGGGCGGCTTCAATACCACCTTTCTCGCCCCGCCAACTCATGACGGTAGCGCTTGGAGAGATGCCGCCTTCCAGAATCTCATCCCAGCCGAGCAGCTTCTTGCCTTTGCTCTGCAAAAACTTCTCGATGCGGCGGTTAAACCAGCCCTGCACTTTTTCCACGTCATCCAGCCCTTCGCGCTTCATAATTTCCTGCACGGCGGCACTTTCCTTCCAGCGCCCCTTCGGCGACTCGTCGCCCCGATGTGGATGTACTGGCCGGGAAACAGGGCACTTACTTCCGTCAGCACATCCTCGAAAAACCGGAAGGTTGGCTCCGTGGGGCACACAATGTCCTCATTTACCCCCACTGCGTCCAGGCTTCATAGGGGCCGGGCCGGCACGCCAGCTCGGGGTAAGCGGCCAGCACGGCCACCGAATGCCCCGGCATTTCTATTTCCGGTACAATGGTAATGTAGCGCTTCTGGGCGTAGGCCACCACGTCCTTGATTTGCTCCTGGGTGTAGAAGCCGCCGTAGGGCGTGGCGTCGTACTTGAACTCGGCGGGCGTTTTAAACTGCTGCTGGGCGCCAATCAGGGTTTCCTTCCGGAAGGCGCTGATCTGCGTCAGCTTAGGGTGTTTTTTTATCTCAATGCGCCAGCCCTGGTCGTCGGTGAGGTGCCAGTGGAAGGTGTTGAACTTGTAGGCGGCCAGAAAGTCGATGTACTTCTTGACGAACTCCACCGGAAAGAAATGCCGGCTCACGTCGAGCATAGCGCCCCGCCAGCGGAACGCCGGCTCATCCATTATGCGCACGTGCGGCACGCCGGTGGTGGCCGCCGGGCGGGCCGGTAGTAATTGCAGAAACGTCTGACAGCCATAGAACAAGCCGGCGCCGGCCGAAGCGGTAATCTGCACACCCGCTTTATCCACAACCAGCTGATACGCCTCGGCGCCCGGCATAGCTTCCGTCACCAGCCTGATCTGCGCCGTTTGGCTGTTTGTAGTGAGGGCGACGGTTTTGCCCAGGGGCTCCAGCAGGCCCTTTAGCAGCTCCGCCACGTTTCGTTCGGCTGTGCTCTTGGCGTATATGCTGATTTTTTGGGGGAGGAAATACGTGCCGGTGTGCACCTGTACCTGGTGGGGCAACGGCACCAACCCCAGGCCTTGGGGCTGTGTTACCATTTGTTGGGCGAGGGCCGGTTGGCTGAGCAACAGACCCAGCGCCAGCAGCTTAATAAAACGACCAGGCAGAGAGAACAGTGCGAGCATAAGTAGGTGGCTTAAAGATAAATGGCGGGAACAATGTAACGCTGGTCAGTCTGCTCCGGCGCGGCGCGAAGCCAGTTGTGCTACCAGCTCAGCCACAATAGTTGTGTCCGTCTCCAGTAAGGTAGCGTCGAATAAGGCAGGTTCGGCGGCGGGTGAAGGCGGAATTGATCGGGTGGCGCTGGCATGAAACTCGGTGGCCCCGTGCGGGCCGCCAACGCCTTGATATTTTGGGGTGTGAAGCCCGCACCCGGCATGATACTGATCCGCCCGGCAGCCTGCTGAACCAGCGTCGCCAGCTGCGCCTGGCCCTGCATTGCGGTAATTTGCCCCCCAGAAGTGAGAATCCGCTGGCAGCCCAAGGCAATGATGTCTTCCAGAGCTTGCGCTTGGTTGGGGCAAGCATCGAAGGCGCGGTGAAACGTAACCGACATGGGGGCCGCCAGCGCGATGAGCAACCGACAACGCGCCAGGTCTACGCGACCTGCGTCGTCCAGAATGCCGAATACGACTCCAGCGCAGCCCAGGGCGCGGCACTGCTCAATGTCAGCGGCCATAATAGCCCACTCATCAGCGGTGTAGACGAAATTGCCCGGCCGCGGCCGAATCAGCACGAACACCGGAATCGTCAGCGACGCTTGCACTCGTCTGATCAGACCGAAGGACGCCGTGATGCCGCCCTGCTCCAGGTTCTGACACAGCTCAATGCGCTGCGCCCCGCCCGCCTGCGCCGCTAAGGCCGATTGTATGGAATTGGCGCAAATTTCTAGCATGCTACTCAGGCGAGCAAGAAGTCGCTTTGTACGAGCTGTTGCTGGTTTTTGGCGTCGCAGACGGCGTAGCTGAAGCCTTTTTGCAGAGCGTAGGCGCCGTGTTCACCCTTGGCGCTGATGGCAATAAAGCACACCTGAATGTCGCGGGCTTGGGCACCTTTAATTTTTGCAATACGCTCGATGGCAGCTTTGCAGGCAGCTTTGGGCGCGAGGCCCTGACGCATAAGCTCCACCACGGTATGAGCGCCGGCAATACGAATCACGTCTTCGCCCTGCCCGGTGGCCGCAGCCGCCCCAACGGCATTATCCACAAATAGACCCGAGCCGATGAGGGGCGAATCGCCGAGGCGGCCCCGCATTTTAAAGCCCATGCCGCTGGTGGTGCAGCTGCCGCTTAGGTTGCCCTGTGCATCTTGGGCCAGCATGGCAATCGTATCGTGGTTATTGGCGCCGCCCACGGGCCCCACGGCTTTCTTGCTGCCCGTGTTCTCGACGTTAATAATAGGCTTGTACTGACTGGTTTTCAGCCACTCCTTGTAGGCTTTGGCCGCGTCGGCGCTGAGCTGCTGCGGTTCCAGCGGAAAGCCTTGCGCCACGGCAAATTGTTGAGCGCCTTCGCCTACCAGCATCACATGCGGCGTGCGCTCCATTACCCGCCGCGCCACGCTGATGGGGTGCTTAATGCGCTCCAGCGCCGCCACGCTACCGCAGTTAAACTTCTCGTCCATGATGCACGCATCTAGGGTCACGATGCCGTCGCGGTCAGGATTGCCCCCCAGCCCCACGCAGCAGTTTTGCGAAGCCTCCGTCACCATCACGCCGGCCTCTACCGCGTCGAGGGCCCGCCCGCCCGGCCGCAATACCTTCCAGGCGCCTAAGTTGGCGGCCAGGCCAGTATCCCAGGTGGAAATAACCAACGGCTGCCCCACAGCAGTCACCGGCGACGAGGTAGCGGCCAGCCCGTAGCTGGGAACCGCCAGCCCCGCTAGTCCGGCCGCGGTGGAGGCAATAAACTTTCGGCGAGTACTCATAGAGTAGAAAGGCTGAAATGTTACGGTTAAACAAGATTTGGCGGATCAATTTTGCCCCCCAGATACTGCCAGGTACTTATTTTCGCCCGGAGTACTGCACTTCCACGGCTACCGGATAATGGTCGGAGGGCGTTTTGCCGCCGCCGTAGGTTTCGGTGAGGATGCCGTATCGGGTGGCTTTGAAAGCGGGACTCAGAAAGATATGGTCAATGCGGGCGTCGGTTTTGCGCTGGGAATTAAAGTCGTTGAACGTGCCGTTGGGCGCATATACTATTTGGGCCAGCTGGAAGGCATCACGTAAGTTGCTGGCCGTGTTCAGGATCGTGTAGCTCTCGTTGCGCTGGTCGATATTGAAATCACCCATCAGAATAACTGGCGTGGAGCCGGCCATCTCCTTCACCTTGGTCAGAATCAGCTTGGCGCTTTCTTTCCTGGCTTCTATGCCTACGTGGTCGAAGTGGGTATTGAAGAGGTAGAATGTAAAGCCGGTTTTTTTCTCCCGCAGCTGGCCCCAACTGCACACGCGCGGCAGCGCAGCATCCCAGCCCTTGCTCGGAACGGCGCTGGTGGGCGAAAGCCAGAACGTGCCGTGCTTGAGCAACTCATACTTGTCCTGCTTATAGAAAATAGCAGAAAACTCTCCGCCCTGCTTACCGTCGTCGCGACCCACACCGGTGTAGGCATAGCCCGGTAGCTGGCGCGTCATGTCCTGGAGCTGGCGATACAGAACTTCCTGGGTGCCAAAGACGTCAAAATCCTGAAAGCGAATGAGATTAGCCAGGTACGGCAGCCGCCGCGACCAGGCATTGACGGTATCCTGCGGGTTATCGTAGCGGACATTGTAGGTGGCCACTTTCATGGTCTGGGCGGCTAGCTCCAACCGGCTGCCAAGCAGCAAAAGCGCAACGAAGAGAAGCTTCCTGAACACAGACGAATGCATAGGCAGGGCAAAAAGAAGTGTCTTGGCTTACAAGGTAGAGAGATTTGGAAATGATGAGCGGTAAAGCGAAATCTTTCGCGACTGCGCCCTGCGCCACGGAGCTGTTTGTGCTCTTGCTATTGCCCTCCGAGTAGGAGCAAAATAAAAAAGTTTACACCGCCTGTAACCTTTTCGATTTTTTGCGGTGTCCACGTTTGAATTCTCTTCCCTTCTCAATCGTGTATTTCTGATCCGGCCACGCGCAACCGGACAGGCATCTGATTCCGGGCTGCTACTCGCGGCCTGCCGTCGGCATCGTGCCCTACGGGTAGCGAAAGGAGGATTCGTAGCCCGCTGCTACTGTCACTTGGCAGCTCGCTGACCCGATTCTTCTCGCATTGCCATCATTATCATTCTCCGAAGCATTATGCGCACGAACTCTACTTTATTCGTAGCCAGAATTTTACTGGTACTATTAGCCTGGCTTATCGCTGTTACCGCTACGGCTCAAACTCCCGGTAGCCTCACCGGAACGGTGCGTACATCAACCAGCGCCCCCATCGATTATGCCACCATTACCCTGCATCGCGCCGCCGACTCGTCGGTAGTTAAAACTGAGTTTAGTGATGCTCAGGGGGCTTTTCGCTTCGAAGGATTGAGTGAAGGAAGCTACCGCGTATCGGCGGCGCAGCTAGGGTACGTGCGGCACTGGAGTGCGCCCTTTATCCTGCCCGCTGGAGGGCAAATTTTGCCTGCTATTACGCTGCAAAAAAGCGCCGCTACGCAGTTAAAGGAAGTGCAGGTGATAGGGCAGAAGCCGCTGTTTGAGCGCCTGGCCGACCGCACCGTTGTGAACGTGGAAGGCTCGACGCTGGCTGCCGGCAATACCACGCTAGATGTATTGGCTCGGGCTCCCGGCGTAATCGTAGACGGCAACGACAACCTGGCATTACGCGGCCGCCAAGGCCTGCTGGTGCTCATTGACGGCAAGCGCCAGCCCATGACCGGCACCGAGCTAGCCGACTATCTGCGCTCCTTGCCGGCTGATCAATTGAAAAGCATTGAGCTCATTACCAACCCACCGGCCAAGTACGATGCCCAGGGCGGAGCCGGCATTATCGCAATTAACCTCAAAAAGGACCAGCGCCAGGGCACCAACGGCAACGCCAACATCAGCTACGGACGCGGTGAATACGGCAAGTTCTCCGGTAGCTTGTCGGGCAACCACCGCAACAAAGACGTTAACGTGTTTAGCGCGCTCACGTATGGCCGGCGCCGCAACTTTGGTGTTCGTGACACCTACCGCTACTTCTACGAGTCGCAGGACACGGGAGAGCCAGTCTTGATTGGTACCGCAGACCAGCGCAACCGGGCCGTTTTTGAGGATCATTTTATGATCTATAAAGTTGGAACGGATGTAAACCTGTCGAAAAATACCGTGCTGGGGGGCGTTATTTCGGGCTTTGGGGTGCCAAATCCGAAGCCCGGCGGGACGGGGGTCAATACCAGCACGTTTTACGATGGAGCAGGGCAGGTGAGTGATTATTATACCGCGCTAAGTACTAGCCGGGGCAACAACCCCAACATCACCGGCAACATCAATTTTAAGCACACCTTTGGCGAAGGTACGGGCCGCCCCGAACTGACTGCCGACGTAGATTATGCTCGCTACAACACGCACCGGACCCAAAGCCAAACCACTTTTTTTCAGTTGTCGGGCCAGCCGGATGCTACCTTAGCCAGCGACCAAACCAGCGAGCTAACCATCAAAGCCATAAAGACCGATTATACCCAGCAGCTGAATGCTGATACCCGCCTAGAAGCCGGCGCCAAAGCCAGCCAGGTGTATGCCGATAATGACATCCAATTCGAGAATACCCGCGAAGGCATCACCACACCCGACCTAAACCTGAGCAACCGCTTCCGCTACGACGAAGTCATTACGGCCGCTTACGTTAACCTCAATCATAATTTCAGCAAGCAATTTAATCTGCAAGCTGGCCTCCGGGGTGAGCAAACCAACGCTACCGGCCGTCAGATAGTGACCTCCGAAAACTTCGAGCGCAACTATTACCAGCTGTTCCCGAGCGCGGCCCTGAAATACGCGCCCACTGAGCAAAACGAAATAACGATGTCGTTGAGCCGTCGCATCAACCGTCCTTCTTACGGCCAGCTCAACCCTTTCCGCTTCATCATCGATCCGGCTACTTCCGGCAAAGGCAACCCCAACCTGCGCCCCGAAACCAGCTACAACATGGAGCTGAATTACACCTTCAAGCAGAAGTACACCGCCGGCCTCAGCTACAGCGTTACGAAAGATCCCATCACCGACGTGGCCTACCCCGAAACCGACACTACTACCGTTTCAACCAACGTAAACTTGGATCAGCAACAGTATGTGTCCCTCACGCTCACAGCTCCCATCACGGTAGGCAAGTGGTTGAGTATCTACAACAACGCCGTGTTCTTTTACATCCACTACGATGGCACCCTGGCTGGGACTTCCCTGCGGGCCGGACAGCCAGCTTACACCCTGAGCAGCAACAGTACCTTCACCTTCGGCAAAGGCTGGGGGGCAGAATTGAACGCCCGATACAATTCCCAGCAGCGGGTCGGTTTCTTCGAGTTCAGCGACTACGGGCAAGTCGGAATAGCTGTGAAAAAAGAAGTGATGGACCGCAAAGGCACCATCAAGCTGGCAGCTAACGACATTCTTTACACCTTGCCTTTTAGCGCCGTTTCGCTCTATAACAACTACCGGCAAGACCTTTACATCCGCCGCGACACGCGCGTGGTGACGCTCTCATTTGCTTGGAAATTTGGCAACGACAAGCTCACCACTACCAACCGCAAAACTGGAGCGGAGGAAGAGAAGCGCCGCGCGCAATAGTAATTCCTCTGTTTTGGAAGCAAATTCCAAGGTGTTGCCATCATTAGGCGTATCAACACTCCCGGCGCTAAGCGGCAACAGTTGCCTTAGCGCCGGGAGTGTTGCTGTTTTCGGCTGTGGGGGGCTTTTTTAGAGGTATAGCGCGGGTCAGCAGCAAAGCATTTCCATCTATGCTCAATGATCGTGGTCGTAGCTGACGACGCGCGTTACTTTCCACTGGCCGTCTTTTAGTCGCCATACCATCATATTTTTGAAGGTGCCGCAGTCGTCTTTGCCGTTCTCCACATGGCAGAAGCGGTGCAGGTGAGCATCTACGGCGCCGTAGCCTGGAATGGGATATACTTCCAAACTGCCCGGCACCAACTGCCGGTTTAGGCCAGTCGTTTTGTTCTGTTCAAAGAGGCTTCGAAAGCCATCCATGGTTTTTTTGAAATCGGCCAGGCCGCCTCTGTCGTGGTAGAATTCGAGGTCTTCAGCGAAGTAGGTTTGCAACTGGTCTGCGTCGTGGCGGTTGAAGGCCGCAAACATGGCGCTGTCGAGGCGGGCTATAGTGGCATACAGTTCCTTCGACTCAGGTAATTGTACGGTGGCGGCAGGCGGAGGTGCCGCGGGTTTGCTGGTAGAGCAACTCGCCATTACAAGTAGCGACATTGCGCCAAGTATAGTCCGCAGGTGGACGCCGGATGGAGTATTCGTTTTTAGCATAGTCATTAGGTTAAAAAGATCAACGTTTATCCATGGCTGGCTATTTCTGATCTGAGTTCAACATACTATTGCGTAGGCTTATTACCACCACTCACCCGCGAAATTCGTTAGGGAATTCAGGCTGGCTATGCTTGCCGCCTCCATCACCTCATCCCTTCTCCCGTAGTAATGGCGCTTCACTACTTGCGCGCGTCGAAACTTGCTGTTCTATTACCGCTTAGTCTAGTAGCGTTTCCAGTCTTAAGTCAATCTACTGAGCGGATAATAGACCGCAACGCTATAGGCTGGTTTACTTACAATGGCGACCACAAAATAGCCCCCCAGTGGGCCGTACACACGGAAGTGCAATTGCGCCGCACGCGTTTGGGCCTGGGCCGCCAGCAGCTACTCTCGCGCCTGGGCTTCGTGTATTCACACACCGAGCAAGTGACGCTATCGGGAGGCTATACGCAGCTGACCACGTATCCCTACGGCGACTACCCCACGGCTGGCCTCGGCGAAGCAACACCTGAGAACCGAGCGTATGAGGATGTGACGCTGGCCAGCACTTACGGCCGGTTGCAACTTACGCATCGGTTTCGGCTGGAGCAGCGCTGGCTAGGACAACTCGATGAAAGCTGCCCGAAGCAAGTAGCCAACTGGGAATACCAGAACCGCGCCCGCTACCAAGTGGCTGGTGAAATACCGTTGCAAGGCCCCACTATTGATGATGGGGAGCTGTATTTTACCTTCTTCGACGAGCTATTTATCGGTTTTGGGCAGAACGTGGGCCGGAACGTATTCAACCAAAACCGTATTTCGGGCGGCTTAGGCTACCAGATTCGCGACAATTGGAAGCTAGAGCTGAACTACCTAAACCAGTGGACCCAACACGCCGAGCCAGCGCCCAATACGCAGCAATCGGTATTTGAGAACAATAATGGGTTTCGCCTGAATGTGGTTTACGACCTGGATTTTACGTCGGCACCACCATCAAACTAACTCCCTGTGCTGGCCCCGACGAAGTGACCCCGGCGCTTAAGAATGCACGCCTGCGGAGTGCATAAGCTCAACCGGGTCGCGGTCCAATGCTTTAATCTTCGCTTTATAAGTTGGCGGTAACAGCGCACTTTTCACCCACTGACTAAGCGACAAATGCTGCGTGCGACGATACACCGGAACCACCGGCCGTAGCCACGACCTAGTGCCCAACTGAAGCAAGTCGCGCACGGTAGCCGGCACCACTAGGCGTTGCGCGTGGAGCAGCAGCCAGTACCGCACCGGCCCCAGGTGCTTCCGATACTGCTGATACAAATCTTTGGTAAAGCGGCTATACTCCAGGTCGGAAGCCAGATGCTGCTGTCGCACCACCAGCCACTGCGCGTAGGTGGGGGGCAAATCGGGAATACCCATGCGCTGCCCTACGCGAGAAAACACGGTGAATACCTCTTCTTTTTCGGGGCCACTCATGGGCCGCTCCAGTAGCTCGAATGCCCGAATAGAATAGTCAATTAGCAAGAACAGCACGTCGCGGTAGGCCCAGTCGGGAATGGCCGCGCCGCGCTTCGCTTCCACGGCCGCATGAATGGCAGCAATGCTGTCGATGGCACGCTCGGCGCTGGCCTGGGGGGCAAATACAATCTGGCGGGCGTACTCTACGGTGGAGAACAGGCGCGCCAGCGGGTCGGCGGGCAGTCGGCCGGTAAAGTAAAGCCAGTCAACAGCCTTATTGAGCGCAAACTCCGCCGCCGCGCCGGCAAAGATTACAAGTACCGTGTCGGCCTTACCCCAGATGGTCCGCACCACGGAGTGCTTCGGCACAAAATATTCCATAGAACAAGAACCGGAAAAGACAGCAAAAGGCTCCCAGAGCCTGTGATTACAACGGCTGCTGCGCTACTAAAGAGCCAAAGTAGCAGAACGTTAAGCTGCTGCCAACTCATATCCCGTCCAAAAGAAAAAATGTACCCTCACTCATCCGGGTACTGTGGCGGCTCTTCGTCATGGGAGGCGTGGGGGGAGCTGGGGCTGGGGCCGCAGCCGGCCATAATGGCGCACTCCAGGGGCTGGCCGTGGTGAAAGCGCAAAAAACCAACCGTCGCGAGCCACATAGCCAGGCAAGGCGCTACCCAATACACCCAAAGTGCATGATAGTGGCCGGCCGCTACAGCCGTGCCCAGCGAGCGGGCCGGGTTCAAGCTCATCCCGGAGTAAGGTGTTTCAACGAGAATATACAAGGCCACCAGCGCGCCCAACAGCCATCCAGCCCACTTTTTCAACCGGGTCGAATGCAGGGCAATGAGCGTTACTAGCATCATCACAAAACAGATAATAAACTCGGCGGCGAAGGCGATCAGCTCGCCTTGCAAATACAGCGGGTGGGGCTGCGTCACCGTGTATTTTACGGCCGGATGCGCGTAGAATTCGGGCAAACAAAGCTTCAGCAAGTGGGCCGCCCCAATGGCCCCGCATAGTTGCGCCAGTACATACCATACCGCATCAGGAAGGCGTATTTTTCCTAATTGGTAGAAGGCCAGCGTAACGGCGGGGTTGATGTGCGCGCCCGACCGCTTGCCCCAGGGATTATAAATAACAATAACCAGCACAAGGCCCATTCCAAGCCCCAGAAGGCCCCGCCGCAGCAAGTGGCTTTCCGCAAAGCTTTGCCGCACGGGCGAAGCTGGATGCTCAAACAAGATGGTCAGCAAACCGGCGCTTCCCACAAAAAAGGCTAAGCCCAATGTTTCCGCAACGTAGTGGGGCCAGTGCCGACGTAGCGCGGAAAGCAAACGGTAGGCAAAAGGCATAAGCGAAACAGGGCGGGAACAGACTGATACAACGCATCCACCGCCGATGGGTTGTGCCGGCCAACGCAGAGGATGGCGCGGGGGCTTTTTCGAACTGTATGTCTTTGTTGGTATGGCCTAGTATTACTTAGTTGGTATGGCCTAGTATTACTTAGGCAGATATGCCTTGTCCAAGCCCGACAAAAGAGTAGCTTTGATTCATCCCCTCACGTTATGCTATGCTGCCTGATATGCGAAAATTTACCGCTTTGGCCCTGGGTGCCACCTTATTGTTTTTCTCTACTTCCTCCACGGCCCCGCGCGACGAGTGGGAGCCGCTACTGGATAAGAAGCTGAGCAAGTGGGAAACCTTCCAAAGCTACCGGCACCAGCTAGGCTACAAAGGAAAAGTGCCCACCGACGCCCAAGGAAAGGAAATTGCGCCCATCGGCTACGGCAAAAACGAAGCGAATGTATTCTCCGTTGTGATGGAGAAAGGCGAGCCGGTGCTGCGCATCAGCGGCGAGATATACGGCTGCGTATTCACCAAGCAAGACTTCACTAATTACGCCCTCAAGCTGAAAGTGAAGTGGGGCGAGAAGAAGTGGGTGCCGCGCCTCAACGAGCCCCGCGACAGTGGCATTCTCTACAACAGCCAAGGCGAGTGCGGAGTAGACTACTGGCATAGCTGGATGCTGAGCCAGGAATTTCAAGTGTCGGAGTACGAGAAAGGCAACGCCATGGGCGACTTCTGGTGCATTGCCAACTCCACGGCCGACATTACCGCCACGCCAAACGAAACCAAAGACGGGCTAAAATACGACCCCACCGCGGCGCCCGTCACATTTGGCCGGGGCGGCCCCGGCTTTTGCCAGGCTTCAACCAATAACGGCGTGCCTAATGGGCAGTGGGATGAGTTGGAACTGATTCATGTAAATGGCAAAAGCGTCCACATTGTGAATGGCAAAGTGGTGCTGGCCGTGAACAACTCTGGCTACGTGGAAAACGGCCAGCGCCGGCCCCTCACGCACGGCAAAATTCAGCTGCAAAGCGAAGCGGCAGAGGTGTACTACAAAGGCATTATGATCAAGCCCCTGAACGCGATGCCCGCGGAGTACGCCCAGTATTTCAGCGACCAGCCAACCAAGTAACCCCAAATTTGCCCCCCAGAAAGCCTATAACTCCCGAACCCAAATGTTGCGGAAGCTGAGCGGCTCACTCGGGTCGCCGTGGGATTGCAGCTTAATAGGCGAGGGACCGTGCTTCTGGTAGCTGGGCTTGCCGATATACACGGTGGGGCCAGCCAAAGTGACATTGTTCTGCACCACTACGCCGTTAAAAAGTACCGTCACGCGGGCAGGCGACTGTACCGAACCATCAGCCTTAAAGGTGGGTGCCGTCCACAGCACGTCATACGACTGCCACTCGCCGGGTTTGCGGGTGGGGTTAGCCAACGGGATCAGCTGCTTATAGATGCTGCCAGCCATACCGTTCACGTAGGTTTTGTTCTGGTAAGAGTCCAGGATCTGTAGCTCGTAGCCTAGGTCGCCTTTGCCCAGTGAGGCTAGAAATAGGCCGCTGTTGCCACGTACTTGCCCCGTGCCCGCAATGGTGGCCGGCACGCGCCACTCCAAGTGCAGCTGGTAGTTGGTGAAGGTGCGCTTGGTTTCGATGTTGCCCGTCTTCTTGTCCACGGTAAAAATGCCCCCCGCGACTTTCCATTTGGCGGGCGCATTACGGTCATCAGCCGATACCCATTGGGTTAAGTCTTTGCCATCAAAAAGCACAATCGCATCGGAGGGCGGAGGCGTAAATTGCGGATTGGCAGACACCACTTTGGGCACTGGCTCCCACACTTCCGTGTCCTCTGGTTTTCCCGTTTGCTGCGCCTGAGCCATCAAAGAAGAGCTAAATAGTAGAACGGAAGCGAGGACAGCAAGGCGCATAAAATGCTTGGTGAAGTAGGTGGAAAGATGGCAATTATACGTCGCAAAGCTGCACGGCCTGGCGCAGAGAAGCGAGCTTATCGGCTTTTTGCGGAATAAACTCCTGGGCCACGTAGCCTTTGAAGCCGGTGGCCACAATGGCGCGCATGATGGCCGGGTAGTTCAGTTCCTGGGTGTCGTCCAGCTCGTGGCGGCCCGGTACGCCGGCCGTGTGGTAGTGGGCAATGTAGGGGTGAAACTCGGTGAGGGTGCGAATGACATCACCCTCGTCAATCTGCATGTGATAGATGTCGTAGAGCAGCTTGAAGTTATCGGAGCCCAGCCGCTTGGCGAGCTCCACGCCCCACTTGGTGTGGTCGCACTGGTAGTCTTTGTGGTCGATTTTGCTGTTGAGCAGTTCCATCACTAATACCACTTTATGCTGCGCGGCCAGTTTCACCAGCGGCTGTAATCCTTTTACACAGTTATTCCAGCCGGCCTCGTCGGTGATGCCCCGACGGCTGCCGCTGAAGCAAATCAGGTTGGTGTAGCCGGCCTTGGCTACCTGCGGAATCATGTCGGCGTACTGCTTCTGCAGGCGCGCGTGAAACTGCGGATCGTTGAAGCCGTCGGTGAGGTTGATTTCGGCCCCATTGCACATGGGCGAGTCCAGCCCGTATTTTTTCAGCGTAGGCCAGTCTTTGGGGCCTACTAAATCTATGCCCTGGATGCCCATTTCCTTGGCCGCGGCGCACAGCTTATCGAGCGGCAAATCCTGGAAGCACCACCGGCACACCGACTGTTTGATGTTGTTTTTCAACGGGCTATTCGGGCTGGGGGGCTTTTTGTCGGTGGTATAGGCGCTGGCCATGCCCAGGGTGCCCACGGCGGCAGTGCTGGTGAGGAGACCTTTCAGGGCAGTTCTTCGGTTCCAGGTGGCCATGCTGTCAGTTATTTAGCTTGAGCTAACTCGGGGGCTGAGTTGTACGTGTCCGACTCCGTAGCCTGAGCTTGGGGCCGGTCCCGGAACAATAATAGGAAAACCAGTACAACTGCCCCAGCAATACCAGCCGGAATCAGCCAGATCATGCGCCAGTCGTGCACGCCTTCCGAGAGTTGGTAGTTGTCAAAAATGCGCCCTGAAAGCAGCGTTCCGATCAACATGCCTACGCCGTAGGTAGCCAGGGTAATAAAGCCCTGAGCGGAGCTTTTGAACCGCTCCCCGGCCAGGTTATCGGTGTAAATTTGGCCCGTCACGAAGAAGAAATCGTAGCAGATGCCGTGTAGTACGATGCCCGCTATGAGCATCCAGTAGTTGCTTTGGCCGTCGCCGTAAGCAAAGAAAAGGTAGCGCACCACCCAGGCCAGCATGCCAATGGCTAGCATCTTTTTCACTCCCAAACGGGTAAAGAAAAACGGAATCAGCAGCATAAACAACAGCTCGGAAACCTGCCCGAGGCTTTGCACACCGGCCGCGGCTTTCATGCCTACCTCGTTCAAAAATGGGTTGGTGAAGCCGTAATAAAACGCCAGCGGGATGCAGATGGCGATGGAAGCCAGAAAGAAGATAAGGTAAGAGCGGTTTTTCAGCAACCCAATCGCATCGAGGCCCAGCATATCGCCCAGGGAAGAAGATTGGCCGCGTTTTACGGGCGGCGTGGCGGGCAGCGTAAAGCTAAACACGCCCAATAGAGCCGAGGCACCAGCGGCCATCAGGAAGGTAGCCCGCAGACTGCCGCTTTGCTCCCAGTTCAGCCAACCGATAGTCAGGCCGGCCACAATCCAGCCCAGCGTGCCCAGCACCCGAATGGTAGCAAATTCCTTCTGTGGATTCTGCATCTGCCTAAACGCGATGGAGTTCACCAACGCCAGCGTAGGCATATATAGAATCATGTAAGTCAGGATGTTAGGATAAAAAGAGCCGAAATCCGGCGACGAAGAAGCGCGCCAGAGCAGCAGCGCCCCAGCCAGATGCAGCACCCCCAAAATCTTCTGCGCAGAGAAAAACCGGTCGGCAATCAAGCCAATGATAAACGGCGCCACAATAGCCCCAATCGACTGCGTCAAAAAGGCTACGCCCACCTGCGTACCCGTCGCGCTGAGGTTGCGCAGCAGGTAGGTGCCTAACGTCACGAACCACGCGCCCCAGATGAAAAACTCCAGGAACATCATGATTGACAGCTTAATCCGAATGGAGGAAGTCATAGCTGGGAAGGGTTTCGGTGTCGTTAAGAAAGGAAGCTGTTTATGATTTATGCGCTCAACTGCGTAATACAGGCGGTCATGCAGAGGCGGAGCCGAAGCATCTCGCGTGCTGATGTGAGGTCACTAACCTTACTAAACACGCGAGATGCTTCGCTCCGCTCTGCATGACGGTTGGTTTATTACACATTAGCACTTAAAACATCAGCGCATCAGATGTTGCGCTCAGAATGACCGCCTCAATTTTGTCTTACTTCAGTGTGAGAATGTAGCGGGCCATTTCCTCCGCGTCGGCTACCGATATAGCGGGATGGGGCGTCATGGCGATATCGCCCCAGTTGCCTTTGCCGCCGGTAATAATTTTGCCCCCCAGCATCTTAATGTTGGCTTCCGTAGCCGGATATTTCTGGGCAACGGCCTGATAGGAAGGGCCCAGGAGCTTCTCGTTTACGCGGTGGCAGGTGGCGCAGTCGCTGCCTTCCATTAGCTTGGCGCCCTTGGCCAGCGCCCCACCAGTTGGCGTAGTTCCAATTTTGGTGACATTGGTATCAACCTGAGGCTGACGAGCCACGGCGCTCATATTGGCACCCGTGGTGCTGTCGCCATTCATGGTTTCTTCGGGTTCCGCCAGCGTATATTTCTCCTGGGGGCTTTATTTGACTCGGAGCTACAGGCAGCTAAAAAAGCGAAGGAGCTAAGGAGCAGAAGGGCTTTTTTCATAGTGCGAAAGGAGAATATTAAAGGCCCAGAAGGCTTTTGTTGTGAGCTTCATCGGTGCCGGCCGACGCAAAATCATCGAAGGCTTTGTCGGTGACGTGGATGATATGGTCGCGGATGAAGGTAGCACCTTCACGGGCGCCGTCTTCGGAATTTTTCAGCGCGCATTCCCACTCCAGTACGGCCCAGCCGGGGAAGTCGTATTGGGCCATTTTGCTGAAAATAGCCTTGAAGTCCACCTGTCCATCGCCGAGGGAGCGGAAGCGGCCTGCCCGGTCTACCCAGCTTTGGTAGCCCCCGTACACGCCCTGCCGGCCCGAGGGGTTAAACTCCGCATCCTTCACGTGGAAGGCTCGGATTCGCTCGTGGTAGATATCGATGTACTCCAGGTAATCAAGGCATTGGATTACAAAGTGGGAAGGGTCGTAGAGCAGGCAGGCGCGCGGATGGTGCTTCACTTTGTCGAGGAACATCTCGTAGCTAATGCCGTCGTGTAGGTCCTCGCCAGGGTGAATTTCGTAGCATACATCGACCCCGCACTCGTCGAAGGTTTGCAGGATAGGTAGCCAGCGGCGAGCCAACTCGTCGAAGCCAGTATCGACCAAGCCAGCGGGGCGCTGGGGCCAGGGATACACCATCGGCCAGAGCAATGCTCCGCTAAACGTGGCGTGAGCCGTCAGGCCCAGATTCTGCGAGGCTTTGGCGGCGTACTTAAGCTGCTGCACTGCCCATTCTTGCCGGGCTTTGGGGTTGCCGCGCACAGATTCGGGCGCGAAACCATCAAACAGCGAGTCGTACACCGGATTTACAGCGACTAGTTGGCCCTGCAAGTGCGTGGATAGCTCCGTGATTTCCAGCCCCGCGGCCTGCACTGTGCCTTTCACCTCGTCGGCATAGGTCTGGCTTTCGGCGGCTTTTTGCAGATCAATAAAGCGGCTATCCAGAGTCGGGATCTGTACGCCTTTGTAGCCCAGGCCGCTAGCCCATTCACAGATGGAAGTCAGGCTATTAAACGGCGCCTGATCGGAGATGAATTGCGCCAGGAAAATTGCGGGGCCTTTGATGGTTTTCATGCGCAGCTAGACGGTAAACTCAGTCCACTTCTGATCGGAGCGGCCCGAGGCAATGACGTTTTCGATAAAAGCCATTCCCCGCACGCCTTCCTCAATGCCAGGATAATCGAGGGCTTCGGGCGGCACCGATTTGCCCCCCAGGTCGGCTTGCAGGCTCAGCGCGAAGTTGCGGTAGAGGTTGGCAAAGGCTTCAAGATAGCCTTCCGGGTGTCCGGCCGGCGTGCGGGTATTGTGGCGGGCGTAGGAGCTGACGTAGCTCGCGCCGGTCCGCCGGATTTCCATCGGCCTATCCAGCCATTTCACTTGGAGCGTGTTGGCATCTACTTGTTGCCATTCCAAACCGCCTTTGTCGCCATACACGCGCAGGCGCACATTGTTTTCCTCACCCGCCGCCACCTGCGTCGCCACCAGCACACCGCTGGCCCCACCCGAAAGACGAAGCAACACGGCCCCATCATCGTCGAGCTTGCGGCCGGGTACAACCGTGTTGATGTCGGCGCAAAGTTGCGTGACGGATAAGCCCGTCACGTACTCTAACAGGTTGAAGGCGTGGGTGCCAATGTCGCCCATGGCGCCGGCCACGCCGCTGCGGGCGGGGTCGGTGCGCCAGGCAGCTTGCTTGTTATCGGAGCCTTCCTCGAAGTTGCTCAGCCAGCCCTGCGGATATTCCACGTAGGCTTTGCGCACGGTGCCCAGGTCGCCAGAAGCTACCAACTGCCGCGCCTCCTTCACCATGGGGTAGCCGGTATAGGTATGCGTGAGGCAGAAACGGCTTTTGCTGGCGGCAGCCACCGCTTGTAAGTCCTTAGCTTCAGCCAAAGAAAAGGTCATGGGCTTGTCCAGGATGACATGGAAGCCGTTTTCCAGCGCTAGCTTGGCTGGGGCAAAGTGCAGGTGGTTGGGCGTCACGATGGACAACACTTGCACGCGCTCGTCGGCGGGCAGGGCTTTCTCCCGCTCAATCAATTCCTCGTACGACCCATACACGCGGTCGGCGGACAAGCCCAGGAGCTGGCCGCTGGCTTTGGAGGTATCGGGGTTGCTGCTGAAGGCGCCGGCTACTAACTCGTAGAGGCCATCCAAGGCGGCGGCGTGCCGGTGCACGGCGCCAATAAAAGCCCCCTGGCCACCGCCAATCATGCCTAGTCGTAGTTTCATGCCGTCCAAGGTCGCAGATTAAGTGGTGGCCCAGGCTTTGTCGCCCTTTTTGTAGGGCACGCAGCCTTCGTACTTGCCCGGCACGGGCGAATACCGCAGGGCTTTGGTGCTGCCTACTTCCGAGGTAAAATAGCCGAGCAAGGTCAGCTCCTTAATCATGCGGAAGTAGTGGTTGGGATCCTCCTTCGTTTTGGTTTTGGCGTAGTTTTTCTGTTCCGCGTCGAGGGCCGTGAGCAGAGCCGTGCGCTGGGCGGCGTCAGAGGCCAGAAAGCCTTTGCCGTTCTTCTTTTTGGAAGCTTCTTCCAGCTGATCCAACCCTTTCAGAAAAATCTGCTGATCCTTCGGCTTGTAGCAGTCGCGGACCATTACAGCCATAAAACCGCCCACGTCGGCGGCTTTGGCGCCGGGCGAAGAAGTAGTTGGCAGAATAGTGTCGCCTACCTCATTCAAATAAGCGATTTGCTCCTGATTGAGAACGGGCTTCAGTTCCTTAGCCGCTGGGGGGCTTTTTTTGGCGGTTTTGGCTTCCTTTTCCTGGCTCGGGGAGGAGCAGCCGGTGAGGAAATAATCGGCGCCGATGATAGTGCCACCCATGATGAGGGCTACTCGGCCTAGTGCGTCTCTTCTGTTCATAATGCTGCCGAGTAAGAATTAGATATTCTGCTTTTTCAACTCGCTTACCGCATGATCCACCGCCCGAGCAGTCAGGGCCATGTACGTCAGCGACGGGTTCTGGCAGGCCGCCGAGGTCATGGCCGCACCGTCGGTCACGTACACGTTGGGGGCGTCCCACACCTGGTTGTGCTGGTTGAGTACGGAGGTTTTGGGGTCGCGGCCCATGCGGGCGGTGCCCATCTCGTGGATGCCGCCGCCTAGGGTGTAGCCGTTGTTGTAGGTGTTCACATTTTTCAGGCCCGCTTTTTCCAGCATCTCCTTGGCATCCTGCATCATATCGATGCGCATTTTCTGCTCATTTTCGCGAATAGTGGCGTCGATGGCTAGCACTGGCAGGCCCCACTTATCTTTTTTGGTTTTGTCGAGGTAAGTGCGGTTGTCGTGGTAGGGAAGGGTTTCGCCAAAGCCAGTCAGGCCCATAGTCCACTTGCCGGGCTCGGTGAGAGCATCCTTGAAGTCGCCACCAATGTTCATTTCCGCAATTTCCCGGCTCCAGCCTTCCCGGCCGGCACCGCCCTGGTAGCCAAAGCCGCGGATGTAGTCGCGCTTGTCGCCAAACAGATTGCGGTAGCGCGGAATGTAAATACCATTGGCCCGGCGCCCGTACACGTACTTATCGTCGTAGCCCTCGGCCTCGCCGCTGGCACCCGCCCGGAAGTGATGGTCCATCAGGTTGTGGCCCAGCTCCCCGCTGCTGCTGCCCAGGCCCTCGGGCCACACGTCGGTGGCCGAGTTCATCAGCACCCAGGCCGAGTTCAGGGCCGAGGCGTTCAGGAAGATGATTTTGGCGAAGTACTCGTAGGTCTCGTTGGTTTCCGCGTCGAGCACTTCTACGCCTTTGGCCCGCTTGGTATCCTTGTCGTAGAGAATTTTGGTGACGATGGAAAACGGCCGCAGCGTGAGGTTGCCAGTGGCCACAGCCGCGGGCAAACTCGCCGACTGCGTGCTGAAATAAGCCCCGAATGGGCAGCCCAGCCAGCACTTATTGCGGTACTGGCAGGCCACGCGGTTATTATGCCCCACCGTAATGTTAGCCGTGCGGCCAATGACCATGTGGCGGTCCTTGAAGTTTTTCCGAATGCGAGCCGCCACGTCCTTCTCCACGCAGTTCATCTCCATGGGGGGCATAAATTCGCCGTCCGGGAGCTGAGGCAGGCCGTCGCGGTTGCCGCTGATGCCGGCAAATTTCTCCACCCGGCTGTACCACGGCGCCAGATCCTTGTAGCGAATAGGCCAGTCCACGGCAATGCCATCCTTGGCATTGGCCTCGAAGTCGTAGTCGCTCAGGCGGTACGACTGCCGGCCCCACATCAACGAGCGCCCGCCTACTTGGTAGCCCCGAAACCAGTCGAAGGGCTTCACCTCTACGTAGGGGCTTTCCTTCTCCTTCACCCAGAAGTCCAGATTCTGCTCGTTCAGCGTGTAGTCGCGGCTCAGAACAGGGTAATCCTCAATCATCTGCTGGGTTTTGCCCCCCCGATGCGGATATTCCCACGGCGCCTTATTGGCGTTCACGTAGTCCTTAATGTGTTCTACGTTGCGGCCGCGCTCTAGCATGATGGTCTTCAGGCCTTTCTCGGTCAACTCTTTGGCGGCCATGCCGCCCGAAATACCTGATCCGATGACAATGGCATCGTAGGTGTTCTTTTCCATAAGGGGTGGGGTAAGGATAATGGAAGCGAGAGTCCGAGGCGGACTACACTAAAGTGCGCTTGATGTGCGTGATGCTTTTCTGGATGCTGTCGAAGGGTGAGCCGGGCGTTTGGTCCTGCTCTACAAAGTAGTATTTCAGGCCCGACTTACTGGCCTGAGCAAAGATTTTTTTGAAGTCGATAGTGCCGCTACCTACCTCCGTAAAGTTCTTTTTGGGTGTGTTATCCATGTCCTTCACGTGCCAGAGTGGGAACCGGCCGGGGTGCTGCTGAAATAGCGCAACGGGGTCTTTGCCGGCTTTCACGGTCCAGTACAGGTCTAGCTCCATCTTCACCAGTTCCTTATCCGTGCTGCTCAACAGCAAATCGTAGGGCGTTTTGCCGTTCTGGGGGGCAAATTCGAAGTCGTGGTTGTGGTAGCACATCTGGATGCCCGCTTTCTTGGCCCTTTCACCGGCTTTGTTAAGCTGATCGGCCACGTACTTATACTTATCGAGGCCACCGCGCTCGGCTTCCGATAGGTAAGCGCACACCATATACTTGATACCAACCTGAGCGGCATCGTCCACGGCTTTGTCCCAGCCGTGCAGCATGGTGCCCTGCACCGGCTGACCTTTTTCCTGCTCTTCTCCCAACCGGTAATGGCTGCTAGGCATGATCAGGCCATTCTGCTTGAGCACGCCGGCAAAAGCCGCGGGCGTCATGCCGTAGAATTTCTGGCTGCCCGTGTAGGTAGCGCCCTCCATCGAGTTGTAACCCAACTTGGCCACGCGGGCTAGCGTGCCCGCCGGATCCTTTTGCATCGCATCGCGCACGGTGTATAGCTGAAGCCCGATATACGATTTGGGTGCGGCCAGCAATGCAGGTGAAACAAGCGCACCAGCCGATAGCAGCGCAGCGGACTTCACAAAGGAACGGCGAGAGGTCATAAAGAGAAGTTGGTGGGAAGGAGAGAAATCGTGTGGTCTTATTTGAGCAATAGGCAACAAGTAACCGGAGACTGACACACCAGTGTCAGGTACTCACGCTGCTGCTTATTCAGAGCTGGTTGGCAAGGAAAAAAGCCTTACCGTAGAAGTACAGTTCACTAATTTATCCTTCCTTTTTCTGGTAATGCAAGCTTTTTCCAAGGAAAGATAGAACGCTGCTGCTTATTCCTACCCAAGCTAAACCGCTTAGTGCACAACCCTAAAACCTTGTTTCTTCGGATTTGGGGGCTTTTTGTTGATTTTTTGCTGATAAAAACACACGGATAAAAAACAAGTGAGGCGCTTGCTTCACGGAAAAGGTTTTTGTGCACACAAGCGCGTTGGCTGGCTTCTAGAGTGTTGTGTTGGGGCTTGAGATTACTCCTACGGTAGGCTATAAATTCAACCCGAATACAGGCGTTTTCTACCATACCAAGCAGGGGATATTACAGAGACATATACTGCCAGCCGCTACCCTTTGCATAAAGACAATGGTCCCAACAGCGCAGCAGTTTGCTGCGCTGTTGGGACCATTGCCAAATTCTAACTAAGAGTGCTTGCTTGTAGACTGCTAGTGCACCGGCTCCGCCATCTGATCAGTGGATACATTCACTTGCTCAGTAATCTGCCGGCGGCCGGTGAGTAGCAGCACTAAAGCCACCACCGATGTGACGGCCATGATAGCCACCATGGGAACTGCCGTGCCGTTGCTGAAAACACTGACCGCCATAGATGCCAACGCGCCCATCGCCATCCGAATGGCGCCCATCAGAGCTGAGGCGCTTCCGGCGGTGCGGGAAAAAGGAGCTAACGAAAGCGCGGCAGTGTTAGGACTACTAAAGCCGAGGCAGCATAGGAAAATAAACAGCAAGGCAATCGTGCCATAAAGGCCAATCCAGCCCCCGCTGATCAGCACCAGAAAAACCACGCCGGTCAGCACCTGACAGATCAGGGCAGCATACACCAGTTGCTCATTCTGATAATGCCGCAGCATGTAACTATTTACCTGACTGGCGCCAATCAAACCTACCGACAGGAAGGCGAAAATCCAGCCGTAGACCTCGCCACTTACCCCAAAAATCTCCATAAACACCAGCGGTGAACCGGCTACGTAAGCGAAGAGACCGCAGAAGGACATAGCGCCGGTAAACGTGTAGGTATAAAACTGCGGCTCGCGCAGCACCGACCAGAAATTAGCCAAAATAGGCTTGGGCTTTAATGACATAGTCGTGTCGGGCTCATAGCTTTCGGGCAACCAGAGAAAGGTGGCAATCAGCAGCAGCAAGCCCATTGCGCCCAGCACGATAAACACGCCGTGCCACCCGAAGGCTGCCGTTACATAACTACCGGCGGTGGGGGCAATCATGGGCGAAAGGCCAATCACGAGCATTATCAGGGCAAATACTTTCGCACTGTCTTTCACTGGGAACAGGTCGCGTATCATCGCCACGGAAGCAACCCCCGCGGCGCAGCTACCAATGGCCTGTATCAGGCGCAATACGATAAGTCCGTCGATGGTCTGAATCATGGCGCAGCCGATAGAGGCCAGCACGTACACAGCTAGCCCCACATACAGCGGCTTTTTGCGTCCAAACCGGTCGAGCAGCGGCCCATACAGTAGCTGGCCTGCCGAGATACCGACGAAGAAGCTGGATAAGGACAAGGTAACGCGGGCTGCCGTGGTATTCAGGTCTTCGGCAATGGCCGGAAAGCCCGGCAGATACATATCGATGGAAAATGGTCCGAGAGCTGATAGGCTTCCCAGAATCAGAATCAGAAAAAAGTACTGTTGCTTTGACATAAATGCTACTGGGGGCTTTTTTGCCCCTTATGATTTCACTGAGGAATACGTGTAGTAAGTAGCCCGGATGGCTTCATGGGGGCCAAAAGTATTCCCCGCTGGAACGCATGGAAAAGTGCAGGCTAGTTTTCGAGGGCGATACCACCGACGGATTCGGAATGGCTAAGACGTGTGAACGGCCTGACCGGCTGGATAATTCACCGGAATAAATATTTTAATATAATCCCATTAATTGCTCTTCGCCCGACTTCTGGGTTAGAAACTAGATATCGGAGTAAGCGGTGGGGCGTAGGAACACAATATCAATCTTCGATACGTTGTTCTGATACTCGGGCGCCGCAGACAGTTTTTTCCACTCGGGGTCCGCGCCGAATGCTTTCCAGTGCTCATCGCGGTCCGCTTGGTTTTCGAACGTGGTGAGATACATCAGGTTGGGCATGCGGCTACCGGCCACCACGCGGGCATAGAACACTGCGTTGAAGCCCAGGCGCTCGAACAGTGGTATTTCGCCGCCCTGGTCAAACATGTGCACCTTATTGCGGTGTTGTTTCTCGGTGGCGCTTTCGTAGCTGCGCAGCTCATACACGCGTTCGTTCCGCGGCCCTTGCAACTGCGGTTCCCGCAGGCGCAGCTTATCAGTAAAAGCCTCCAGCTGAATGGTTTCTACGCGTAGGTAGGGCGGAGCGGTATGGACGGCATTCCAGTAGGCGGGGCTGGTTTTGGCAAAGTCCGCGTCCTGTTCTAGTCGCTCCGCCACGCGCCCCAGATGAGCAAGGGAAGAGTAAGGAATGAGCACTACCACTCGCCGGTCGGTGGCCGTATCGTTGCCGATGGGCTTGAAAACCCCCACCTTCCGAACGCCCAGCTTGTGCAGTGCTGGCAGAAAAGCCCCCCGCAGAAAATTCTCCACCTGCTCTTCCTGCTGCCCGGTTTTCACGTGGTAAATTCGGAGCTGGTACATTTCGCGGTCGGCGGGCCGGTACGCCGACACGATTAGGAATGTTGTTAGCACTAACAGCAGAGCGCCAACTCTGCTGAGCCGCTGCGCCAGGAATAATTTGTTCATGAGAATACCGGAGTAGAAAGTAGGAGGGAGGTGAGCTAAGTATGGAAAAACACGTTACCCCAAACCGGGCGCCCATTTACCTGAAAAACCTACTACGTTAAAAACAAATAACCCGCCTTATGCTCCGCTGGCCCGACGTGCTGAAATTTGCCAAATACAGCAACCCCGAACCGCCCAGACGGGTGGAGCGCTCAGAGGACGAGTGGGAGGCGCAGCTGACGCCCGCCCAATATGAGGTAATGCGGCAGAAAGCCACGGAGCCGCCGTATCGCAACGCCTATTGCCGCTCCTACGAGCCGGGCGTGTATGCCTGTGCCGGATGCGGTAATTTATTATTCAACTCTACCGAGAAGTATCACGCCATATCCGGCTGGCCCAGCTTTACGCAGCCCATTGCCAAAAACGCCATCAAATACGCCTTCGACAACAGCCACAACATGCAGCGCCTTGAGGCACTCTGCAACGTCTGTGACTGTCATTTAGGCCACGTTTTCCCCGACGGACCCGCGCCCAGCGGCTTGCGCTACTGCATGAATTCGGAAAGCTTAATTCAGACTAAAGAAGTAGCGCTGGGGGGCAAATTTCAGTCTAACGACGAGAGCGGTAATCAGCTATAATGCCCTCGCAGATCCAGTTGGCTAAGGCCTGCCGGTTATCTGGAATAACGAAGCGGCGCTGGTCTTTGTCGTTGCGGATGTTGCCCAGTTCCATGAATACAGTCGGGGCGAGGCTCTTGCGCACCACGTACAGCGAATTGCGCGTCGATACATTGCCGGAGTAAGGCCGGTTGGGCTGGGCGCGGCGGTAGCGGGCGGTAAAGGTTTGGTGAATGCGCTGCGCCAACTGCTGACCCGCCTTGCTGTTGGAGTTGTGGTAGAAAAAAACGTCGATGTTCTGGCCGGCGCTCCGACTGTCCACGTGCAGCGTCAGTAGGCGTTGGTAAGCGCCCTTGTGCCGGGCATGCAGGCTATTCACGGCATTGATGCCCTGGCGCAGACGAGCCAATTGATTAAGCGGAATAGTCTGGCGCGGATACGTTACTTCGTCGTAGTCAATGGGCAGCACAGCCTGGTCGCGGATGCCGTCGTTGGGGTCCTGGATGATCATATACACCTGTGCGCCGTGCTCCATCAAGGCCCTAGCCAGCCGCAGCGTTACGTCATAAGCATATTCGTCTTCGGCCAACGCGGCGCTACCATACTGCCCAATAGCCCCCGGATCGGGCCCGCCGTGGCCGGCAGATACGTACAGTACAGCCCCTCGTAGTTGCTGGGTGCGAACAGTTACGCCCCCGTAAGTGGGGCCAAACAAGCTGGCCGGCGGAATGGGGCCCACCGTTTTGGCAGTGGCTACCGTTCTTTTTACCTCCTTGGGGCTGGGTGGGGGCGAGGCCACGGGTAGGCGGTATTTATGGCCTACAATCAAGCTCTGATTTTTGCCCAGCTTCGCCTGATTTAGTGCCAAAAAAGGACGTAAGTGCCTCGTCGGATTCAGGCCGTAGCGCCGCAGCAAGGTGTGGGTGCCGTCGCCGGCACGGGCCGTAACCAGGCGGTAGGTACCCTGACTAAACGCCTGAAACGAAGTCAGCAGCAGTACTAGGAAAAGGAAAATAGAACGCAAAAGCAGCAAGCCGTAGGTAGAGGAAAAATTCGTGTATACCGATATGGGCGTAAAAGTACCGCTGACATGCTTATAAACATGCGCTATTTCAGTACTTGTGGCATAACCTTTCGTTTCTGCCGGGAGTACGAGGCGTTTGTAAGGGGTTAAGTACCAGGTATAAATAAAGCTATTGCAGCAAGCGGATATATACTTCCACCTCGAATACGTATCTGCACACTGCTTTACCTGCCGTTTTTATTCCGCACTGCTGCTATATGGCCAAATCTTCTTCCGAGCCGGCGACTACTCCTTTTACTGGTTTTGTACACGTGCGCGGTGCCCGCGAGCACAACCTCAAAAACGTTGATGTAGAAATTCCGCGCGACGCTTTAGTCGTATTCACGGGCGTGTCGGGTTCGGGCAAGTCAAGTCTGGCGTTTGGGACGCTTTACGCGGAGGCGCAGCGCCGCTATCTGGAGTCGGTGTCGCCGTACGCGCGGCGCCTTTTTCACCAGATGGCCGTTCCCGAAGTCGATTCCATTGAAGGTTTGCCCCCCGCCGTGGCTTTGCAACAGCAGCGCGGCACGCCCACCACGCGCTCATCAGTAGGTAGCGTTACGACACTCTCGAACCTGGTGCGCATGCTGTACTCGCGGGCCGGCGACTACCCGGTGGGGCAAAGCATTATTTACGCCGAAGCCTTTTCGCCAAATACGCCCGAGGGTGCCTGTCCCACCTGTCACGGTTTGGGCCGCATTTATGAGGTAACCGAGCGCTCCATGGTGCCCGACGACTCGCTTACCATTCGGGAGCGAGCCATTGCCGCGTGGCCTCAGGCCTGGGGGGGCAAAATCAGCGCGATATTCTGGTCACGCTCGGCTACGACGTGGATCGGCCCTGGCGCGAGCTTTCCCAGAAAGACCGCGACTGGATTCTGTTCACTGAGGAGCAGCCGGTTGTGCCGGTGTACCCTGGGTATTCGCCCGCCGAAACCCAACGCGCCTTGAAACGCCGGGAGCCCCCAAATTACATGGGCACCTTCAGCAGCGCCAAGCGCCACGTGCTGCATACTTTCGCCACCACGCACAGTCCACTGATGAAAAAACGGGCCTTGCAATACATGCTCAGCACCGAGTGCCCGCTCTGCCACGGTAAGCGTCTCCGGCCCGAGTCGCTGTCTGTCAAGTTTGCGGGGCTGGATATTGCGGAGCTTTCGCATTTGCCCCTGAAGCGCGTAGCCAACTTGCTGCGCCCTTACGCCGACGGCACACACACTGGTCGCAAAAAGCATGATGCCGCCCACCCCGAGCAGGTTATCGTGGCCCAGCGCATTGCCGCCGACTTAGTTGCACGTCTCGCCGTGCTGCTCAATCTGGGGCTGGGTTATCTGTCTTTGGAGCGCAGTACGCCCACCTTGTCGCCGGGGGAGCTGCAGCGGCTACGCCTAGCTACTCAGCTGTACTCCAACCTGTTTGGCGTGGTGTACGTGTTAGACGAGCCCTCCGCTGGCCTGCACCCTTCTGATACCGAAGCATTGCTAGCCGCTCTGGCAAGTCTGAAGCAAAGCGGCAATTCTCTGTTTGTGGTCGAGCATAATCTGGACGTCATTCGGCAGGCAGATTGGCTGGTGGATGTGGGTCCGGCGGCTGGTGAACAGGGCGGGGAAGTACTGTATAGCGGCTCGCCTGCAGGTTTGGCAAAAGTCCCAGCTTCGCAAACACGCCGTTATCTGTTTGGAAAAGAAAAGCCCCCCACCCGTCCACCGCGCACACCTAGCGGCTGGCTGCGGCTGGCGGGCGTCACGCGCAACAACCTGAATGAGCTAGATATAGCGTTTCCACTGGGTGTGCTTACCACGGTTACCGGCGTGTCGGGGTCAGGCAAATCGAGCTTGGTTAGTCAGGTGCTGGTGGAGTTGGTAGCCGAACATTTGGGCCAACCCATAGAAGCCGAAGATGAGCAGGAAGGTGACGAACTGGCGCGGGCCGCACCCATTGCTACTGGGGGGCAAATTGTGAGCGGTATGGAAAATATTAAGCGCTTGGTACGCGTCGATCAGAAGCCAATTGGCCGCACGCCGCGCTCCAATATGGCCACCTACACGGGCCTCTTCGACCATGTGCGTAAGCTGTTTGCCGCCACTAAAATGGCCAAAGCCCGCCGCTACGATGCCGGCCGCTTTTCCTTCAACGTAGCCAAAGGGCGCTGCGAAAACTGCCAGGGCGAAGGCTTCGTGATGGTAGAATTGCTGTTTCTACCCAGCGTGTACGCGCCTTGCCCCGTTTGCCACGGTGCCCGCTACAACGCCAAAACGTTGGAGGTCAAGTATCAGGAAAAAAATATAGCGGAGGTGCTGGGCATGACCGTGGATGCGGCCTGGGAGTTTTTCGCTGCCGAGCCCACCGTGCAGCGCGCCCTCACCGTACTGCGGGAAGTAGGTCTGGGCTATCTGCGGCTGGGACAACCCGCCACCGAGTTGTCGGGCGGTGAGGCTCAGCGCATTAAGCTTGCTACCGAGCTCCAACGTACGCAGCGCGGCACCTCGCTTTATGTCCTCGACGAGCCTACAACTGGCCTGCACCCCTCCGACGTAGAAAAGCTCATGGCCCAGCTCGACGGCTTAGTAGAAGCCGGCAACACCGTCATTGTAGTGGAGCACGATATGCGCGTAGTAGCTGGCAGCGACTGGGTTATCGACATGGGCCCCGGTGCCGGCGATGAAGGAGGCCAGGTAGTTGCCGCCGATTCGCCTGCCAAAGTCGCCAGAAGTAAGGCCAGCCGCACCGCACCGTATCTGGCGCGCTTTCTTAGCGACGGGCAGGAAGTTAATAGATAAATGATCTATTAACGAGAACGTCATGCCGAGCGCAGCATCTTGCGTGTTTAGTAAAATTGCTAATCAGACGTCAGCACGCGAGATGCTTCGCTGCGCTCTGCATGACCGCCTTTTATTGTTCCATAACAGATACTTAGATTATCTCTATAATCTTTTCTAAACACAGTAACAGATTCCGCTTGCCCTAAACTCCCCGCATTATGCGTCCTTTGCAGGCCTCATTTTTCAGTTTCGTGTGCCTATGCCGGCTAATCTTTCTTTGAGAACCGTTGATGTAACGCGCTATGTGACGCCACTGCGAGAAGGTGGCTCCCTACCGGCACTAGCAGAGGCAGACGACGGATTTCTGTACGTTTTAAAATTCAGAGGAGCAGGGCAGGGCATTAAAGCTCTCATTGCCGAACTCATTGTGGGCGAAATAGCGCGCGTGATGGGGCTGCGCGTGCCGGAGCTGGTATTTTGTCAGCTCGATGAAGCCTTTGGGCGCACCGAGCCCGACGAAGAAATTCAGGATTTGCTGCGCGCCAGCACCGGCGTCAACCTGGGGCTGCATTACCTGTCGGGCGCTATCACCTTCGACCCGCTGGTAACTGCTATCGAGCCCTATCTGGCCTCCCAGATTGTGTGGCTCGACTCCCTAACCTTGAACGTCGACCGCACTGCCCGCAACACTAATATGCTGATGTGGCACAAGGAGTTATGGTTGATTGACCACGGCGCGGCCCTCTATGTGCACCACGCCGGCTCTGGCTGGGCTCAGCCGGAACGCCAGCGCTCCTTTGCCCAGGTGAAAGACCATGTGTTGTTGCCCAAAGCCGCTGAGTTGGAAGCCGTGAATGCCGAAAGCCGAGCATTGCTTTCAGGTAGTGTTATCCGAGATATTGTGGCTTTGGTGCCCGACGAATGGCTACTGGAAGCATTTTCAGCGGATACCACGGCCCAGGAGCAGCGCACGGCCTATGTGGAGTTTTTGGAAGCTCGCCTCGCCGCATCAGATACTTTTGTTCAAGAAGCGCAGCATGCCCGACAAGCACTTATTTGAGTATGCCGTTCTGCGCGTGGTGCCGCGCGTGGAGCGAGAGGAGTTCCTGAACGTCGGCGTCATTGTGTACTGTCGGGCGCAGGGCTTTTTGCAAACGCAGTTTGAGGTGCCCGGAGCGCGCCTGCGCGCTTTTGCCGGCGACCAACTGGATATGCAGGAGCTAACCGAACGCTTACAGGCTTTTGAGCGAATCTGTCGGGGGCGAACCGAGGGTGGCCCCATTGGTCAATTGCCTATTGCTGAGCGGTTTCGTTGGCTTACGGCCACGCGTAGCACGGTGGTGCAAACCTCGCCCGTACACCCCGGACTCTGCGAAGATGCCGCCGCGACGCTGGCGCGTTTGCACGCGCAGCTTGTGCAGTGAAGTTGCTGGCCTTAGCATCTGACGCCTTGTCCTTATTAGATAATCAATTGGAATTGGAGCTAAAAAAGCCCCCAGAAAAGTTATAGTTAATCTTCGGGCAAGCTAAAATTATACTAGTCAATCGATTAGCTCCCTTTCAGCGGTAATAGAGAACGCGAAAGTTAAATTTGTAAAAGTCAGCCGTTGGTATGGTAGTTGGGGCTACAGCCACTGCGCCAAGGTTCAGAGGCGGCACTTAGCAAATTTTGGGGAAGGGAGGTCAGGTTGAATATGTCGAATAACTACCACATTTATTATGAGAATCCCGTAGGGCGAGCCGTGGATGATCCGATGGGTTTTGCCCGCCTCACCTATCAGCCCGGCTTACGTTCCTTTGACGAATTCAAAGACCTCTTAAGGCACGTCATGAAGCTGCTGATTCGGCAGCAAGATGGCTGCCTGCTTATCGATCAGAGGGTAATGACTCCTTTCACGCCCGAAGAGCAGGAGTACGTGATTCAGCAGTGGCTCCCGCGCTTGGTGGAAGAAGGTGGCTATCGATATGGAGCTGTGCTGGTAGCGCAAAATGTATTTGCGCGTCTGGCTACGGCCACCGTGATATCTGCCGTGCGCGACTTATCCATCACGTACCAATACTTTGAGCAGGAAGCTGAAGCCATCACCTGGCTTATGAGTCAGCAACGCCAGGCAGTAAGGGCTTAGCGTAGAACCTAGTATGTCGGCAGTAAGCAGCTAAAACCGCGGCGCAACCACAGAAAGGGGTGGCCGTTTAGTCTTGCTGCGCGTAAGAGGGGGCTTATTTACGTGCCGCCTATCCGTTTGCCATGAGTCAGGTATTGACTGCCGTGCCCCCCGCATCTCCCACGCGGGCGCGACTTGCCATTGCACTATTCTTCTTTGTCTCAGGGTTTGGGTTTGCTACCTGGGCCTCTCGCATTCCCCTGATTCAACACCAGCTTGGGCTTAATGAGGCGCAGCTGGGAGGCGTTTTGCTGGCCCTGCCAGCTGGCCTAATGCTCACGCTGCCCGTTACCGGTCAGTTATTACAGCATTTCAGTAGCCGCCATGTGATGATGGCGGGCGCTATTCTCTACAATGGTGCACTAGCGCTTCTGGGTTTTGCTACCCACACCTGGCAGCTGGTAGCACTGCTATTCTGCTTTGGATCTTCTCGTAATCTGCTCAATCTGAGTATGAACGCGCAGTCGGTGGGCGTGCAGGCTTTGTATAAGCGCTCCATCATTGCTTCGTTTCATGGTGTGTGGAGCGTGGCGGGGTTTGCGGCTGCGGGAGTTGGCACCTTGCTGATTCGAGGCTCGGTGCCCATTAGCTACCACTTTTTGGGCGTAGCGGTGCTGCTCACGGCGCTGTCATTGGCGTTTTTCCCGAATGCGTTGGCGCTGCCGCCGTCACCACCCGCTACCAAATCGCGCTTTTCGTGGCCCGACAAACACCTGTTAAAATATGGCCTTATCACGTTCGCTTCTATGGCCTGCGAAGGCACGCTTTATGACTGGACGGGTGTGTACTTGGTGCAGGCAGTGCACGCACCCAAGGAATTAGCAACATTAGGCTTTACGGCCTACCTAGTTGCCATGACTACGGGCCGCTTCCTCGGCGACTGGGCAGTAAGCCGTTTTGGCACCAAGCTCATGTTGCAAGCCAGCGGCATCCTAATGACAACCGGCTTATTGCTGGCGGCCGCTTTTCCAACGCCTCTGTTGGCCGGCGTGGGGTTCGTGCTGGGCGGGCTGGGCGTGTCATGCGTGGTGCCGCTGGTGTTTGGGCTCGTTGGCAAGGCTAGTCCTGAGCGCGCTGGGGCCGCTATTGCTTCTGTTTCGACGGTGAGCTATTTCGGTTTTCTGATCGTGCCGCCGCTAGTAGGGTTCGTGGCGAAAGCTTCTAATCTGCGCTGGTCGTTTGCGCTGGTAGCGCTTCTGGGTGGGCTGGTGGTATGGCTGGTACCCAAGCTGCGGGAAGAAGCATAAAAAAGCCCCCCGGCAAGTGTCGCCATCCGTATTTGGCCCTAACCTGAACAACGGCCTTCGCCGCTTTCTGAGCGTATACGGTAGCCAGCACTTCAACACGACAGTATGGACTACATCCGTTTAGGGGCCTCGGGCCTTCAGGTTTCTAGAATTTGCCTAGGTACGATGACCTACGGCACCCCCACCGACCGCTGGCCGTGGGCTCTAAACGAGGAGCAGAGCCGGCCTTTCATTCAGAAAGCGTTGGAACTGGGAATCAACTTTTTCGATACGGCCGACGTGTATTCCAACGGCGCCAGCGAGGAAGTAGTCGGGCGGGCCCTGCGCGACTTTGCCTCGCGCGACGACGTGGTTATTGCCACCAAAGTATATAATGCGATGGGGGCGGGCCCTAACGATAAAGGGCTGTCGCGCAAGCACATAATGAAGGCTATCGATGCCAGCCTCAAGCGCCTCGGCACCGACTACGTCGACCTCTATCAGATTCACCGCTGGGACTACGATACGCCCATTGAGGAAACGCTGGAGGCCCTGCACGACGTGGTGAAAGCGGGTAAGGCGCGCTACATCGGCGCATCCTCGATGTTTTCGTGGCAGTTCGCGCAGGCGCTGTATTTGGCGGATCTGCACGGCTGGACGCGCTTTGTGAGTATGCAGCCCCACTACAACCTCGTGTACCGGGAGGAAGAACGCGAAATGCTGCCGCTGTGTCAGGATCAGAAGATCGGCGTCATTCCGTGGTCGCCGCTGGCGCGCGGGCTGCTCACGGGCAAGCGCAGCAAAGCCCGCAACGAAACCGAACGCGCCCGCACCGATATCTTTGGCCAAGCGCTGTATTCCCGCGACGATGACTTCGACGTGGCGGCCCGCGTGACGGAAGTGGCCGAAGCCCGCGGTTTGCCCAATGCGCAGGTGGCATTGGCCTGGATGCTGTCGAAGCCCGTGGTGACAGCGCCCATCATTGGGGCCAGCAAAACCGGCCATCTTGAGGATGCCGTAGCCGCGCTGGATGTGCAGCTTTCTGAGGATGAGATTACGCGTCTGGAAGAGCTGTATTTACCTCACCCGGTGCTTGGCTTCGCCTAAATCAGTTGTTCTATCTCTGTGTTTATAGCTATGAAAACGTTTCTTCTATTGCTTCTGCTGAGTTTGGCTGCCTGTGCACCTGAGCAGGTAAAAGATATCACGCAGCAATCGGGCGTCGATTTTACGACCTATAAAACCTATAACTTTATGGATGTGAGTGCTCGCAACGAGGCCGCATTCGAGGGCCCCGGCACCGGTATCGAAACCCTGAAGCAAGCCGTGAGCCGCGAGATGGCGCGGCGCGGCTATCAGCAGTCGGACTCGCCGGATCTGTTGGTGAATATTGGGGTCGTTATCAAGGACAAAACCCAAACCCGCCAGACTACTATTCAGGAAGCCCCCTTGTATATCGGGCAGCGCAACTACCGTTGGCAAAGCCAAGAGGTGGCAACGGGCACCTACGAAGAAGGTACCGCCACCATAGAAGTGGTGGACGCGGCCCGCAACGAACTGATTTGGGAAGGCTCGGTGGCCAGCATTCTGACACCCAAACCCGACAAGCTTACCAAGCGCATCAACGACGCCTTCAGAACGCTGTTTGACAAATACCCGGTGCCGCCCCAAGGCTAGCGCTACCATACAGTCGAAAAAGCCCCCGAACATTCTGGAATGTTTGGGGGCTTTTTCGACTGTATGGTAGCCAATTTCATATTTGATACGCTGGTCACAGCCTTCCAAAGCTACCTTTGCCGGATGCATACGCTTGATCAACTGCGTGCTGGAAAGCTGGCCGGCACTACTCGCCTCGATTTATCTGAAGGCCTTACGGAGTTTCCCACTGAGATTTTTGAGCTGGCCGACACGCTCGAAATCCTCAATCTTTCCGGCAATAAGCTATCCGATTTGCCCCCCGACTTTGGGCGGCTGCACAAGCTGCGCATTCTGTTCTGTTCCGACAATCAGTTTGCCAGCGTGCCCGAGGTCATAGGTCAATGCCCGCAGTTGAGCATGGTTGGGTTTAAGGCAAATCAAATTCAAACTCTGCCGGCAGCGGCGCTTACGTCCGCGTTGCGCTGGCTTATTCTCACCGATAACCAGGTCCGCGAACTCCCGCCCGACTTGGGCAACTGCCAATACCTGCAAAAGCTAATGCTGGCCGGCAACCAGCTCACGGAACTGCCCGCGAGCATGGTGGCCTGTACGCGGTTGGAGCTGGTGCGCATTGCTGCCAATCGATTTGAGGAATTGCCGCAGTGGCTTTTAACGCTGCCGCACCTGTCGTGGCTGGCATATGCCGGCAATCCTTTTAGCGAGGAAGCCGAACAGAAGGCCGTAGCCCAACACCCCATCACTACCATCGATTGGGCTGCCCTAACCTTGCAGCAGCAGTTGGGCGAGGGAGCATCGGGGGTTATTTATCAGGGGCAATGGCAGCGCGAAAATGCGGCTTCGCAGGCCGTGGCGGTGAAGCTTTTCAAAGGCGCCGTGACCAGCGATGGGCTGCCGCGCAGCGAAATGGCGGCTTGCATCAGCGCCGGTGTTCACACTAATCTGGTGGCCGTGGGGGGCAAAATCGGTGGTCATCCCGCGGGCGTCGAAGGGTTAGTGCTGGACTTGATTGACCCAGAATTTCGCAATCTGGCCGGCCCCCCCAGCTTTTTATCGTGCACCCGCGACGTGTACGCGGATGGTACGAGCTTTAGCTTAAAAGCTGCCTTGCAAATTGCCCACGGCATTGCTGCCGCCGCTGAGCACCTGCACGCCGGCGGCATCATGCATGGCGACTTATATGCCCACAATATTCTGGCTACGGAAGCCGGCGCCAGCCTGCTTAGCGACTTTGGTGCCGCCTGCTTCTTCGACCCCGAAAAATTGGAAAGCGCTCATGCCTTGCAGCGCTTGGAAGTGCGGGCCTTCGGTTGCTTGCTGGAAGAACTTGTAGTCCGTTGCCAAGACTCACTGGTTTTTCCCGAAGCCTTACATACGATGCGGGACTTGCAGGCGCAATGCACGCAACCTACTGCTTCGGCCAGGCCACTATTTGCCGAAATCCGCCAGACATTGGCAGATGTGCAAACTATGGGGCAAGTCTTGTAATCGGCATTAAACGTATTCCATCTAATGCTTTAAAAAGAAAGCCTCCGCTACTGATATAGCGGAGGCTTTTTTAAATTAATCGGGCAGGTAATCCTTGCCGAAAAATGGTAAGAGATTAGCTTTTCTTCTTGCTAGGGGCCTTTTTATCCGTTGGTTTGGTTGCTTTGGCCTCCGTTACCGGAAAGCCACGCTCGCGCATCAGGGCCTCCGTTTTGGGGTCGCGGCCACGGAACGAGCGGTACGCTTCGGCAGGGTCAACGGTATTGCCTACGGAGAAAATCTGCTGGGTAAGGCGCTTGCCCACGGCTTTGTCGTACGGGCCGCCAGCCTCAGTAAAGGCGCCATACGCATCAGCCGCAATTACCACCGACCAGAGGTAGCTGTAGTAGCCAGCAGAGTAGCCGTCAGACGAGAAAACGTGCGAGAACTGCGGCGTGCGGTGGCGCATGACAATCTCGCTCGGCATGCCTAGCTGCGCCAGGGTTTCACGCTCAAATTTGTCGGGGTCAATCTTCTGATCGCCGGCCAGGTGCAGCTTCATATCAATCAGAGCGCTGGCCAAAAACTCGGTGGTCTCGAAGCCCTGATTGAATGTAGCAGCCTTCTCAATGCGGTCAACTAATGCTTGCGGGATGGGCTTACCGGTCTGATAATGCACGGCAAAGCGCTGGAGTACTTGCGGCGTAGAAAGCCAGTTCTCCAGCACCTGCGAGGGGAACTCAACATAGTCGCGCACTACGCTAGTGCCGGATAGCGTGGGGTATGTAACGTTGGAAGAAAGCCCGTGCAAGGCATGACCAAACTCGTGGAAAAGGGTAGTGGCATCGGTCCAGGAAATCAAGGTTGGTGCACCGTCTTTACCCTTCACAAAGTTGGAGTTATTCGACACAATAGTTGTAACGGGCTTGCCGTCCATCCGCTCCTGCTTACGATAGGCATTCATCCAGGCCCCAGAGCGCTTGCCTGGGCGCGCATACGGGTCAAAATACCAGAGGCCTACCTGCTTGCCGGAAGTCTTATCTTTCACTTCCCACACCTTCACATCGGGGTGGTACACGGGTACATTGGTGACGGGGCTAAAGGTGAAGTTGAACAGCTCACCAGCGACCCAAAACATGCCTTCGCGCATCTTATCGAGCTGCAAATATTGCTTTACCTCATTCTGGTCGAGGTCGTAGCGGTCTTTGCGCACTTTCTCAGCGTAGTAGCGGTAGTCCCAGGGCTCAATCTTGAAAGTGGTGCCTTCCTTTTTGGCCAAAGCCTGCATATCGGCCACTTCCTCTTTCACGCGCGCTACGGCCGGCTTCCACACTTCTTCCATCAAAGCCATTGCCTTTTCGGGCGTCTTGGCCATGGTATTGTCGAGGCGCAGATGGGCGTGGGTGGCGTAACCTAATAGCTTGGCGCGCTCAGCGCGCAGCTGTAGAATCTGGGTAATAAGAGGGTTGTTGTCGTGGGCACCGCCATTGTCACCGCGGTTCACAAACATGCGCCAGGCTTTTTCGCGCAACTTGCGCTGGTCAGAATAAGTCAGAAATGGGTCAATGGAAGAACGCGTGTTGGTGATTACGCCCGCAGCCGAAAGCTTGCGGTCGGCGGCAGCTTTGGCGGCATCTTCACGCAGCGAAGTGGGCAAACCGCCGAGGTCAGCGGGCGTTTTTAACACCAATACGGAGTCCGTCTCATCGGCCAATACATTCTGGCTGAAGCGCGTGAAATGGCCAGCCAGCTCCTGGTTAATGGCTGATAAGCGCGTTTTGGCCTTCGCGTCGAGCTTGGCCCCGGCCCGCACGAAGTTGTTGTAATACACAAACGCCAGGCGCTGCTGCTCGGGTGTCAGCTTCTTTTTGTCGGGCGAGTTATACACCGCCTCAATGCGGCGGAAAAGCGGCTCGTTCTGAGTAATCTGATCGGAGAAGGCGGCCATTTTGGGGGCCATTTCCCGCTGCACCAGCTGCACTTCCGGGTTGCTCATTGTCCCCGTCCAGACGCCATACACTGTCTGCACCTGGTCGAGTGATTGACCAGCCCGCTCCAAGGCAGCAATCGTATTCTCGAAATTGGGAGCCTGCTTGTTACTGGCAATGGCCTGAATTTCCTTCAGGTTTTCGGCCATGGCAGCCTCAAGAGCCGGTTTAAATTGAGCTACTTCCACCTTATCGAAAGCCGGTACGCCACCGTAAGGCCCGGCCCAGGGAGCTAATACTGCATTATTGTCGGGGCGGGTGGCCGTGGCCGTAAACGTGGGAGCCGTCGTTTGGGCGTAGCTTGAAGTCGGATTCACAGTGGCAGCAAAACTGAAGGTGAAAAGCGTGTTTGCTAATAAAAGCCTACCAGGAGAAAAGAGTGGTTTGGGCATGAGGGAAGTGGTGGTTGAGGTAGCAATTTGAGCCTGAAAGGTAAGAAGGAACGCTTCGGTTCCCTTTCGCCGGTCCTGGGCTACGTGAACAGCAAAGGCTTCAAGCCAAATCATGAGCTTTATACAAAGGCAGAGCCTAAACTAGCTTGCTGCACATTAGGGTGAGATAGAGATGCTGGCTAGGACTCCCGATTATTCATCGCCCAAAATATTTTCTGACTTAGCTGTAACCTTGCTGAAATCGCGCAGTTACCAGCGCCGAATACAGTCATTACTCTTCCCACAGGCAGAGGCAGCGTTGAAAAAATATTTGAAGCCGGCTGTAACGTTTAGACTTAACTCCGGTAATCGCCTCGTTCAACATCCTGTCTCTGGTTTTTTGCTCCCACCAGCTACGTATTTGCACTACAGATTTCTCTTAGCAGCAAGCTGTTTTATTAGTTGATTCCGGCTGTACACGCGGCTTTCCCCATTCTGTTTTAATCACTTTTCGCGCCGCTTATTGCTGCTGCCAGCTACCGGTACGCCCCTATTTCTCGGGATCTTTTCTGCCGCTGGATTCCACTGCTCTACCTCACGTTTCTTCTAATTCCACCGCGCTATGTCTTTCAATTTTACGCTGCGTTTTTGCCTATTGCTGGCCGGCTTCGTGGCTGGGGGGCATTTTGCGGTAGCCCAGCAAACCCCAGCTCCCACCAGCTCCGCCACGGCCGCCCCCAAGCGTCAGCTCCAGGCCCTACGCATTACGGAGCCAATCAAGCTCGACGGGGAGCTAAATGAAGCCATGTGGCAGCAGGCTACGGTCGCCACCGATTTTATTCAGCAGCGGCCTAACCCCGGCATACCGGAAAAGCAAAAAACGGAAGTGCGCATACTCTATGATGACGCCAACCTCTACATCGGCGCCATCATGCACGACATTAGCCCCGATTCCATTCTGCGGGAAATGACCCAGCGTGACCAGTTTGGTAACACCGATCTGTTCTCCATTTTCCTGGATACCTATAACGACAAACTCAACGGCTACAACTTTACGGTAACCACTTCTGGCGTGCAGCTGGATGCGCGCTACTCGCCGGCCAGCGGCGAAGACTGGAACTGGAACGCCGTGTGGGACGCCCAAACCAGCCAGCGCGGCACCGACTGGATTGCCGAAATGCGCATTCCGTACTCGGCTATTCGCTTCAGCAAGGCGCCCGAGCAGCTCTGGGGACTGAATTTTGCCCGCCAGCGCAAGCGCGATAATGCGCAGTTTTTCTGGAATGAAGTAAAGCCCGAAGTCGATGGCTTTGTGAATCAATGGGGCGAGCTGCGCGGCATCCAAAATGTAGAGCCGCCACTGCGCCTGTCGCTCACGCCCTACGTGTCGGCCTACGTGAACCACAACCCGCTGAACGCCGACGGCACGCGCCGCACTACCACCAGCTTCAACGGTGGCGCTGACCTGAAATGGGGTATCAACGAAAGCTTCACCTTGGACGCCACGCTGGTGCCGGACTTCGGGCAAGTGCAGAGCGATAACCAGGTGCTCAACTTATCGCCTTTCGAGGTGCAATTCAATGAGAACCGGCCGTTTTTTACCGAGGGCACTGAGCTGTTTAACAAAGGCAATCTGTTCTACTCCCGTCGCGTGGGCGCCACGCCCATCGGCTTCTACAATGTAGCCACGGAGGAGAATGAAAAAATCGTGCGCAACCCCTCCGAAACGCGTCTGCTGAACGCCACCAAAGTATCCGGCCGCACCAGCAAAGGCTTGGGGATTGGGTTGTTCAATGCCTTAAGTAACGATGTGTACGCCACCGTGCGCAACACCGAAACGGGGGAAGAGCGCGAGGTGCAAACCCAGCCTTTCTCGAACTACAATATTGCCGTGCTCGACCAGAGCTTGAAGAATAACTCCTACGTAAGCTTAATCAATACCAACGTCACGCGCTGGGGCAAAACCTACGACGCCAACGTGACTGGGGGGCTTTTTCGCTTCGCTGATAAGAAGAACGCCTATGCCTTCGATGGCAGTGTTGTGTATTCGCGGCGGCGCGGCACTGCTTTCGGCTCCGACGACCAAGTAAGCGACCAAGACGGCTACAAATACCGCGTGGGAGTGGGCAAAATCAGCGGCAAATTTACCTGGGGCCTGAACCACGGTATCGAGTCGGATACCTATAATCCGAACGACCTGGGTATCCTGTTTGGTAACAACAAAATCACCCAGTCGCTGGACATGGGCTACTGGAAGTATAAGCCATTTTGGAAGGTGAATAACTTCTACCTGTTTGGTCAGGCCCGGCATACCTTGCTGTACAAGCCTACGCGCTACCAAAGCACGAGCTTCTACCTGGGCGCTAACACCACGTTTACCAAGAACTTTCTGCAAGTGGGCTTCGACTTCAACGTGGACCCGCGCAACCACGACTACTTTGAGCCGCGCGTGTTCCCGTTGGGCGAATATTACGTGCGCGTGCCCGGCAGCACGAGCCTGATTGTGTTCTTCAATTCGGATACGCGCAAGAAGTTCGCGCTGGGCATGAACGCCGGTAACAGCACATACGCCCTCGATAACCGTTTCGCCCGCGACCGGCGGGTAAGTTACCGGTTCGGCGCTTATCCACGCTACCGCGTGAATGATCACCTCACCTTCCGCTACAGCCTCGATTGGAGCTTTGATGGTAACCAGATTGGGTACGTAAACGGCGGTATGTCGCGCGACGAGCCTATGGATGAGCCCTTTATGGGGCAGGTTATTCTGGGTCGCCGCGACGTAGCCACCGTTTCCAACGTCTTGTCGGTGGCCTACACGTTCACTAATCGTATGTCGTTCACGCTGCGCACGCGCCACTATACTAGCAACGTACGCTACGCCGACTTCTCGGTGCTGTCGCCGGGCGGCAATGAGCAGATCGTGGACTACCGCCGCAACCGCGACAATACCTACAACGCCTTCAACGTGGACGCGGTGTATTCGTGGTGGTTTGCGCCCGGCTCCCAGATCAGCGTCGTGTGGAAGAACGCGGGCACGTCGTTTCTGCAAGCTAACGAAGCCACCCCGCTTTACTTCGACAACCTGAGCAACACCATTAACACGCCGCACAATAACTCCGTCTCCGTGAAGATCCTGTACTACCTCGACTACCTCGCGTTTAGAAAAAAATAAGGAGCTACTCTACGTCGCCAAAAAGCCCCCCAGTGCTGCTATCTACACACGATAGTGGTACTGGGGGCTTTTTTCGTGCGGCTAATCAGGTAGAACTTGTGTACTCATGGCCGGAAACTATCGTACAAGTTGCGGCGGGTACGCCTTGCTCCAACTCCAGATTCTTGCTTCATGATGTCGTCCTTTTTAGAAGAATTTCTGCGTAATCCTGCTGTGGTAGGTTCACTAGTGCCCAGCTCGCGCGAGCTAACCGAGAAAGTAATGGCGCCCATCGACTTTGCCAACGCTCGCTGTATAGTGGAGTACGGCCCTGGAACGGGCGTTTTCACCGATATTCTAGTTCAGCGCCGCAAAGCCGAAACAGCTATTGTGCTGATAGAAGTAAACCGGCGTTTTAGCCAAATGCTGAAGGAGCGTTACTCAGGCCAACCCAATGTGTACATCATCCACGGCTCGGCCGACAAAACCGGCGAATATTTGAAGAAACTGGGTCTGGATACCGTCGATTATGTGGTTTGTGGCTTGCCATTTTCTTCGCTGCCGCGCCGTCTGGGTTGGCGTATTATGCAGCAAACTCAGCAGGCGCTACTTCCTGATGGTAAGCTCATTCTGTTTCAATATTCTCTGCAAAACAAACGTCTTTTCGAGCGCTTCTTCCGCCTGCTCGATGACACGTATGTATTACTAAATATCCCGCCGGCCCACGTGCTAGTATATACCCCCGAAACCACCGTTTCTGCAGACGCTACGGCGGCCGAAGTAGCGCAGAATACCCCAGCCAAAGTGCCTGCTTAGTTGCCTGCTTAGTTGATAATGGAGTATAAATACCTCGTTGTGCAAGCTGCACGAAGCGTCGGTTTCTATGTGCTTACTTTTGCTCATGCCTAAGCCGGCCGCTCCACACTCTTTTTCGCTAGTATGAGTTTGTTAACAGTATCAGGAATTACACTGCAAGAAAAAGAGAAATACATTTTAAAGGACGTCGGCTTTACGCAGCAGAAATTACAGAAAATTGCTTTAGCTGGCGAAACGGGGGCGGGTAAAAGCACCCTCCTTCAAACCATCGCTGGCCTAGTGCAGCCCACTGCCGGTGAAGTATGGTTTGATGGCCGAAGAGCCAAAGGGCCGGCCGAACAATTGATGCCTGGCAATCCGGGTATTTCTTACCTGTCGCAACAGTTTGAGCTACCTAAGTTTTTGCGGGTAGAACAGGTGCTGAAATATGCTAATAAGCTGACAGGAGCGGAAGCTCAGACGCTGTTCGAAGTGTGTCGAATAGACCATTTGGGTGAGCGCCGCACCGACCAGTTATCCGGTGGCGAAAGGCAGCGGATTGCTTTGGCAAAACTGCTACTTTCTTCGCCCAAATTGCTCCTGCTGGACGAGCCATTTTCTAACCTGGATATGGTGCATAAAAACATCCTAAAATCTGTGATTCAAGATATCGGCGAGCGGCTGCAAATTACCTGCATTCTCATCTCCCACGATCCGCTGGATACGCTTTCGTGGGCCGATGAGATAGTGGTGATGTATGGGGGGCAAATCGTGCAAAAAGGCCCCCCAGCCCAGATTTATAACCAACCCGTTAATGAATATGTGGCGGGTCTTTTTGGTACATATAATCTAATAACAAGCGCTGGGCAAGCGAAGGCTTTCGTAGCGGCGGCCGGGGCGAAAAGCAAGCGTAAAACCATGCTGATTCGGCCGGAAAAATTCATGCTAAACCCAGTCGGGTTAGGTGCCCTTTCAGGCGAGGTAAAAACGGTACGTTTCTTCGGCTCTTATTCCGAACTTGATGTGCAAGTAGCCGGCAGTATTGTTAGGGTGCGCACCAACGTAGGCAGCGCCACTGCTGGTGATACAGTTAACGTTTCGCTGGCTGCTGATGCAGTCTGGTATATCTAGCCTTGATAAGTAAATTCAAGGCAAAGCAGCAGTGTGTCAGTAGAAACGAAACGCCTTATTTTCCTGCTGGTGTATGAATAGAAATAACGCCGCTTTTCTGGCTCATCAAGTGAGGGCAGCAGGCTGCCTACTGGCCCTGCTGACGCTTGCTGCTTTTGCCCCGCCCCAAACGACGCCCAAAGTGCTAAATACGTACCGCAACAAAGCGATAGTGATAAGCAGTGCAGCGCCCATTAGCACACCGCTTGGCGCCAAAGCACCAAATGGGTTTCTGGGGCGTACCGCTGCCTTTCGCAAGCGAGAAATGTCGGTGATGGTGACACTGGCCCGACCACTCTCCGAGGCGGAAGTCCTGCGTTTTACCGAAACCAAATCGTCGGTGCAAGTTACCTGCGCCACTATCACCATGTACGACGCCAACGGTACCCTGATGGCGATGGGTGAAAAGTGCACTTTGGCTCCCGCCAAAAAGAAGTAGTTACTGAAGTTCGCTCACCGTTTGAGCACAGACCACCAAAAAGGCCCGGTTATTACCGGGCCTTTTTGGTGGTCTAATACGCGCTTCAGAATTACTTCAAAATGCAAGTGTGCGTCTCGTTTTCTCTATTTGCGATCTTTGTCTCGAAGCTTATTTACCACAAAACTTGGAAATGCTTGGCCTTGGTCGTGGCTAGATACAGCTTTTCATCGCTGAAGCGAGCTAATTTGCCAATGCCGACGCCACCAAACAGGCCTACCAGTATCCCGTAGCCTAGAGGCGTAACTTCGAAGGTAGTCGTGACACCTGAGTCATTTGTTTTGGTGCCAGTTTGGGTGGTAATAAGTCCGATGGTGGCAGCCCCAGCGGTAAGCCATAAAAAGCCACCACGCTGTTTGCGACTAAACAAGTGGATAACGGCGCGCGCCTCCTTATCATTAGGGTAACGCTTAATTAGATAGTCTCTGTACTTTCCTTCCTTATACCTCGCTTCCTGTAGTTGTTTAGGAGCTAACAATGGTGCTAGCGTAGTAGCAGCTACTTCAGCCGAGGTAGGAGGTGTAGTGGGCGTGGCAACGGGAGCTTCTGATTGGGCATGGCTAGTAAAAACTACATTACTAACTAGCGCACCAACTAGAGAAATGCGAAGTAAAAAGGTCATAGAGTTGATGATACCGGTATTAATTGTGAGAATATGAACCATCAAATATAAGTGCTTTATATACACAGTGCAATTTTTTTGTTACATGCCCACGTTGCCTTTTTCTAACTTTTTGATTTTCAATTTTTCATAAAACAAGAAGGATATTGTAAAAAACAAGAGCTTAATAATCACTGCATTATTGCTTGAATTTATTAGATAATATTTATTTTAGCGTAATTCAAAATCTGCCTTGTTTTCAATTAGATATACGTATGCAAGAATCATCTACTCCGCATTTTAAAGCCCGTACTCCCTTATTAAGAGCTCTGCAAAAGGCTTTTGGATTAGCTACAGTAGCCAATGAATCTGGCGCGCCATCCGCCGACGAGTTGGCCCAGATGGCTACTAGCCAAAGTCGCCGAGATTTTTTGGCCAATACCGCCAAGCTAGGCTTGCTCATTGGGGCTGGTGGTTTGCTTACGGCCTGCGAGGCTGAGGTGGCAGAACCAACTCCGTCGCTGGGCGGCACCGCCACTGCCGATGCGAAAGGCACGCAGCCGCGCATTGTGGTAGTAGGAGCAGGAATAGCCGGACTCAACTGCGCGTATCAACTGCGCAAAAATGGTTTGCGTGCGGATATCTACGAGGCTAGCAACCGCGCTGGGGGGCGAATTTTTACTGCTCGCGACCTAATGGCTCCTGGCCTGACTACGGAGCTAGGCGGCGAGTTTATCGACAGTGGCCACCGCGACATGCTGCAGCTGGCTAGGGAGTTTGCTTTGCCTCTTTATGATGTGCAAGGTCCGAGTGAAACGATGCTTCAAAAAGATGCCTATTTTTTCAACGGCCAGCACTATTCCGTCGCGCAGGTAATTGAGGCTTTCCAGCCTTACGCTCGCCAAATTGCGGCCGATATTCGTGCTCTGCCCGGCACTATTACCTACGACAAGCTTACGCCGGCCGTGGTGCGCTTTGATCAGCTTTCCATTGCCCAATATTTTGACTCGTTAGGCATGACGGGCCTGATCAGGGAGTTGCTGGATGTGGCCTACCTCACGGAGTATGGTCGCGAGGTGAACGACCAGTCGGCCATTAATTTTCTGTATCTGTTTTCGGCCGATACGCATAAGGGCAGCTTCGACATCTTTGGGGAGAGTGACGAGCGCTACAAGATTCAGGGCGGCAATCAGCGCCTCACCGACGCCCTGGCCGAGCAACTCAGCGGCCAAATCACGCTGCAGCACAAGCTAGTGAAGCTGGCTCAGAACACCACCGGGCAGTATGTACTCAGCTTTGAATGCCCACAGGCCAGTATCCTCAATGTCGTGGCCGACTATGTAGTGCTCACGCTTCCCTTCACTGTGCTGCGCAACATTGATATTCAGGTGCCGCTGCCGGTCTGGAAAACGAACGCCATTCAACACCTGGGCTACGGTACCAACGCCAAACTGATTCTAGGTTTCAAAAGCCGCCCTTGGCGCACCGACGGCTACACGGGCTACATCTTTACGGACGGCACCGTGCAAACTGGCTGGGACTCAGGGCAATTGCAGCCTACTACCCAATCGGCTTATACGGTGTACGTGGGTGGCAACGAAGGCATACAAATAGGCACCGGCACGCCCGAATCACAGGTAAGTCGCTACTTGCCGGTGCTGGAGCAGGCTTGGCCTTCCGCCAGCGAACAGTATAATGGGCGGGTGGAGCGCATGCACTGGCCCACACATAAATACACGCTGGCTAGCTACGCCTGCTACCGGCCAGGGCAGTACAGCACCATTGCCGGTGCAGAGCGCAAGCCAGTAGGCAATATGTTCTTCGCTGGTGAGCACTGCAGCGCCTGGTATCAGGGCTATATGAATGGAGCCGCCGAAACTGGCCGCATGGCTGCCGAAGACGTACAAGCGGCCTTGCGCGGTAGTCGTCGGACGGCCCTGCACCGCCGCATGCAGCAGCGAGAATCTATGTTGGCTTAGAAAAAATAATCAGCAACCAAAAAGCCCCCGCTAATCACCGGGGGCTTTTTGGTGTTGGGCTATACACGGCTTAAACAACAGGATTTTCGCATGAAGGTACTAGCTTATGCGTTTTTCCGAGGGAGCTTTTTTACATATGTAAGTACGGCTTTGCGGAAGGCTTCGGGCTGCTCTACAAAAGGCACGTGGCCGGCTTGTAGCTGCGCTACCTGCTGATTGGGAAAGCGGAACATCTTGTAATGCTCCGGCCCAACGCAATAATCTTTGGTGCCCGTGATAATCAGCACGGGCGCTTTAATTTGGGGCGTGAGGGCGGTGAAATCCTTGCGGTAATCGGGCAGGCTGAAGCCGTAGCTACCGAACTCGCCCGTGCCGGGGTTGCCCTTGTCGGCTTCGGTTACCTTTTGGTGGCCGGCTTCGGTCTGGTACTGAAGCTTGAACCAGATGTTCTGCTCGCTCAGGACGGGCATGATCATGCCGAAGCGCTCATCCAGCGGCTTACTTTCGTCGAGGTAGGGGGCTTTGTCGGACAAGGTCGCGAAGTTCAGCCCGTTTGTCAGGGTACTTTTCATGGCTTCCTGTATGCTGAGCGTGCTATTCACGAGCACTAGGCCGCGCACGTGCTGCGGATAGCGCGCCGCATATTCCGTCGCGATGGTGCCGCCAAAAGAGTGGGCCATTACCAGCCAAGTTTCCAAGCCCAGTTGCTGGCGCAACTCTTCCATATCCTGCACCATACGGTCGAGGGAGTAGTTCTTATTCGAGTCGTTGGGGGTGCGGCCGCTGCCGCGCTGATCGTACCAAATCATCTGGAGCTTGTCCTCCAAACTTGGGCCCGCCAGCGCTTCCGGCATGCCGCTCCAAGCGCCCGGTCCGCCGTGCACAAACACGCAGGGAATGCCCTGCCCTGAAATTTTGGTGTAAAGCTTTATGCCGTCGCTGGTAGTGATATTTGGGGTGCCATTGTTAAGCGGCTTTGACCGTACCCCGGCGAGCAGGAGCGTAGTGGGCAGCAACAGCGCCCAAAGTAGAAGTGCAAAGGAGTAGCCGTGGCGGAAGAAACGGGTCATAGAAGAAAAGGTGGGTTAGGGAGAGAAAAGGAGTTGCAAACGGAGAGTGCGACTATTGGCTGCGTATAGGAAAATCGGCAGGTAAAGGAGAGCCGCAAGAAGTAATTAGCTAGACACAAAAAGTGCCTAGGGGGCAAATCAGCCTACAAAAATATAAAAAGACTCAGTATTTAACGCACGCCTAACTCTTCCCATAGCAAGGGGAATTGTAAGCCGTTTCCAACATTCTCAGGTAGCTGAAAAAAGCCCCCCACCTGTCATCCTTCGGGCCGCAGAATGATGAAGCGTGTGCAGCCAGGAAAGATGCTATGCATAACGGGCTACGACGTGACCATTCTTCAATGGTCGCGTTGTAGCCCGTCTGGTTGGCTTATGAAATGCTCTTTTAAAACGTCTCCGGGTGGAAGGTGAGTACTGGTGCTTTGGCCTGCACCGCTACGCTCTCGGCGGTGCTGCCACCGTGCAGGAAGTGCCAGAGGCCCGTGCGGCCGTGGGAGAGCATCACCACCAAGTCGGCGTGCGACTGCTCGGCGTAGCGCGGCACCCCGATGCTCACTTGGGGGGCATTTACCACGTCTGGCTCGAAGTTGAGAATGTGGTGGCGGTCGGCGAAGGCATTAATACGGTCGATGGCGTTGGAATAATCTTCCGCGCGGGTTACTACGTCGAGCAGGTGCAGGGTGGCTTCAGGGAAGGCGGCACACACCTGCTTCAAGCTCTTCACGGCGCGGTCGGCTTCCTGAGAAAAATCGGAGGCGAAAACGATGGAGCGCACCTCGAAATGAGGCGCTGGCAGCTTGACTGTAAGCACCGGACATGGCGCCAGCCGCACCAGCCGCTCAGCGTGCGAATCCAGCTCGAATAAATGCAGGAACGCCGGCGCGTGAACTTGGGCCCCGATTACGACCAAGTCCATGTGCTGCTCGCGGATAACTTCCAGAATGGCCTCGTCTACGTTGCCGGTGGCCACTTGGTCGTGTACCGTTACTTCGGGGGCAATTCGGGCCATTTCGGCAATCAGCTGACGCATTCGGTGCTTGGTGCGCTGCAGCAGCTCCACCATAAATACGCCGTGCAGCGAGGCTCCGCTCGATACGCCGCCGGTGGTTACCATACCACTGCCAGCCGACGCATCGACTACATGCAACAACGTGATCTGCCCATGCGTGCGGTGGGCCAATTGCATAGCTACCTCGAAGGCGTTGTGTGCTTCGGGGAGAAGTCGGTAGGTACAAGGATGTTTTGCATGGCAGTAAGGGGTGAATGGTAGGCCGAATTAAGTCCTGCACGCTCCTGCAAGGCTGGTGTAATAATTTACATATTAAACTTTAATAAAACAATATAGAAGCTCAACTTTATGCGCTGTTCATTTGCTCCAATCATTCGCTTAACTAACTGATATCGACATACAAACCAATTAATAACAGTGAAGTAATTCCGGGCAAAAGACCAGTAGCCTCAGTAGCGGCAAAATCCAGAGCGATACTGCAGAAAATGGTGATCAAGCCGCCGCGAGTCTATGTTCGTGCTGGGGGCTTTTTAGTGTATACAGTTCAAGCAGTGGTACAAAAAAGCCCCAGCTGCATGGCGGCTGGGGCTTTTTGAATGTGTAATGAGTGTTACCTGCTTCCGGGCAATATCGTTGGCTGCTGCTTATACGCTCCACAGCTGTAGCCCCAGCCACCCATACGACCCTAATACCGTCGCGATTAGGCCCAGGGCGCCATAAGTGAGCAGCAGGTACCAGGCTACCACGCGGCTGCGGAACAGGCGGAAGCGCCGCACCGTCAGAACCAGGCCCCAGAGCGTGAGCACGGCGAAGGCCAGCGGCGCCACGAAGAGCAACACACTTTCAAAACTTATGCGTCCGGCCGCCGCAACATTGCCCCCCAAACTGACCAGGGCAAATACAACTACTATCAGCGCTACCGTGGCCAGTAGCGGCAGCAGGCGGGGCAGCAGCTGAGGGCGTGGCAGTTGCTTGCGCAAGGCGTAAATAATCCAGATCAGTCCTGCAATGCTGGAAGTGGTGGCGAGCAGGATGCTGGCCCAGAATAGTGTAGGCGGCAACCACCACCACATGCCCGCTTTAAGCGCGTAACCCTGAGGTGAAATCAATACTAGCTCACCGTCGCGGTCGCGGGTGAGAGCTACGCTCGGCTGGGTCTGGCTGCTGATGCGGAAGGTGAGCGGGCCAGTAGCCAAGAGCGTATCGGGGGCGCCGATAAGAGGCTTGAGCGTAAGTAGCTGCCCACTTTGCTCTAACGAAATGCCCCCCAGCAAGTGAGTACTGAAGCCAGTTAAGGCATTGCGGGGTGCAGCGCTTTGATAGTGACCCAGATAAGGAGCAATGGCTGCCGCATCGAGGGGCAGGGTAGGCGGTGGGGGTGGAGTGGGGTAATCGCGCAGCAGGAAATCGCGCACCAGAATGCTGATGGTGGTAAGTGGCTTCGCGCCATTATTAGAAAGTGCATAGCCTAGGCCTAACTCCCGGTTGTAGGCGAACATGGAGGTAAACCCTTCAATGCCGCCATTGTGCCCCCGAAATGGGACCTTGCCTTTCTGGCTGACGATTGTGTTGGCGAGGGCGTAGCCGGTTTGCAGGCCGGCGCGGGCTTCGAGGGGGCTATGCACGGTTTCCATTTCGCGCAGACTGGCGGGCTGGAGTAAGGCCGCACCGCCGGGAGTGCGGAAGTCGCGGAGGAAGAACTGCACCCACTGAGCCATGTCGGTGGCTGAGGCACTCACGGAGCCCGCCGGACCCGCATAAATGGGCAGCGCGGATAGTGGCTGATAGCCGCCATCGGCGTAGGTATAGCCGCGCGCCAGCTTCGGATCCGACGCTGGTCGCAGGGTGGCTGTGGCGTCGGGCATACCCAGGGGGCGGAATACGTTTTTAGCGAGATAATGCTCATACGTTTCCCCACTTAGCTTTTCGAGCAGATAGCCCGCCACCAGATACCCGGGGTTGGAGTACGACATGCGCTCGCCGGGCCGCCACCGGCAGCGCAGCTCTTTACGAAAAACCTGAACTACGGCCGTGCCTCTGGGGTCGGTGGGCGTGGTATTGTAAACGTGGTTGAGATGCATGTCGTCGAAGCCGGCGGTGTGTTCCAGCACATGCACTACGCGCACAGGGTCAGTGGCTTCCCAGGGATTGTCGATGGGTACTTCAGGGGCAATTTTGCGAAGCTCGTCTTTGAGGCTAAGCTTGCCCTGCTCAATCAGTTGCAGCAGCCCCACCACGATAAATGGCTTAGTAACGGAGCCCACCCGAAACAGCGTGTGCGGCGTCACGGGCTTCTTCTGGGCTACATCGGCTAGGCCCAGCCCACCCGCAAAGAGAACTGAGTCGCGGGTAACGAGCGTGAGCAGCAGCCCCGGAATACGCTCCCGCTGCATGATGCGCTCAATCGAATCGGTAAGTTGGGGAATGGTGGTTATTGGCCGGCCTGGGCGCTGGGCCTGAGCGCTGAGATAAGGTGCCAGCAGCGCCAGAAATAGTAGAAGTCTTTTCACGATAAGCGCAGAAGGAATAAGTAGGTATATGCGGTGGAAGATAGGTGTTCTGCTATTTATTATAATACGAATGGATATTCCGGTAGAGTCTTGTGAATGAGAACGACTCGCTGGGGGGCTTTTTTGAATAATGCGCCTCTGCATGACAGAGGATTTTGGCAGATGCTCGATAAATTTCAAGCTCGAAAAATGCCCCCTACGGCCGCAGCAGACGCAGCGTGGTATCGAGGGGCTGGGTGAGCAGTAGTTGCCGGGCCTGCTGGCGCAGCAGTTCCTGCTGCTCGCGTTGTTCGGCTTTCTTGAATAAGCGCACCTTGTAGGGGCTTTTCGCGGCGGGGCGACGGAGGTTGACATAGGTAGGGCGGCCCCGCGCGCTCCGAATCAGGCGACCTTGCTGAATCCGCTCCACGCGCTTCTGGTTGTTGCCGAAAAGAACCTGCAACGGATTGAGGCTTACATATAAGTTGGCCCGTCCGTCCAGATGGTAATAGCCACTCACTTCCAGGTTGCTCAGGTTGCTGTTCAGGCGCAGGCTGGGAATCAGGATGCGCCCATCATGCAGCAGAAGCTGGGTGCTGACGGGCTCGAAAAACAAGTGACTGGTGCGCTCCGTTTTCATGAACTTCAACGATTCCGTAAAGAAATCAACGTTTAGCAGCTCCAAGTCGCGAATATCCGTTTTGAGGTAGCCCAGCGTGGTATCGAATACGGGCAGGAAAGTAGAGTCGAGGTCGGTGTGCAGGTCGGCAGCGCAGCGCAGGGTGCCACGCACGTTGTGGCCGTCGAGCAGGTTAATGTTCATATCGGTGAGCGTGGTGAAGAGCTCGGGAAGAGCAATTCCTTCCAGCTGCGTTTGAACATGCAGAGGGTGGTGGTTTTGGCCCGCATTGGTGAGCATGCGTCCGCGCAGCTTAATTTGCCCCCCAAGGGCATTTAGCGAACATTCTTCCAGTAATGCCTCTCCCTCGCGCAGCCGTGAGACCAGCTTAAATTGCGTGCCGCGCACCGCCGTGTACTGCACTTTGTCGGCCTGCACCCGCACTACGGCGCTCAAAATACCGTTGGAAAGCAGCGACTTATCGCGGGGGCTGCCGTTGGCGGTTGCGGCCGGTCTCTTCCTGCGGCTGCCGTTCTGGGCCGACTGGGGGGCATTTTCTTCCTTCACATCTAGGCCGGCCAGCATTTGCAGTAATTGCTGCACATCCAGGGTGGCGTAGCGCAGATCGAGGGTGGCGTTGGCGGCCAGCACGCGGGTACCTGCTACCTGCACGGTAGCCGTGGCTTTGCCGATGCCGCCGCGCGTAGTGGCGAAGTTCAGGTAAGGCATCCGTAGAGAACTGCCCGTTTTTTCTAAGCGCAGCCGCAAGTCCCTGATGTTTTCACCAGCCGACAATTGCATGGCATCAATAGTACAGGTAACGTGCCCGTTGGCAGCCAGCAGCAGCTCCCGTAGCGCCGGACTCGCGGGCTCCTTGGCCGAGCGTTGGGGCGGGCGCGCCGCGTGCCGCACCAGGTTCTGATAGTTGAGCTGGTCATATTTTACCGCCAGCTCGAAGCGGATGGGGGCCACCTGCTGACTGGTATCGGAAGGCCAGGAGGCGCGGCCGCTGACATCGGCGCCCCACACCTGGCCGCGAATGTTGTGGAGCTGTACCCGGTGGCCATCGTGGCGCACGGTCACGGCCAGACGGTTAACGGTATCAGCAGGCAGCAAAAGCCGGTCGCAGCGCAAGCCCACATTCAAGTGCAACCCCGGCGGAAACATGCTCATATCCAGCTTCCCCGACTTGGCGGGTACGGGTGCCGCTGTGCGTGCGGCACCCGGCGCCACTGGCCGCAATAGCTCGCGCAAGCGGTCAATACGGACTTCATCGACGGCAAAATTGCCGGTAATATCGGTGGTTGGGTGCCGCTTGGTCAAATAATCTAGCAAATGGTCCGTGGTGGCAGTGGCCCGAAACCGCATGCCATCCAGCACCCCGATGGCATTGGTTAAGTGCCAGCGACTATCCTGCAAACCAACTCGCACGTTCACGCCCGAGAAATTTGCCCCCCGATCGAGCAGCACGAAGGAAGCATCGCGCAACGTCACGTTGCCGCGCACCGAAAGGCTGTCGGGGTAGATGGGCCTGGTGCCATCTGATTGCGGCGGGAGCGGTCCTCGCAATTGCAAATCGAGCTCGGCCGTGCCGCGCCGTGCCCGCAATAGCTCAGGCGCCACCACGGCGGCCAGCTCAGGCAGCTCGGTGCGCCCAATAATCTGCCCGGTCAGAAAAGGACGGGTAAAGTCGCGAATAGTGAGGGATATATCGACCCAGCCCGGCGCGGTATGGATGCGACATTGGGGCAGCGTGAGCGTAGTGGTCTTGAGGTTGTGCCCCGGCCCATTGTCGTAGGTGCCGCTCAGGTCCCAGTTTTTGATATGACGCGTGGTGTCGGGCCAGGTGAGCTGAGCATCGCGCAGGGCAAAACGCAGGATATTGCGCGGACGGATAGTAGGTCCGCTCAGCCCTCGAATGGTGTAGCGAATGTAGGCTTTGCTGGGACTAGTGGCGCCTTCCACGATGGGGCGCAAACTTTGCGGCAACGCCAGGCGGAGCACATCGGGTAGGGGCTGGGTGCCCACAAACCGGAAGCTAAGCTGCGTGCCCGGCTGGCCAGGCACCACAGTATGCGTGCCGCTGATCTGGACGGTATCACCATTAAGCGTAGCGCGGGTGCGGTAGATATAGCCTTGGCGCTCCCTAAACTTATAGCGGTAATTAACCCAGGCCTGCATAGGTTCGCGCTCAAACAAGGGCTCCGTGGTGGAGCCCAGTCGGCCAAGCTCGCCATCGAGAGTGCCATCTATGCGTAGCACGCCCTGTTGCATATACGCCTTTAGCCGCGCCTGGCGCACATGGGCCGCAAACAAGCCGCCGGTAAAGTCGTTACGCGTGACGATACGGAAGTTGTTGATGGTCAGGGCATCCAATTTCAGATTCATCCTGGGTGCCCGACCCGGCCCAGGTTGGCGTTTGCCTTTGCGCCCCACACTCCAGCTGCGCCCCAGCGAATCGACCCGCTCGTGCAAGACGGCGTCATTGATTACTAAACGCGTGACGTGCACCTGACCTCGCAGCAGCTCGCGCAACGACAGTCGCATATCGGTGCGGGCGATGCTCAACACCGTCATTGGTTGTTGGTAGGCAGTGTCAGTCAGCCGCAAATGCAGGAGGGAAGCCGTAAGGTGCGGAAAGTCGCGCCAGGGCGAAATCTGAACTTCAAACGGGGCCAGCACCAGGGCAGAGTTTTGCCGGTGCTGCTCGCGTACCCATTGCTCCACGCGTCGCTGCCCGACCCGAGTGCCCACCAACGCAGCCACCAGCCCCAGCCCAATGATTACCAGCAATAACCCCGCAACTAATACGCGCCGAAGCCAGCTCAATTTCATAAATAGGACCGCACCAGTTGCGGCTACACGCCTAATTACGAGTAATTAGGGCTTGCCGTCGAGTTAAGGGTAGCTGGGGTAGAAGTGAAACGCAGGTAAGATAGATAGTCCTTTCCTAAGAACCTCAACCTTTGCCAGGCAGATGAGGGTTCGAATCAGTAAGTCTTTTTACCTGAACTCTCGTATTCGGCCGTACTTACTCCTGCTGATTTTCCTTGTATGCCTCCAACCGAGACGACCGCTCACCCTGCTAACATTCAGTATCCCTCGGTGCCGCCCGGCCTGAAACTGCTGCAACTGAAGTTTCGGGTACTATCGGCGCTATCTTCCGAGTGGGCTTTTAAGGCCGCCTGGGAGGTATTTACTACTCCGCGCCGTCTACCACTAAAGACTTGGGAGACGAAGGCGCTGGCCCATGCTACCCAGCATTGGGCTCAGGCGGAAAGTGGCCGAATTGCCTACTATGAGTGGAACGGGAGCGGCAGTCGCACGGTGCTGCTGGTGCATGGCTGGGAGCACCGGGCCAGCTTCTGGGGGCACATGGCCGACGGTCTGGCGAAAGCCGGCTTCCGGATCGTGGCTGTGGATGGACCGGCGCATGGCCTGTCGGACGGGAAGCGGGCTACCTTGGTGAGCTTTGCGGGAGCCGTGCAAGCCGTAGCCGATGCTATCGGACCAGTTCATGCCACGGTAGCACATTCCTTTGGGGCCGCGTGCACTGCGGGCGTGCCGGTGCGGTTCAATCAGGCCATTGGGGGGCAATTACCGCGGCTTGTTTTGATGAGTGCGCCCAGCAGTACCCGTAAGGTAGCCGCCCGCTTCGCCCATCTGCTGCATTTGCCCCCAGCGTAGTGCAGCGCATGGGGCGCTTCATTGAGGAGCAGTACGGCCGCAGTGCCGAAAGCTTCAGCCTACTCGAAACCGGTCGCCAATTGCCCGTGCAGCGCGCCCTGCTTCTCCACGACTACCTCGACCCCAACGTGCCCTTTGCCGAAGCTGAAGAAATTGCCAGTCACTGGCCCGCCTTGGAGTTTCGGCCTACTACCGGCTTGGGCCACAACCGCATCATGCGCGACCCTAACGTGATAAAGCAAGTAGTAGATTTTATTGCTTGATAGGTGTTAGGAAATAGTACGTGCTGGATTTTGAATTGGTATCTTAAACTGAATACTCACGAAGGAACTACAGTTTTGAGCTGAACAATACATAGTGTGTTAGACTTGACTACCCATTAGGTTACTCACTTCCATTTACCTCTAACACCCCAAGCGCATGGTCAACGTAGGACTGTTGGTGCGGCTCGAAGCCAAACCCGGAAAAGAACAAGCAGTAGCCGATTTTTTGCGCAGTGGGCTGCCGCTCGTGCAAGACGAGCCCGAAACCATTAACTGGTACGGTATCCAACTAGGGCCGTCAACTTTCGGTATTTTCGACACTTTCCCCGACGAGGCTGGTCGCAAAGCCCATCTTGGCGGCAAAGTTGCCGAAGCTCTCATGGCTAATGCTGGGGAATTACTGGCTACTGACCCAGTCATCGAAATGGTTGATATTCTCGCCTCTAAGTAAATCCTGATAGTAGTTCAGGTTAATCAATAAGTAGAAAAGCCCCTAGACATTAACACTGACGTCTGGGGGGCTTTTTCTGGCTGTCATGCAGAGCCCAGCGAAGCATCTCGCGTGTTTGACATCAGTAATCCAGCGTCAGCAAGCGAGATGCTTCGCTGGGCTCTGCATGACGGTTATTTAGTTGCTAAGCTCCTTCAATAGTTTAAGCTTCTTAAACCGTTTCCTGGCCTTCAGCTGCTAGTCCACGCAGCACTTCGCGCAAGCCTTCGGGCTCTTGAATTAAGCGAGCTACGTGCTGCACGTATTCAGCCTCAGCACGTAAGTAGCGCTTCAGTTGGCGCAGTTCGGCTTCCTGCTTCTTGCCAGTCCCGCTAAGCACTTTAGACGGCCCGTATTTCAACTCGTTCAATTGCTGCTTTAGCTCGATTTGCTGCTGGCGGAGCGCCTGAGTGTAGCGCGTAAGAACGTCGTCATCGGCGTGGTCGGTGGGGGCGGATTCGGATAGAAGCTGAAGCAGCGTGTACAGGTCGTTAGCCTCGTAGGCTTCCGTGATGCGCTGCATGAGCGCGGTTTTCTGCTGCTGCGCGTCGGGATTGCGCTCTAAGTCGGGGTGATGGGTGCGGGCGAGCTGGCGGTAGAGCGTTTTGGTATTGGATAACAGGCGTTGCTCCTCCTCGCGAGCGGCTTTTTCAGCGGCTTCTTGGGCTTTCTGGGCTTTAGTTTTGCGTCGGGCGCGGGCCTGCTCGGCTGCTTGTTCGTGCGGTGGCAGCGAAGAATCGAAGCTGGCGTTGGCGTCTGCAGAATCGGAGGCAGCACTTCGCGCCTTGCCTGACTGGCGCTGGGGGGCATATTTCAGCAATATATCCGCCGCATCTTCCCCAAACCGCTCCTGCAAAGCGCGGGCATTCCCCACAATTACGCCCGTAATCTGCTGCTCCTCGGCCCGACTGAAAAAGTGAAGCAACAGAGCGTTTTCCAGCGGGGCAAACAACGTCTGCCGCGCTTCCACCACCGCCCGGGCCGCTGGCCCTACCTGTTGCCAATAGCGGCGCCGGGCGTCGGCCTGCTCCGCCTGCAAGTCGCGCAGGCGTTGGCGCAAGCCTTCTACCTGTTGTACTGCCTCCCGAAATGCCTGTTGAGCAGGATTAATAGCTGTATCCGTTGCCGGAATGGGGTAAGAAGTAGCGGCCGGAAGATCGGAGGGGGCGGAAGTATTCATGGGACAGCAAAGGTAGCGATGACCATTGCGTTATATGTTCGAGCGCACCTTTACCTACACTTTTGAGTGTCAAGAGTGTGACCCGATGATAGAAAGCCCAGGCTTGGCGCAAACCACGAGTAGTTTTATGAGTAGTGTTGACTCATTATGTACTGGTGGGTATTTTCGGCTGACTCCCTTACATTCTTATCCAACTGCCTCTTACTGCTGCGTCCGTGTTTCCGCAAAACAATCGAGTTTTACTTTGTTGTCTACTAGCCCTTATGCTGCTAGACTTCCAGCCCTCGCTCCGGGCGCAAGGACAGGCCATCACGGTGAAAACAGACCTTGGAGTAGAGCTGGTGAATGCCCTTATGGTGCAGCTTTCCCCGGAATTTATAAAGGACTCAGTCGCCGACCCGCACCTGTTTCGTAGTACCCGGCTGATGCGCGAAAGCTACACCCACTTTGCGCCATTTCGCACTCACGTCGCTGTGCGCCGTACCCAATGGCTGGCCGACAAAATCGGTACCGGCGTCTACTTACTACCCTTATTCTATCAGGGATTTCCGCGCCCTCGACGGCACACGCCCATCTCGACGCCGTTGCTCGAAGCTATTCACGCGAATCCAGACTCGGCAGTACGCATAGCTGATGCTTATATGCGTTTAGTGGGGCGATTTTATCAGGACTCCCACTTCGCGCAATTTCAGCGTGCCAACCAAGCTGTGTACGAGGTGGCCATCTCGGAAGTGAAGCGCAACCTTCCTTCTCCAACCTTTATACCGACCATGGAGCGTTATTATGGCGCCCAAAAGGCAGCGTATTGTATTATCGTCAATCCATTTTTCAAGTCACAGTGGGGCATGGCTTGGGAAGTAGCAGGTGCCAATGGTCCGGTTGCTACCCAAATTGCGGCGCCTTTCGGCGAGCAGCTGCGCGTACGCGGAAACTTGTTAAAAGCTGGGTTTGACAACGCCGAAGAAGTGCGCAACCTGTCGGTGCATGAGTTCGGCCACACGTTTGTCAATACCTTAACTGCCCAGCCAGCCTTCGCGGCGGGTATTAAAGCGCAAAGCGCCTTGTTTCAACCCATTCCAGGGCATGGACAATACAGCGACTGGGAGACGTCATTCAACGAGCATCTGGTACGAGCCGGAGAGGTTCGCCTGGCGCTGGCACTTGGCCGGAGCGACGTCAGCGAGAAGCTCCGAGTAGACTACGCGGCTTGGATGTATCTGCCGTTTTTTGAGCAGCAGCTCCGGCGCTATGAAGCGGACCGGCAGCGCTATCCTACCTTAGAATCGTTTTTGCCAGACTTAATTAGTGCCTTACCCACGCTCAATCGATAGTTAGTTCAATTGTCACTCAACTGGCCATTATCTACTTATATCTGCGTGAGAAGAGGAAGGCGCTCAAAGACTTACCGAGTCACTCCATACTTCATATGCCACCCGAAACGTATTGCAGTGCGCATCCACGATGTCGCTGATCCGCTCGGAGTAGCCGCCGCCCATACTCACGGCCACGGGCAGGTTCTTCTCTCGACAAAGCCCCAACACGAACTCATCCCGCTGGCGGCAGCCCTCCTTCGTTAGAGCCAGCTTGCCGAGCTTATCCGTCGCCAGCACATCAACGCCCGCTTGAAAAAACACGAAATCAGGCTGCACTTCGGTGAGCAGACGGGGTAACGTAGCGGTTAGCTGCTGAAGGTATTCCGTATCAGATGTGCCCAGCGCGAACTCCACATCCAGGTCCGACTTCTCCTTGCGAAGCGGATAATTGGCCCCCGCGTGCATGGAAAAGGTGAATACCCGCGGCTCGTGCTGAAATATGCTGGCCGTACCGTCGCCCTGGTGCACGTCCAGATCCACCACCAATACTTGCTTGGCTAACCCGTGATGCAGCAAGTGCGCGGCGGCAATAGCAATGTCATTAAGCACACAAAAACCCTCACCCCGGTCGGCAAAGGCGTGGTGGGTGCCGCCCGCCAAATTAAGCGCCACGCCGTCAGTTAGGGCCCGCTGCGCCGACTGTAGCGTGCCGGCGCTGCTGCTCAACGAGCGGCGTACGAGCTGTTCACTTTGGGGCAAACCCAGGCGGCGCACCTCAGCAGGGGAGAGGCGTTGGTCGCGCACTTTGTGCCAGTACTCTTGGGTGTGCACGCGCAGGATATCCTCCTCGGCGCACAGGCCAGGGTCGTAAAAGTCGGTCTGGGGGGCAATTCCTTGCCACAGCAGCTGCTCCCGAATCAGCTCATATTTGGCAATCGGAAACCGATGACCGGGGGGCAAATCCAGCGTGTAGCGTTCGGAAGTAGCGAGGCAGGGCATGTAGCAGGGAAAGGGCCGAAACGTACGGCTAGCTACTCGTTACAACGCTAGGCAAAAGAGATTGTTCACATGCTTCGTTTACAAAAGCAAGCATAAAATTTATTTATAAATAGTATAAATTATAAAGTCGTAAATAATAAAAAATGCAGTAGCTTGATTTAAACGCTACTTTTAATAATTGTTGAAAAATAATTTAAAAAAAATATTCAATAACTATTGACTTTAATTGAATAACCTTTCTACCTTTGACTCGTTCAAAACACCACACATAACAATCCACTTCTTTTACCTGTCATGCGCCGCCATATTAATAAGCTAGATATGCCAAGTTTCTCACTGACCCAACGGGATCAGTTCGGGTTCGGCGCGTACGCAGATAGGTGAAATTCTAACGATAGAATTACCCCAAGCAAAACGCCCGAATCCAGCCAGATTCGGGCGTTTTGCTTTCTTATTAGGTTCTAACTTCCTTACTATCATGTTGTCACGACGCCCAACCCAGCCCAGCTTCTTGCCGCTCTCCAGCGTTGTTGCTCCGTGCCGGCGCGACAACAATTATCGAACAAGAAGCACTAGTCATCCAGACCGAAAACGGAAAGGCTAACCCCAAACTACTCCTTGCGGTAGAGCGATAAATTCGGATTTAATTTAATTAATCGACTTTGATTAGCTGCTTGAAAAAAGCAGCATGAAAAATTATTGTCTATAATTTCAGTGATAAAATAAATGCGATAGGTATTTATTTCGAGGTAAATAAAATCAGTCATTAACCTTTTTTGCAAAACATATCATGTACGAAAGCTTCAGAATTCTGCTCAGTGTGTCCGCCTTCGGGCCTACTTCTTCATCTGATTTTTTAATCGGTAAAATCCCTCGTGCAGGGAATCCTCCCCGATGTCCAACCGTAATAAAACCGTATCCCGCCAAGCGCTGGATACCCAACAAGCCCTAGAAGCTTTATCGCGGCACGCTGATCGGCGCAAGTGGTCGGCTAGGCAGCAAATAGACTTTCTCTTTTCTTGTGCTACTATCCAGGAGTTGCACGCCCAAGTTTCGGCCGATTCGCCTTTGGCGCTACGCTACCAACACTGGGTAATGGGCCGCAACGCTACGGACCGGCACCGCACCCGCCAAGCCTTGCTGACCTTGGCCGATAAGCGCACCGTTCTGCTGGAGCGCCCGGAAATGGTGCCGGCCCTGAGCGTACTAACCACTTACTACTTAAGCCGGCAGCGCGACCTGGCCGACTGGCAACCCCGGACGCGCAACGTGTATCGGCAACTGGAAAGCTTGGTGCGCCACCTCTTCGATGGCTACGGCGACGTACCCGGCTGGGTGCTGGAATCCTGGGCCACGGGCGAGCTAACCTGCGGCGGCGTCAATTTGGCCGAGCTGACCATTCATTTGGGCAACGGTCGGTCGTTGCGCAGCTTCTCTGGTCAGCCCCGGTCCATCACCAAAAAGCTGGAGCACGCCATGCGCCAGGCGCCGGCGGGCTGCACCTATATCGAAGCCTTACGCTATGCTCAGTTGGCGTGTCGGGGCGCGCTGGAGTGGATCGGGCCGGTGCTGCAAACCGCCTGGAGCCGCACGGTAGGTCCCGATGACGACTTCTGGCTGGATCTGGTCGACCTTTTTGCCACTACACCCATGGTCGACCCGCAGCAGTTCGGGCCGGTGTGCGACTGGATTCATCACAAGCGCACCGTGGGCATCGGCGACGAGCCGCCCCAGCCGGGTTTTTCCCTGAAAGGCCGCTCCATGGCTAGTCTGCTGGCGCAAACGGAGCAGTGGCACCGAAGCCTGGGCCTGCTGCGGCGTCACGCTGGGCACCTGCTCTCGGCTACCTGGAACCCGCTGCCAGTGAGTGACTTCACCAGTGGCGACGACCAGCGGGTGGTCATTACCCAACTGCGCACCTACGGGCAGTTGGTGGATGAGGGCAACGCCTTGCGACACTGCGTGGCTTCCTATCTGCAATCCTGCCAGAAAGGGCGTTGCAGCATCTTTTCGCTGAGGCTGGATGGTGCCCGTGCCATCACGCTGGAAGTGCAGCACAACCGCACTATTGTGCAGGCAAAGGGCCGCTACAACCGCGCTCTGGCCGATAATGAGCGGTTTTGGGTGACGCGCTGGGCTACTGAAGCTCAACTCACGCTCTCCAAGCATTTGTAAAACCAGCTTCTACAGCAATACCAAATCCAGAACACAAACACCACCCCACCCAAAAAAGCCCCCCATTATGCGCTTCAACCTTACTCTTCGCAAAGCTACTACTACCAACCACGAGGGCGCTGCGGCCTTCGCTCTCACTCCCCAGTTGGAGTTGTACGCCGCCGTAGCCACTGCCGCCCTCAGCGACCAGTTCTACGAAACCGCCGACACCCGCTTGCTCCGCTTGCGCGAGTTGGTGGCCCGCAACGACCCCGAGTTTGTGGCCCGCTTGGCGGTATATGCCCGCGAGCAGCTGTACTTGCGCACCGTACCCTTGGTGCTCACCGTGGAGCTGGCCCGCCTGCACCGCGGCGACAACCTGGTAAGCCGCTTGGTGGCCCGAGTGGTACAGCGCGCCGACGAAATCACGGAGTTGCTGGCCTTCTACGCCCAAGCCAACGAGCGCGACGGGGTGAAAACCCTCAACCGCCTCTCCAAGCAGCTCCAGAAAGGGTTAGCCCTGGCCTTCAACCGCTTCGACGGCTACCAGCTGGCCAAGTACGACCGCGCCGGTCGGGTGCGCCTCCGCGACGCATTGTTTCTGGTGCACCCCACGCCCCGAAATGCGGAGCAGCAAGTCTTGTTCGACCAGCTCGTGCAGGGTACGCTGCCCACGCCTTACACTTGGGAAACCGAGTTGTCGGCCTTGGGGCAGCAGCGCTTTGCTTCGGCATCGGAGCGTAAGGATGCCTTCTGCTCGGCTTGGGAAACGTTAGTTGGAAGTGGCAAGTTGGGCTATATGGCCTTGCTGCGCAACCTGCGCAACATCCTAGAAGCCGACGTGTCGGCGGAGGTGGTGGAGCAGGTGTGTGCCCGCCTTACCGACCAAGTGGCGGTGGCGCGCTCCAAGCAGTTGCCCTTCCGCTTCCTGGCCGCCTACCGCGAGGTCCTGACCGTACAGTCGGGCTACGTGGCGGTGGTGTTGGAAGCGCTGGAAACGGCTATTGCCCACAGCGCGGCCAACCTGCGCGGCTTCGACGCCGGTACCCGCGTACTGGTGGCCTGCGACGTGTCGGGCTCGATGCAGCAACCCATATCAGCGCGCAGCAAAGTGTTGCTCTACGACGTGGGCCTGGTGCTCGCCATGTTGTTGCAGAGCCGTTGCAGCCATGTAACCACCGGCATGTTCGGTGATACGTGGAAGCGCATCAGCCTGCCCCGCGGCCGGGTGTTGCAAAACGTGCAGGAGTTCTACCGCCGCGAAGGCGAGGTAGGCTACAGCACCAACGGCTACTTGGTTGTCCAAGACTTGGTGCAGCGCCGCGAAGTGGTGGACAAGGTGATGCTTTTTACCGACGCCCAACTCTGGAACAGCACCGGTGACGGTAACACGCTGGCCCGAGCCTGGAGCGACTACCGCCGCACCGTAGCACCCAACGCTCGTCTGTACCTGTTCGACTTGGCTGGCCACGGCACAACTCCCCTGGAGGTGCGCGCCGACCACGGCGTCGCCCTGATTGCGGGTTGGTCGGATAAGGTGTTCGACGTGCTGCAAGCCCTGGAAAACGGCGAGTCGGCCCTGGCTGAAATAGAGAAAATTGATTTGTAAACCTGAGTACCGAGAGGGGAGAAGTGCGCTGGCCACGGCCACAAAGTGCACGCTTGAAATCTCCCTTCTCACTCTCAGATCAACCCTTAAACCCAACAGTCGGGGGCCTAAATGCACAGCCAAACGGGCTGGGCCTGCTCCCGACTATTTGGAAACCAACCTATAGGCAAGGTGCCGTAGATGGGCGTTACTTCGTCGGTGAATCAGGCGGCCTTCGGGCTACCTGTTAGGGTTCGAATCCCGCTGGGGGCTTTTTGTCGCCCAGACACGCCTACCGCTGTTGCCCTTGCTGCTAGGGTTGGTTGATATATCCCGCCGGGTGTCGTCGGGTAGCATTTCTTCGGGTCGCGGGTTCGATTCCTGCCTTTCGCCTACCGCTCCAGGCGGCGAAAGTAGCTCAGTTGGTAGAGCAGAATGGCTTCGGCCGTGCTTCCCATTTTTTACCCCGTTTGGTATACATAAAAGTACCTCGTTGGGTGCCGTAGCCTAGCCTTACTTCGATTCAGATTCGCCGGGTCGGGGGTTCGATTCCCTCTCGTCAGCCTTCGGGCTGGCGGTAGCTCAGTTGGTTAGAGCAGGTCAGTTGGCTGGGCGCCTTGTTGCCCCAATGAGTAACCGAGCCGGAAGCGGTGTCATCGGGTAGTATTCCTTCGTTCTGAAAATACGCAATCGGACTGCCCACTTTTTTACCCGTTTTCGTGCCTCGGTAAATTGGCAATTTCATCTAGTCGGATGCCGTACGTCCGCGTTCCTTCGACCTGTCACGTCGGGTGTTACGCAAGTACCCCACAGACGCGGACGGTCTGTTGCTCCGGCTTTGCCAAACCTTTTTCACTCAATAAAAAAACTCTCATGGCTCAACAATTACGCGGCAACGACCTCCGTCAACTCGGCTTTCCCGAGGGCCGCGCCATCGGTCTCGCGCTAGCGCAATTGCAGCGCAAGCATCTCAAACGACTCTCGCTTACCGCTCAGCTCACGCTCTTACAGCAAATTCTGACCTCTCCCATGGACTTTGTTACGCACCTCGATTGGAGCCACGTGGCAGCCGCGTTGCTCCCACCACCTTCGCGCCATATCGAATTGGTGGCGCGCAAACCCTACGCCCTCTATGGGGCCGAACACATTGAAGCCGGCGCCCTGCACCAAATGGACACGGCCATGAAATTGCCTGTGACGGTAGCGGGTGCCCTCATGCCCGACGCCCACCACGGCTACGGCCTGCCCATTGGCGGCGTGCTGGCCACCGACAACGCCGTCATTCCTTACGCCGTGGGCGTAGACATTGGCTGCCGGATGGCGCTATCGGTCTTCAATTTGCCTCCCAAGCACCTCACCCAGCGGGTGCAGGAGTTGCAAAAACTGCTCTTGGACAACACCCGTTTCGGCAACCGGACTGGCTTTCAGCACGGCAAGAAAATGGGCCACGAGGTACTAGACCGGGACGAGTTTCGCGACATTCCGTTTCTGCGCAACAAGCAGGCAACTGCCGCCGAGCAAATCGGGACATCGGGCTCTGGCAACCACTTCGTCGAATTCGGCATCGTAGATATCACAGATCCGACGAACGAGATGGGCGTTCCGGTAGGTCAGTATGTGGGTTTGTTGTCGCACTCCGGCTCGCGGGGCCTGGGCGCGGGCGTGGCCAACCACTACACCAAGTTGGCCATGGAAAACTGCCAGCTGCCCTCTGAAGCCAAGCACTTAGCCTGGCTTTCCCTCGACGGGGAATTGGGGCAGGAATACTGGGCGGCCATGAACTTGGCGGGCGCGTACGCCTCGGCCTGCCACGAGCACATTCACCAGCGGATGGCGAAAGCCCTGGGCGAGCGGCCCTTGGCGAAAGTGGAAAACCACCACAACTTCGCCTGGCGTGAAAAGCTAGCCGACAGCCGAGAAGTGATTGTGCACCGCAAGGGCGCCACGCCCGCCGGCAAAGGCGTGCTCGGCATCATCCCCGGCTCGATGACGGCACCTGGCTTTATCGTGCGCGGCCGGGGCGTGGCTGATTCCCTGGGTTCGGCCTCGCACGGGGCCGGTCGCCTCATGTCCCGCACGCGGGCCAAGCAGGAGCTAAGCGAGTCGGCGGTGCGCCAGCACCTCACCGACCACGGCGTGGTGCTGCAAGGCGGCGGCCTCGACGAAGCGCCCATGGCCTACAAGGACATCCACGCCGTGATGCAAAGCCAGCAAGAGCTAGTAGATGTGCTCGGCTCCTTTACACCGAAAATCGTGCGCATGGACGGTGCGTAGAGGATGTAAAAAGCCCCCGGAATTTTCTGGGGGCTTTTTTTATGTGAGTAAGAAGCAAACAGACCGTCATGCCGAACGGAGTGAAGCATCTCGCTCACGCATTTAGATTAGTAATCTTATGACCGCGAGCGAGATGCTTCATTCCGTTCGGCATGACGGTCTTACGAGCATTACATCTTTTCAACCTCCCAATCTAAGCTCAACCATAACCTATAAGCGCCGATCAGCGCTACAACCGAGAACCACCCACCTCTCGGCATTATGGCCAAAGCGACCAACAAACTCCACAGCAAGGACCTGCGCCAGATCGGCTTTACCAACGACCAGCACATCAGCCTCGCCCTCGATATTCTCGACCAACGTGAGCTACGCCGACTCGATAAGGGCAGCGCGCAAGCCTTGCTACAGGAAATAAAAAACGACCCGTTCAAGTACCTACGCGACGAAAACTGGCGGCCTCTCGCTGAGCAGCTTGTGCCCCAGCCGTCGCGCGATGTGGCCCTCAATCCAGAAATTAAAGACTACCGCCGCTACGGCGAGGCTTTTATTGAAGATGGCGCCCGCAAGCAAATGGACACTGCCATGCAGTTGCCCGTCACAATTGACGGGGCGCTCATGCCTGATGCGCACCAGGGCTACGGCCTGCCCATCGGCGGCGTGTTGGCGGTCGATAACGCGGTGATTCCCTACGGTGTGGGAATGGATATAGGTTGCCGCATGGCGCTGTCCATCTTCGACATGCCAGCTAGCTACTTGAACAAGCACAGCCAGGATTTGCGCAAGCTGCTGCTGGAGCACACCAAGTTTGGCAACAAAGAAGTGTTCAAGAAACCCTTCACCGACGACCCCATTTTCGAGCGGCCGGAGTTTCGCGAAATCGGGGTGGTGCGGCAAAAGCGCGATTCGGCAATTTCTCAGATGGGTAGCTCCGGCTCGGGCAACCACTTTGTGGAATTTGGGCTAGTAGATATTACCGATCCGAATAATGAAATGGGCGTGCCCATTGGGCAGTACGTCGGCTTACTGTCGCACAGCGGCTCGCGAGGATTAGGAGCAGCCGTGGCCCAGCATTTCACCAAAGTAGCCATGGAAAAATGCCCCCTGCCGCCGCAGGCGCGGCATTTGGCGTGGTTGTCTTTGGATTCGCAGGAAGGGCAAGAGTACTGGCGCGCCATGAATCTAGCGGGTGACTACGCCTCGGCCTGCCACCACGATATTCACCGCCGACTCAGCAAAGCCTTAGGTAATAAACCGCTGGCCCAAGTAGAAAACCACCACAACTTCGCCTGGCGCGAAAAGCTGCCCGATGGCCGTGAAGCCATTGTACACCGCAAGGGAGCCACGCCCGCTGGCAAAGGCGTGCTCGGCGTGATTCCGGGCTCGATGACCGCGCCCGGCTTCATCGTGCGGGGCCGCGGCGAACGGGACTCGCTCCAATCGGCTTCCCATGGCGCCGGGCGCCGCCTCAGTCGCACCCAGGCCAAAGCGCAGATAGGAGAGGGCGACATGCGCCGCCAACTGCGCGACCACGGCATAGAGCTAATCGGCGGCGGCCTCGACGAAGCGCCCGCCGCCTACAAAGACATCCACCAGGTAATGGCCCACCAGCGCGACTTGGTAGATGTGCTGGGCACGTTCACGCCTAAAGTAGTACGTATGGATGCGGGCGGCGGTAGAGGGAAAGGGCGAGGGGAGTAGCTGGGGGGCTTTTTTGAATAGAAAGCCAGTGCGCTATCAGTATTGACGCCGATGGAATATGCTCTCATCAATATGATCCGGGCCTCGACCACTTCTTCCTATAGGCGTCTTCTGCCTTTTTCTGTTCGACTTTAAAAATGTCAACCTTATATTTAGCTAGGATGACACTGTCCATGAATTGGTTATAGCAAATCAAAGTCATTTCATCTTCATCAAGAGAACACCCTAGTGAGCGAACAAGCATACCATACTTCTTCCTTAGCGTATCCGGATCAACTGTCGCTCCACCAATGCCCCAAAAGTAATAGCCAATTATACCTCCTTTAATATCGGCCTTAGCTCGGGCTATACCCTTATGGCAAGGTCTTTCTTCCTGCGTGGCAGTTACTTTAGTCTCCGTAGTCCTGCCAGCTGGAGTGCTTGGATGGTGATCATTACAGGACCACATGAAAGCTATGCTCAAAAGCAGGACTGAATTTCTATTAATCAGCATAAGGAGAAAACATTTACCACAAGGTAGGCCTATTCAGCACTCATCAGCTCCTCCGTAGCAACCCCCAACCCAAAAATCGAGTACGGCAGAACTTCGCTTTGTGCGGCCAGCTTTGCGCGTAGCCGTATAAGTATCATTTTGCCAAACCTACATACCGCTATGGCTTCAGCTTCTACAAAACGCTTACACAAGCAAATTGCGCTGGTTACGGGAGGGAGTTCAGGAATTGGAACAGGCGTAGCGGTGGCCCTGGCCGAAGCGGGCGCAACCGTGGTGGTCAACTACCATAGTGATGCTGAAGAGGCGGAGCAGGTAGTGGCCCACATCAAGGAAAAAGGCGGCAAGGCCATTGCCATCAAGGCCGATGTGAGCAAGGAAGACCAGGTGCAGGCGATGTTTCGGCAGACGATTGAGCAGTTTGGAACCCTGCATATTCTGGTGGCCAACTCCGGTATCCAGCAGGATGCAACGCTGGTCAACATGACCCTGGAGCAATGGCAGAGGGTTATTGACGTGAACCTAACGGGTCAGTTTCTGTGCGCTCGTGAGGCGGCGCGGGAGTTTATCCGGCGCGGCGTGAAGGAAGATATATCTAGGGCCGCCGGCAAGATTATCTGCATGAGCTCGGTACACGAAACCATTCCGTGGGCGGGCCACGTCAATTACGCCGCTTCAAAGGGCGGGCTGATGCTGCTCATGAAAAGTATGGCCCAAGAGCTGGCACCGCACAAAATACGGGTGAACAGCATTGCGCCGGGCGCTATTAAAACGCCCATCAACAACGAGGCTTGGGAAACGCCCGAAGCGGCTCGCAAACTGCTGGAGTTGATTCCCTACGGGCGCATTGGGGAGGTGGAGGATATCGGGCGGGTGGCCGCGTGGCTGGCCTCCGACGAAGCCGATTATGTCCACGGCACCACTATCTACGTGGATGGTGGCATGACCTTGTATCCGGGCTTTGCCGACAACGGGTAGGAAGGTAAAACGCGGTAGCTGACCGAAAAAGGCCGACATTGTAACCGCCAGGTCCTGCTAAAATGAACCGCTAGAGCTTGCGTTTTGCCATGCCCAACACTACTTTTTAGCCGGGCAAACAGGCCCGTGCTTCAACACACTTATGACGCAAGAACACCTACGCTTAGCTGAATCAAACGCTCAAAATACCGTCTGGAAGAAGTTTGGACCTTACCTCACCGAACGGCAATGGGGTACCGTGCGCGAAGACTACAGCGCCAACGGCAACGCTTGGGAGTATATCACCCACGAGCTGGCTCGCAGCTATGCCTACCGTTGGGGTGAGGAAGGGCTGGGGGGCATTTCTGACCACCGACAGCGCCTGTGCTTCTCGGTGGCGCTCTGGAATGGGGCCGACCGTATTCTAAAAGAGCGCCTGTTTGGCCTGACCAACGGACAGGGTAACCACGGCGAGGACGTAAAGGAGTATTACTACTACCTCGACAGCACGCCCACGCACTCCTACATGAAGATGCTGTATAAGTATCCACAGCAGAAATTCCCGTACGAGCTGTTGGTAGAAGAAAACGCCAAGCGCACCCGCGACCAGCCTGAGTATGAGCTGGATGAGACCGGTATCTTCGACGACAACCGGTATTTCGATGTGTATGTGGAGTATGCTAAGGCGGGCATCAATGACATTCTGATTCAGATAACGGTGCACAACCGGGGGGCAAATATGGCCCCCATTATGGTGTTGCCGCAGGTGTGGTTTCGCAATACTTGGGCTTGGGGCCACGACGACTATCGGCCGACGATGAGCACGCCCGCGCCCGGCGTGGTGCAGACCGACCACAAGGTGATGGGGCGCTACCAGTTGTATTGCGACCAGAATCCGCCGCTGCTTTTCTGTGATAACGACACCAACGGCGACAAGCTGTATGGTCTGTCGGCGGAGGGTTTATTCTTCAAGGATGGCATCAACGATTATGTCGTTAATGGAAAACTGGATGCCATAAACCCGGCTCATACCGGCACCAAAGCCGCTGCTCAGTACACGCTGCACGTACCGGCTGGCGGCTCCCAAACGGTGTGCCTGCGCCTGAGCCAAGCCGAGCTGGAATCTCCGTTCGCTGATTTCGCCGACATTTTTACGGCCCGCCAGCAGGAATCCGATGAATTTTACGCCCGCATTCAGGAGAAGGTAAAAGACCCGGATGCGCGCAATATTCAGCGTCAGGCCTTTGCGGGAATGCTCTGGAGCAAGCAGTTCTACTACTATGACATGGCCCAGTGGATCGACGGCGACCCGAACATGCTGGCTCCGCCCAACCAACGCCGCACCGGCCGCAACAGCAACTGGCGCCACCTGTATAACGACGACATCATCTCGATGCCCGACAAGTGGGAATACCCGTGGTACGCGGCCTGGGACCTCGCTTTTCACTGTCTACCCTTAGCCATGGTAGATGCGCAGTTTGCCAAGCACCAGCTACGCCTGCTCACCCGCGACTGGTACATGCACCCTAACGGCCAGCTGCCGGCCTACGAGTGGAACCTGAGCGACGTGAACCCACCCGTGCACGCCTGGGCCACCTGGCGCGTGTATCAGATGGATAAAGAACAGAATAACGGCAAGGGTGATACGCACTTCCTGGAGTCGGTATTCCATAAGCTCACCCTCAACTTTACCTGGTGGGTAAACCACAAAGACAAAAGCAACCGCAATATTTTCGAGGGGGGCTTTTTGGGGCTGGATAACATCGGGGTGTTCGACCGCTCGGCCCCGCTGCCGACGGGTGGCACCATCGAGCAGTCGGATGGCACCAGCTGGATGGCCATGTACGCGCTTAATCTTATGCGCATTGCCCTGGAGCTGGCCCAAACCAACCCCGTGTACCAGGATATTGCCAGCAAGTTCTTTGAGCATTTCCTCTACATTGTGGAGGCCATGACCCGAAGCGGCGACGGTGCATTCAACCTGTGGGACGAGGAGGACGAGTTCTACTACGACGTGCTGCACACCCCCGATAATGTACGCACCAAGCTCAAAGTGCGCTCCATTGTGGGCCTGATTCCGTTGTTTGCAGTGGAAGTGCTCGACGACGAACTGCTGGCGGCCATGCCCGATTTTACCCGCCGCCTGCGCTGGATGCTGGACAATCGGCCCCAGCTGGCGGAGCTGGTGTCGCGGTGGCTGGAGCCCGGCAAAGGCGACCGACACTTACTGTCGTTGCTCCGTAGTCATCGGCTCAAATGTCTGCTGCGGCGCATGCTGGATGAGGCCGAATTCCTGTCGGAGTTTGGGGTACGAGCCATGTCGCGCTATCACCTCGCAAAGCCGTATGTGTACCCTACACCGGAAGCGGAGTTTACCGTGGGCTATGTGCCCGGCGAAGCGGAGTCGAGCATGTTTGGGGGCAACTCCAACTGGCGCGGGCCTATCTGGTTTCCGATTAACTACTTGATTATTGAGTCGTTGGAGAAGTTTTACACCTACTACGGCGACTCTCTGAAAGTAGAATACCCCACGGGCTCGGGTGAGCTGCGCAACCTCCGCGATATTGCCGCCGCCCTATCGGAGCGCCTGACGAAGCTTTTCCTGAAAGACGAAAACGGCCGCCGTCCCGCCTTTGGCAACTCTGAGCTGCTCCAAACCGACCCGCACTTCACGGATAATCTGCTCTTCCACGAATATTTCCACGGCGACGACGGTCATGGCCTGGGTGCCAATCACCAAACCGGCTGGACTGGCTTGGTGGTACGCCTGCTTCAGCCGCAGTCGTAAGGTGTATTAGGTGTGTAGGGGGTAGTAGCCGCTCATATGAAGTAAGGCTAGTCGGCTGTTGCGCATTTTATTTCCTAGTATTGAAACCGCGTTCCTCTGTTTCACCTGCCCCTAAGATGCTCCGTTTCAGTACTGCTGCTTTTTGCTTCGCTAGTGTTATTCTGCTGACTGCTCCCACGGCGCAGGCGCAGCAAAATGCCCCCCAGGATTCCATCTTTGTGCGTCAGAACTACCGCAAGCTCGACCGCCTTATTCCGATGCGCGATGGAGTGAAATTGTACACGGTCATCTACGTGCCCACCGACGCGACGAAGAAAAATCGGTACCCGTTTCTGCTGGAGCGCACGCCGTATTCGGCCGCACCGTACGGCGAAACAAACTACCCCACTACCGGCCCTGGCACAAGCCGGGCACTGTCGCAGGAGAAATACATTTTCGTGTATCAGGATGTACGCGGACGCTACAAAAGTGAGGGTCAGTTTGAGGAGGTGACGCCCAACGTGCCCGGCAACAAAACCAAGCAAACGGACGAAAGCTCTGATACTTACGACACCATTGAGTGGCTGCTCGAGAATGTGCCCAACAACAACGGTAAGGCCGGTATTACGGGCATTTCGTACCCCGGTTTCTACGCCACGGCCGCTCTCCCCGACGCTCATCCGGCCCTGAAAGCCGTGTCGCCCCAGGCCCCGGTGACAGATGAGTTTATCGGCGACGACGCCCGCCACAACGGCGCGTTTTTTCTGCTCGATAACTTCTCATTTACCAATTATTTCGACGCGCCGCGTACCGGTCCGTTAGAGGAATACAAGCCGTTATTCACTTTCCGACCGAAAGATGCATACCAGTTTTTCCTCGATTTAGGACCGATCAAAAACGCCAATGCGCCGCAGTATTTTAACAACAAAGCCAAGATCTGGAATGAGTATCAGGAGCACGATACGTACGATGCGTACTGGCAGGCACGCAACATCCGAACGGCACTGAAAAATGTAAAGCCCGCCGTTCTGGTTGTGGGGGGCTTTTTTGACGCAGAAGATTTGTTTGGCGCGCTCAATACCTACAAAGCCATTGAGCAGCAAAACCCCCGCAATAACAGCCGCCTAGTGATGGGCCCTTGGACCCACGGCGCGTGGTCGCGAGCAGATTGGAGCCAGTTTGGGCCGCTGAATTTCGGTAGCAACACAGCCAAGTATTTTCAGGAAGACATTGAGGTGAAGTTTTTCAACTCCTACCTCAAAGACAAAGGCAACTTCACCCAGGCCGAAGCCACCATATTTAACACCGGCACCAACGAGTGGAAGACGTTTGAGCAGTGGCCACCGGCCGCTACCCAAGCCCAAACGCTGTTCTTCCAACCTAATGGCGGGCTTACATTCTCGGCCGCTGCTGCCGCGGAAAGCTTCGCCGAATACGTCAGTGACCCTGGCAAGCCAGTGCCCTACACCGATGGTATTTTTGCCCGTCGCAACAACGAATACATGATCGAGGATCAGCGCTTTGCGGCCCGCCGCCCCGATGTGTTGGTCTTCCAAACCGCCCCCCTCACCGAGGATCTTACGCTGGCCGGCCCCCTTACTGCCGACCTGTTCGTGACTACCACTGGCACCGATGCCGACTTTGTAGTCAAGCTCATCGACGTGCTCCCCGACACGGCCCGCAATCCTTCCCCCAATCCCAAAAACCTTCAGATGGCTGGCTATCAGCGCCTAGTGCGCGCGGAGGTAATCAGGGGACGTTTTCGTAATAGCTTTGAAAAACCGGAGCCGTTTCAACCGGGTCAGGTGGCAGAAGTGAAATATGAGTTGCCCGGTGTGCTGCACACCTTCAAAAAAGGTCATCGCCTGATGGTACAGGTGCAAAGCTCCTGGTTTCCGCTCGTCGACCGCAACCCGCAGACCTTCGTGGACATTGACAAGGCCGAGGACAAAGACTTTGTGAAAGCGACGCTGCGCTTGTACCACGATGCCCAACACCCATCGGGCCTACGGGTGATGAAGCAGCCGTAACTAAGCGCCGGTAGCGCCGGTTGGCAAGGTCGATTCCAGTACGCTGACCACATCGCCCACCCGAATTTGCCCCCCACGGATGATGCGGGCCGTAAGACCGCCATGGCCGCGCATGGCGTTGTAGCCGCCGGGGCCCAGCTCTTCTTCCATGCGGGAGCAGGGGTGGCACTCACCGGTTATTTCTAGAATAACCTCGTCGCCCAACTGCACCTGACGGTTTTTCAGCGCCAGCAGATTCAGGCCGCTGATGGCCAAGTTGCGCCGCAAGCGGCCGGGCTCTACGGGGCCATCGAGCCCCAAAAAGCCCCCCACGGCCGCTAAGTGCTCCTGTTGGATAAGTGTAACCTGGCGTTTGCCGCCGGGCTTGGGGCGGGCGTGGTCGCCGCGCAGGTGAGCGTCCGTCAGTACTTCCACTTCGGGCAGTGATACAAGCGGCTCGCGCCGCACCGGCCGAATACCAATCCACTCGATGCGACCGGTTTGGGGCAAGGTGGACAGCAGGCGGGCAATAGTCGATTTGTCGTCGCCGAAGAAGGGAAAAGCCATGTGAGAATAGAGATGGAAAGAGAAAGGAGAGCGTGAAGTTACTGCTTGCGGGTTTCGCAAAAACGAAGGGACCACTGGTTCAGCTTCTTTTTCGAGTGAATAAGGCTGGCTAATGTATTTTACTATTGCAATACTTAATTTAATTATTCCCTTATTGTAAGAGCAGCTGATATATACGATGTACGCATGCAGGCACAGCAATTACAGCAAAACGTAGCCCGAATTCTGGCTCCGGCGGGCATACAGGTGAATGGTTCTCAGCCTTGGGATCTGCAAATTCACAACGACCGGTTTTACCAGCGGGTACTTAGTCAGGGGACGTTGGGGCTGGGCGAGTCGTACATGGATGGGTGGTGGGATTGTGAGCAGATAGATGCGTTTGTCTTTCGGGCACTGCGCGCTGATCTGTACAAAACCGCTCGCCTGGGCTGGAAAAGTATCTTGGAAGTGCTGCTCACGCAGATATTCAACAGACAGGCCAAAGGAAAAGCCGCCCGCAACGCGCAGCGCCACTACGATATCGGCAATAATCTGTACGAGCGGATGCTGGACAAGCGCCTGACGTATAGCTGCGGCTATTGGAAGAATGCCAACAACCTCGATCAGGCGCAGGAAAACAAGCTGGACCTGATTTGCCGCAAACTGTACCTCCAGCCCGGCCAGCGGGTGCTCGACATCGGCTGTGGCTGGGGCAGCTTCGCCAAGTTTGCCGCCGAACGCTACGGGGTAGAAGTGGTGGGCGTGACGGTAGCCCGCGAGCAGGTAAAGCTAGCGCAGGAGCTGTGCAAAGGCCTACCCATCGAAATACGACTCCAAGACTACCGGGACGTGCGCGAGAAGTTCGACCATGTGGTATCGGTAGGCATGGCCGAACACGTAGGCCACCGCAACTACCGAACCTACATGCGCACGGCAGCCAACTGCCTCAAGGACGATGGCCTGTTTCTGCTGCACACCATTGGTATGGCCTATTCTCGCACTTCCGCCGATCCGTTTACGAATAAGTATATTTTTCCCAACTGCCTGTTACCTTCCATTAAACAGCTAGGAGGGGCAATGGAGCACCTTTTCGTACTCGAAGACTGCCATAACTTCAGCGTGTATTATGATAACACGCTGATGGCTTGGTTTCAGAATTTTGACCGCAACTGGGAGCAGCTACGCCCTGAATACGGTGACCGGTTCTATCGGATGTGGAAGTATTATTTGCTGTCCAGCGCCGCGTCTTTCCGGGCGCGCCACAACCAGCTCTGGCAAATGGTGCTTTCCAAGCGGGGTTTGCTGGGAGGCTACGAATCGGTGCGGTAAGGCTGACAAGTATAGAAAAAGCCCCCCAGACGACTGCCGTAAGTACAAAAAAACCGCTGACAGTGTTGTCAGCGGTTTTTTAGCGAAAATGATAACGACGTTTACTAGCGCACCATCAGACGCTTCGTTACGACACCTTCGGGCGTAGAAAGCTGAAGCATGTAGATGCCTTTCGCCACGTTGGTGAGCGAGAGACGCTGGGTAGCGCCGTCGCGGGCGGAGAGAGTACGACGTATTACGGGCTGACCTAAGGCATTAACCAATGTAGCCTCTACCGACTGCTTAATTAGAGCGGCTGGCATATTGATGGAAACCTCACCAGTAGCTGGGTTTGGATACACATCTACCTGTGCGCTCACTTTTTCTGAAGCCTTATTGCTGGATAGTACCGTGCCCGAAATCAGAGCGGATACGCCCGTGATAGGCATGCCAGCGCCAATGACTTCTACCAGTGTTGCAGCACCGCTCGTCAGGTTGACGGTATAAAGACTTGCGTTGGTGGTTGTGCCAGGGCTAGCCACCAAGAAGGCTTTGTTCTGGGAGGCAGCTGCAGCAGCCGGATCGAAATAAATGTCAAAATCAACGCCGGCAGCTGGGTTTACTGTCATGCCAGAACTGCCTACCGATGCGAACGTACCAGAATTTGGCGCGTCCTGGCGCACAAGCTGATTGTTGGCCGCATTGTAGTTGTAAAGAATAGTAGCGGCAGGTGCAGTACCTGGGCCACTATTGGTATAAGCCGCCGATGATATAGCGCCACCAGCCGGATTCAGGTTGGTATCGGTGGCAGTTATAGTTCCATCAACAGGGTTAAGGCGGTAGTTGGCATTGTTGGAGCTTACTACCCGGATGCGGTCAACGGTAGGGTTGAAGTCGAATCCGACGCGAGCCGCAGCATCACCAAGCTCTAAGCGTTGGGCAGCACCAACAGCCGTTAGAGCGGCCGTACCTGGATTTACAGTATAAAGCTGGGCGTTTGCGGTAGGCGCAGCAGCCGTGGCATTATAGCCTAATGCGAATAGCTCGCCGGTAGCAGGCCGGAAATCAAGTCCTACCAGAGTTTGCCCAGCAGCTAAGTTGGTAATAGACGTTGAAGTACGGATAATTCGGGGGGCATTTGAGTCAAAAGAAATCAAGTTGCTCCCGGTCAGCGCGAACATCAATTGGCCCGCGAGGGCAATGGGTGGCGACACTGGATCGACGGCGAACGTTGCGAACGTCAGGTTATTGATTGGTAAACCCGTGCCAATAACGCCTTTTGATGTAGCTGCTCCCGAGCCAACGTTTAACTCATACAGCTGCGTGCTCGTGCCGGTACCAGGAGCACCAGACATCAGAACATAGTTTTCGCCGGTTCTGATAGAGTTAATGTCCATGCTTACCCCAATCGCAGGGTTGAATGTAAGGCCCGTAGCCGGCCCGGCAGCAGTAATTAAGCCCGTATTCGGAGAGGTCTGAATGAATAGCTGCCCGAGCGCATCATCAAATACATACAGCGTGGTGCTGCCCGTACCAATAAAGTTGTTGGTGTAAGCCGCCGCGCCAATAGATGGGGTACCAGGGTTCAGGCTGCCATCAGGCTGGGTACCAGCCGCAACAGGGTCACCGTCTACAACGGTGCCATTGATAGGGTTGAGGCGATAGTTCGCTCTGTTCGTGCTTACTACCCGAATCCGGTCCACCACTGGATTGAAGTCGAACCCGATGCGGTCAGTGGCAGCACCGAGTGCCAGCGTCATAGCGGCAGTACCAACGGGCGTCGCAACGCCCGTGGTCGGATTGATGACATACAAACGAGCGTTATCGGCTGTGAGGGTAGCATTATAGCCCAACCCGAACAATTGGCCTGTGCTCGGACGAGCGTCCATGCCCACTAATACTTGGCCAGCAGTCATGCCGGTAATGGCAACTGTAGAGCGTAGAACAGTAGGGGCTGCTTCGTCGAAGGATAATAAGTTGGTAGTGGTGCCCACTACCTGCGTGGCATACATAAGCTGCCCGGTCAGGGGAGGGAGCGTTTGGGCCGTTGCTGGCGCCATAGCGCTAAGGCATAAACCGAGCGTAGCCCCTACTAACCAAGGAGCACGACGAGCAGCTTTACCGAAGGAAGGGGAGAGTATGGGTAATTGCATTCGACTAAGGGGTTTGAAAATGGAAAGTATACTACCGTTTAAGCTATCTGAAACGCGATGAGGGTCTACAAAGCTAAACTTTTATATAGTTTTTGTTACGTGGAAAATATGGGAAATGGATTGATAAATCCACATATATTTTCATTAGACGTATTTTATCGAAAAAACCGTGATTTTAACAACCAGTGGCTGCTTATATCGTAAACGACTTGTTTTGGCGCTCAGCAAAATTCTGAGTTAGGGGGGCTTTTTTAGCATTTTGCTGCTATTGGTTGCCTTCTGCATAGGCATCGGCTATGGTTGCCAGAGTGCACTGCTACGAGCTGGTTGAGTGAGGCATGGGGAGGGAGAGGTATTCGCGCGCTTGTTTTACGTAAAGTCGACAGTAAATTAACAAGATCGCGCTAACCTGCGGGGCAAGCCTGCGTATTGACATCAGGATGGAAATGGACTGCTGAATTAGTGTTCAAGCACTTGTATCTGTTTCCTTTTTGTTTTCAAATCTCACCTCTCTATGGCAACCAAAACCACTGATAAGAAGCCAGCCGCTACAAAAAAAACCGCAGCGGCAGCACCAAAAAAATCGAACGGCACAGCTGTTAATCAGGGCAAGATTCAACCTGGTAATGTGGAGCAGCCAATTGTAAATCAGCGTGCGGCTGCCATCCAAAAGTTTGGCGTTGTATCGCCTCGTATGCCGGTAGGGCTGGACGAGAAAGTGCGTCAGCAAAGCGTTGATATGCTTAACCAACTGCTAGTAGATACGATTACCATTCGTGACCTGTATAAAAAACACCACTGGCAGGTAGTAGGGCCTACTTTCTATCAGTTGCACTTGCTTTACGATAAGCATTATGAGGAGCAAAGCGTATTGGTAGACGCCATTGCCGAGCGTATTCAGCTTCTGGGGGGCGTAAGTCTAGCCATGGCCGCTGATATTGCTGAAACGACCCATATTCCGCGGCCGCCCCGCGACCGGGAAGAAGCACCGGTGCAGGTATCACGCTTGCTCGAAGCCCACGAAATTATTCTGAAAGAGTGCCACGAGTATGCCAAGAAGGCGGACGAATCGGGTGATGACGGTACTAACGATTTGATTGTTAGTCAGCTGATTCGGACCAATGAACTGCAAACTTGGTTTGTATCCGAACACGTAGTTGATACGCCGCTGGCTCGTTCGTAGTCCGCGCTCAATGAACGTAAGTTGATGATAATGAATGCTTGTTGCTTCGAAAAAAAGCCCCCAACAATTCTAGTGCGCCTTCAATAGTGAAAAAATACCGTTGGGCATTTGCGTAGGGCGTTACGAGTACCTACTTTTGTGCCCACTTCGCCGCCTCAGCGAAGCAGGAAACCTAGGTTTTCGGAGTAAAGCGTTTTCTCAGCCTACTGCGCACGTGGTGAAACTGGTAGACACGCCATCTTGAGGGGGTGGTGCCCTCCGGGTGTGGGAGTTCGAATCTCCCCGCGCGCACAAACAAAAAAGCCCGACCGTAAGTGGTCGGGCTTTTTTGTTGCCCAAGTCAGAAGCTAGTAGCTGTGGGGCAGCGAGTTACCGAACCCGCAACTATTTGCCCCCACGCGTTCAAAAGGGTTAGCGGGCACCACCAACACTACTTTTTCCCGCTCTACCAGTACCTGGCCGGGCAAAGCGCCTTTGGGCTTGCGCACAAACTTTTTGGGCGTGACGGTAACCGGACAAAGCGAGTCGTGCTGACGGCGCGAGTACCAAGCTGCCAGTTGAGCCGCGCGCTCCACTACCGTGGCTGGCACCACATGGCCCGCCCGGTGGCGAATAACCACATGAGAGCCAGTTACGTCCTTGGCGTGCAGCCAAAGGTCTTCTTTGTGGGCATAGCGCTGAGTGAGCAGATCGTTGTTGGCTGCATTGCGTCCTACCAGAATAGTAAAGCCTTCATCCTCAAATACCTTAAACGGCAGCTCAGTAGCAGCCTTTGCTTTGGTTTCGGGTTGTAAGTCGTGCGTCTTGCGCCACGCGCGTAGCGTGCGCAAGTCCAAAATGCCCCCTAGTTCCTCCAGCCGCTCTAAGCACCAGAACGCGTCGAACTCCCGGCGTTCTACCCGCTCTTGTAACTGCCGCGTTTCAATTTGCTGGTTTTTGGCTTTGCGGTAGAGATTCTGGGCCGTACGCTGGGGCGTTTCGGTAGACTTGAGCTTAATGATTCGGGGCTGATTATCCTGATAAAAATCCACGACTTCTACCTGTGCGGCGCCGGCCGGAATTTGAGTGAGATGAGCCATAATAAGATCGGCGGTCTGGCGGTAGCTGGCACCGTGCTCCAGCGCATGCAGGCGGGCCCTGGCTTGGCTGGCGCTGCTGGTTGCCTCTTCAGCCCGGCGCTCCAATTGCTGCCTTACCTGTCGCGACTCCGTTTCGTATGCCCGCCGACCCAAAAACATGGGGACAAACGTGCGCAACGCGGTAACTGGGTCGGGCGGTAGGGTCTGCTCAATCTCACCTAAGGGTAGCAAGCTCAGGCGGGTGCGGCCCTCCAGGTGAATAATATAGAACTGCTGCGGGTTTTCCAGAAGCGCCACAATCTCCTGGACTCTCAGCTCCTTATCGGGTTCTGATGCCGAATCGTAACCATGCGCCCGTAAGTAGCGGGGGGGCAAATCGCCAAGCGCCGGATAGCTTTTCAGCGGGTCAGTTGATGGGCGGGCCGAGTCAGCAGTAGGTGATAGGGGCGCTAAGTCGGCGTCGGTGGTGTAACGCTGGTGAAACAGCTGGGCGGGCGCATCGGGAGCCGGGCGGAAGATGGCATTTGGCCGCGGGCCGTAGAGCTTGAAAAGTAGGGAAGCGCCATCAGTAAAGCGCAACGTAAGCACCCGGTCGTGGGGGAAAACGTCGGCCCCCGCCACGGTGCGGCCCAGTAAATCCGGTAGCAGATCAACAGAATTGGTACGGGTACGATGAAAGCTGGTTGGGAGCGCTAAAACCGGGAAAGAAGCGGTTAGCTGAGCTTTAAGCCAAAACTCGGTGCTACCATTCGTCAGGCCAATAACTAACTCATCTTTTTCCTGAGAAAAGCAGGCCGCCACCTGGTAGCCCGAAAGCTGCGCAGTAAGAGCAGGAGCGAGTTGGCGCAGGAAATAGTAATTGTTGTGCACAGATGACGATGATACTCCCGAAAAAGGAGGTGTAAGTAGTAAAGCACCCCGTTCTATGCGGTGGTGCCGGCGATATACAAAGGGCAGAACTGAAACTGCCTGAGGCTACATCTCTATCTTGAGGCCATCGTAAGCCAGCCGGATAAACTCCGGCAATTCGGCTTCTACGTCGCGGTGGCGACCTAACAGGTGGCTAATATGCGTGAGATAACCGCGCTGGGGGGCTAAATCCGTGAGAATGTCAACCGCTTCGGGTAGTGAGAAATGCGAAATGTGTGGCTCCCGCCGCAGGGCATTCAGTACAATTACTCGCGAACCTCGAATCCGTTCCATCGAGGCCGGCGAGATATAATTGGCATCGGTCAAGTACGTGAAATCACCGATTCGGTAGCCTAACACGGGGAGCTTGTAGTGTAAAGCCCGGATGGGATGCACCTCAATACCTTCTACCGAAAAGCTATTTTGGTCGTCCAAGATGGGAATCGTTTGCACGCGGGGTACACCGGGGTACTTGTAATCAGCAAAAATGTAGGCAAACTCCCGTTTCAGCTGGTCAAGCACTCGCTGCTCAGCATACACGGGCATATCGCGCTGTTGCTTAAAGTTGTAGGAGCGGATGTCGTCCATTCCGGCCGTGTGGTCTTTGTGCTCATGGGTGAAAACCAACGCATCCAGGTGGTCAATGCGCTCCCGCAAAACTTGCTGGCGAAAGTCGGGACCCGAGTCAATGACGATGCTTTTGCCCCCCACTGCCACATGCACCGACACGCGCAGGCGCTTATCACGATAATCCAGGGAGCGACAAACGGCGCAGTGACACCCAATGACGGGTACGCCCTGCGAGGTGCCCGAACCGAGAATGGTAATTTGCATGCCAGAGAAAAATCAGCTGCCGGAAGTGCCGACGAGCTCCAATACAACGGCCAAGATACGGCCTACCTGCTACTCACAGCCGCCACCGCTGTTTTGCTCGTTGTAATTCAGAAATGCCTGGGTTTCTTCCTTAATCTGCTCGCGCGGCAGTCCATCTTTCACACCCAGCGAAATTTTGCGCACCAGAACGCCCACAATTGCTTTGCGGAAGCCCAGCTTACAGGCCATATCAACGCAGAACTCCATCTCGTGGTCATCGACCACGCCATCGGCCAGCATCATATCTACCAAGTCGAAGATCTGATCGAAGCGCTCCGAGTCATTATCGGGCAGGAGCATGTTTACGCTGCCTGAATTGGCCACCACACTGCGCACATCAGCCGGGCGCATGCCGTTTTTTTTGCCAATGGCCACGATAAAATTCATTTCTCGCTCGTCAATATGACCATCGGCCTTCGCCAGCGCGGCCAAGTTCACGATATGGCTTTTAATCTTCTTGGCTTGCTCATTTTCAAAAAAACCGAACATACAGAGCGTTGCTTAAGTACAGGGTGGGTAGGATGGGAACGGCACTAACAGTCGTAACGCAGGCTCCGACCAAATGGTAAGGTAGGAGGTTGACCCGAAGGTTCCAATAGCGCCCTTTACGCAGATGGCCAAAAAACAGCCAGCCTTGGGGGCTTTTTAGAACTCGGCAATTGTCTGCTGCAATATTAGCTTGGATTTGCCACCTTTGCCCCGCCGCTTTAGGCAGCTTTCAATTCTGATTAATGATGAAACGTATTGCAGTTTTTACCAGTGGCGGCGATTCGCCCGGCATGAATGCCTGTATCCGTGCCGTAGTGCGCACGGCCGTGTACCACGGTATTGAAGTGTATGGTATTATGCGCGGCTTTAAGGGCATGATTAAAGGAGAAATCGTGAAGCTTGACTCCGCCTCGGTTTCGAACACCGTGCAGAAAGGCGGTACTCTGCTCAAATCAGCCCGCAGCCAGACCTTTATGACGAAAGAAGGGCGTCAGCAGGCCTTCGACCAACTTAGCAATCATAAAATTGACGGCTTGGTAGCCATCGGCGGCAACGGTACGTTTACCGGGGCCATGCTTTTTGAGCAGGAATTCGGCATCCCGACAGTAGGCGCGCCCGGCACGATTGATAACGACCTTTTCGGTACAGATTATACCATTGGCTACGATACGGCCGTGAATACAGCGCTGGAGGCCATTGATAAAATACGCGACACAGCCGATTCGCACGACCGCTGCTTTTTTATTGAGGTAATGGGCCGCGACTCGGGTTACATCGCCATTCCCTGTGCTATTGGCGGTGGGGCCGAAATCGTGATGATTCCGGAAACGCAGATGTCGACGGAAGCCGTCATTGATACCTTACGCTCTGGTTGGAAGCGCTCGAAAACCTCCTTCATTGTTATTGTAGCGGAGGGCGACGAAGAAAACAACGCCACTACCGTAGCTGCCAAGGTAAAAGAAGCCATTCCTGAACTAGATACTCGCGTGACCATCATCGGCCACGTGCAGCGCGGCGGCTCTCCAACTGCCGCTGACCGCCTCTTAGGCTCCCAGATCGGGATTGCTGCCGTGGAAGGTCTGATGAATGGAATGCATAACGTGATGGCTGGTATCGTAGACCGCAAGCTGGTTTACACACCTTTTCACGATACTATTTACAAGAAAAAGCTTATCAACCAGAGCTTTATGCGAATGGTAGAAATTCTGTCGGTATAGAATCTGAATACCTTTCTTCAACAATTAAAAACGCCCGAAAGGGCGTTTTTTGTGCTCTATACTTTACGAGTGCAGTTATGGTATATATTGCTGATTCTTATTATTTCCTTTCAACTTCATCCAGCTTCAATCCATACTCATGACTTCTTATTTCCGTGTCTTTTTAGTGTTTATGCTTAGTATAGCTGCTTCTTCAGGTAGCGCACAGTCAACCGACGCTAGACGCTTAGGTACATTACAACTGGGAGTGGGGACGGCCATGATGGGCACCGGCGATTATAAGATGCTAAAAGCGCATTTGGAATACGAAATGCTTTTGCAAGACACTTCGGCTCAGGTACACGTTTGGCTGTTGCTGGTGGTAGTAGTGAAGAGCGAATTCAAACGGTATATAATCCGCAGAAACCGGGGAGTCCTGGCGTAAATGTACCCGTATCGCAGAGCTATCAGACAGCAAATCTGGAGCAGGAGTTTTATGTATATCCTTTCGGAAATGATCAACAAGCACGTTTTTTTCTGGGTGGCGGCGGCTACGTAGGTCACTCAAACCGGTATGGCTATCCGCAAAATCACATTGACTTTGCCACCAATGAAACTAGCTTAGACCTCGAACACGAAAAGGGTTTTCATGCTGGTTATATGTTTTCCCTCAACCTTGACCTTCGGCTTGGCCAGACACAAAATTGGTTGATAGGTGGTAAAACCTCATTTCAGAACGATACGTTTGGCAATTCTCTCCTCGCCCTGCAAATCAAAGTTGGCCGACGCTTTTAAGTCGGCCTACTTATTAAGCTCGCTCATGGGGATGAGCAGCCAGTAAAGCCATAATTTCTTCTTCGGCTGCATCGGGGTGCAGCCAATGATACGCCGGGTCGCGGCGTAGCCAGGTAAGCTGGCGCTTGGCGTAGCGGCGGGTGTTGCGCTTAAGCAGGCGCACGGTTTCAGGCCAATCTTGCTTGTCATCCAGAAAATCGAATATTTCCTGATACCCCACCGTTTGCAGCGCATTGTGGTGCCTATGCGCAGTCACTGACTCAACTTCCGCGAGCAGGCCCGATGCCAGCATCTCGTCTACACGCTGATCGATGCGGGCGTATAATTCTTCCCGCTCTCGGGTAAGGGCGATTTTTAGTGAGTCAAACGGGCGCTGGGGGCATTTTTTTGCGCATGAAAGCTTGAAAATGGCTGACCCGTGCCGCGTGTTACTTCGAGGGCGCGTAGTACCCGTTGCGGATTTTGGCGATCGAGGCGGGCATAGGTAATGGGGTCAGTAGCCAGCAACTCGGCTACCAGCGGCTCTAGGCCGTGCGCAGCGAGTTCCTGCTGCAAGCCTGTCCGCACCTCTGGCTCAATGGGTGGCATCACGTCAAAGCCTTCCGTCACTGCCTGCAGGTATAAGCCTGAGCCGCCCGTCAGGATTACAATGGCGTGATCCTGAAATAGTTGTTCTAGTAGTGCCAAACAATCTACCTCAAAGCGGCCCGCATTATATTCTTCCGTAATAGAATGCGAATCAATAAAATAGTGCGGCACGTCCTGCATTTCAGCGGAGGTAGGTTTGGCCGTGCCAATACTTAGCTCCCGAAAAAACTGCCGCGAGTCGGCAGATACTACAACGGTTTCTAGGCGTTGGGCCAATCGAACGCATAACGCCGTTTTGCCAACGGCCGTAGGCCCGGCTACTACCAGCAGTAGCGGGCGCTGGGGGGCTTTTTTTAACGAAGAATCAGGCATGGTCAGGCCGGGATAGGTGCCGGTTGTAGTAAGGTAGCGTAGAGCGCCAGCAGGGTTTGTTCCTCATGCTGCCAATTCAGTTCAAGGCGGGCCCGACGGCAGTTGGAAGCTAGTTGATGATAGCGCGCCGGCTCATCGCGAAGCAGCCGATTGATGGCCGTGGCTATGGCGTCGGGCGTTAGCTCCACCACCTCTGCTACATCATACAGGTCATTGAGGCGTCGGTATTCGGGAAAGTCCACAATGAGCTGTGGTACGCCGGCGTGCAGATAATCGAAAAACTTGTTGGCCAGTGAATAATAGTAGCTCATCCCACGATTTTCGAGCAGCATAATACCCAGCGACGCCTGCCGCGTGATTTGGCGTAGCTCAGTCGGCAATACAAACCCCCGAAATTCAACCTGTCCGCTGGCCAGCAGCCCTAATTTCCGGGCCCTCTCCCGCAGCGAAACGGACAAGTCGCCTTCGCCGCAGATGATCAAGCGCGCCGTCACTTGGGGCATGGCATCAAGCAGTGCTTCCAAGCCGCGACCCTCATTCAGCACGCCCTGATAGAGAATATACCCCTCGGTGGGTGCTGCGGTAGGCGTGGGGGGCAATTCTGCCGTTTCCAGGCAACTCACGTTGCGTACTACCGCGAACGGTTGGCCGTATTGTTGCACAAACCATTGCGCCAGCGCCGGCCCTACTGTGTATGCTAAGGCAGCCCGGGGTACAATAAATTTTTCTACCAGTTGCCAAATGCGTTTTGTAACCGGACGGCCCACAACCTCAGGTACTTCCGTGAACAATTCATGCGCATCATACACAAATGGCTGGCCACTCAACCTAGCGCGCAGCCACATAGGGAGGGCTGTGTCTAAGTCGATGGCACACCACACGGCCGCTTGTTGCTGAATTAAATACAAAAACAATTTTAAGTTATATTCTAAATAGAATAACTTGCCTTTTTTAAATACACACCGTAATCGATGCTGCTTGTATGGCTTAGGGCTAAGCGGCTGGGAATCGGGCCATTCGCGCCCAATTAACAGCACTGCGTAGCCATGAACAGCCAAGCTACCGCAAATTCGCTGCATGCGCTGATCATAGTTCAAATCGGTGGTGACCGCAAAGAGCAAAGGACGCATACGAAGGCGGGCACAATACGCTATTTACCAACAAGCGAAATCAGATGGTAAAGCGCGGTTTTTGATATATTTTTGACAAATTTAGAAAGTTAAACCGCGTACTGGCCGGTGGTTTAATTTGAGTTGACCCGCCGGTGCTACCTCTTGCAATGCCTATTCGCGCCTCATCATCGCTTCCCCCTTCCGCGCTCGGAGCCCTTCCGGCTCAGCCGGACTTCTACCGCACCCTATTCGACGACGCGTATGATGGATTATTACTTTACGATGAGCAGGGCCGATTGGTAGACTGCAACCAGACAGCTCTACGCATGCTGGGCACAACGCGGCCTATGTTGTTAGCTTCGGGCCTGATGGCTTTTGCCATGCCTCCCGCCGACGAGCGTCAGGATCATTGGCTTTCGGAGTTGATGCTTCGCGAAGCCGTGTTGCTTACTGCCCGTACCGGTGAAAGGTTCTCAAAGTGGTGGCATGGACGGCGCACCGATCATGTCATGGTGGATGGTTGGGTAACGCTTCATCGCGTGCAGATGCCCGTAGGCCTGCGCGTACAGCTCACCCTACGCGATGTAACCAAAGGGCGCCGCCGCCACGAGGCGGGCGAGCAGCGTCAGCAGGCAGATCGGACCCAGCAGCAGTTGCGTGATGTACTCAGCCGAACTGACCTGTCGTATGTGCTGGTGAATCGTGAAGGCGTAATACAGGATGTAAACGACTTCTTTCTCAACTTCACCGAATACTCGCGGGCCGAACTGCTAGGAAAAAACTATTTCGATCTGTTCCCGCCTGCCTCCGATCAGGAGTTGAGTCGACAGTCATTCCTGCAAAATATTAAAGAGGAGAGCGTTGCAGATGCCTGCGAATTTCCGCTGGTAACCAAACTGGGCCAGACGCGACTGGTGCACTGGCATGTTGAGTTTGCCCGCGACTTTGATCAAAACGTTACAGGAGCATTTTTCGTGGGTCGGGACCATACCGACCGCCAAGTTGCTGCCCGCGCCCTTACCGACAACCGCAATCGTCTCCAGGATTTCCTCGACAATGCACACGATCTGATTCAGAACCTGAGCATTGACAACCGCTTCCTGTTCGTGAATAAGGCCTGGAAAGAAAAGCTAGGCTACACCGACGATGATCTTACACAGCTGACTCTCAATGAGGTAGTGCATCCCTACTACAAAGCGAAGCTGCTCTATCAGCTGCGTAATCTGTATAAGGGTGAGAAGGTGAATAAGCTCGAAACCGTTTTTCTGACCAAAACAGGTAAGCCAGTTCACCTGATTGGGAGCATCTCCTGCTCCTGGCAGGATAATGAGCCGGTTTCGACCCGCGCTATTCTGCATGATATTACGGATCGTATCAAAGCAGAGCGACTCCAGAAAGTATATTATAGTATTGCTAACCTGGCGATTAGCTCTAAAGATTTGAACTCGCTCTATGGGGCGATTCATCGGGAGCTAAGCAAGATTATCGAAACCAATAACTTTTATATTGCCCTCTGCGACGATGCCCGCACCACGCTGCAGTTTGCGTATTTCGTTGATCAGAACTCGCAGGGAAGCAGAGGGATGGGCGCGCGACCCTTCTCCACGGGCGTCTCGGAATACATTATTCAAACGGGACGGCCGCAGTTTTTGCTGAAGCATGAGCTACACGAGCTGATTGCAGACGGTACCATCACTGCCTTTGGCCTGATGCCGGAGGTAATGCTGTGCTCCCCACTGAGTATTGGGGAGCGCATCATCGGCGTAATTGCCGTGCAGGATTATCACAAAGCCGACGCTTACGCCACCACCGATATTGAGATTCTGCACTTCATTTCCAACCAGGTAGCCCTGGCCATTGAGCGCAAGCGCAATGAGGAGATGATCAATAAGCAGAACGCGCGTCTGAACGCCATTTTCGAAAGCGGCTCCCACCTGATGTGGTCCGTGGATATGCATTCGCGCCTCACGTCATTCAACCGTAACTACGCCGCTTATTTCCTGCGGCGCAACGGCGTATATCCCGCTCTGAATGTGAACCTCTGGCAGGCTGATATGGCCATGATGGATGAGGAGGCGCACGATATTTTTCAGGAAAACTACAAGAAAGCATTCCAAGGCTTGGCGCAACGATTTGAAGTGCGCCTGCGCGACGCTCGGGGTCAGGATACGTGGCGGGAAATCTACCTCAATCCCATTTACCTCGACGACGGCTCCTTCGAGGAGATTTCGGGCATGGCCCACGATATCACGGCGACGAAGAGCTCGCAGCTGGAGCTGGCGGCTCAGGAAGAGAAATTCCGGGCCATCTTCGAGTCTTTCCAAGACATTTATTATCGTACTGACGACCAAGGGATTATCACGATTGTGAGTCCTTCGGTATACGAGGTATTGGGATATAAGCCGGAGGAAGTGCTGGGTAAGCGCATCGTGGACTATTACGTCAACCCCGTTGACCGTGACCGACTTCTAACGGAAGTGGCTACGAATGGGTCCCTGCGCAACTTTCCTGCTACCCTACGCCATAAAGATGGCCATGGCGTGCCGCTGCTCATTAATGCTCGCGCTGTATCAGGAGCACTGAGTGGGACTGAAGGCATTGCCCGTGACATTACGGAGCTGAAGCAAACCCAGGACAAACTCAGTCACGCCAAGGAGGAAGCTGAAAGTGCGCTGGAGGCTAAAACTCAGTTCCTGGCCAATATGAGCCATGAGCTGCGGACGCCTATGAACGGCATCATCGGTATGATTGATTTGCTGCACCAGACGGTGTCAAGTGAGGAGCAGGAAGACTATGTAGATACACTCCGCAAATCGTCGGATGCACTATTGGCTATTCTAAACGACATCCTAGACTTGTCGAAGATTCAGGCTGGTAAGCTTCAGCTGAGCGAGTCAGGTATTGATCTGCATTACACGCTCGATAAGCTGCATTCGCTGTTCTCCAATCGAGCGGCTCAAAAAGACTTGCAATTTAGCTACCATATAACGCCCCACACGCCGCGCTTCATCCACACCGATGAAACGCGTCTGCTGCAAGTGCTTTCCAACCTGACTTCCAATGCCATTAAGTTTACCTCCCAAGGCTTGGTGAATATTCAAGTGTCATCAGTTTCGACTGATGGGGATAATCACACCTTGCGCTTTGCGGTGCAGGACTCGGGCATCGGTATTTCAGCGGAGAATGAGAAGCTGCTCTTTACCAATTTCACGCAGCTTGATACCACGCCGACTAAGTCATTTGGCGGTACGGGCTTGGGCCTAGCCATCAGCAAGCAACTTGCTGAGCTGCTGGGGGCGAAATTGGCGTTATTTCCAATGAAGGCGTCGGTAGTACTTTCTGGTTTACGATTCAGTGCAGCGTGGCGCGCAACGAGGACGAGATTCTGCAGGAGCGCATTACGGCTCGCGAGCGGACGCAGGAAGTTTCGCACTTCGAAAATGCCCCCAAGTGCTACTAGTTGATGATAATCCCATCAACCAGAAGGTAGCCGTGCGCCTGCTCGACCGGTTGGGCTGCAAGATTGACGTGGCAAGCGACGGATTCGAAGCCATCAGCAAAGCCACCAATCCGAAGGCAACCTACGATATCATCTTCATGGACATTCAGATGCCGGAGATGGATGGCGTGACGGCTATGAACGAAATTCGGCGGCGCCTAGGCAAAAAAACGCCCCCCGTAGTAGCCATGACAGCATATTCCATGAAGGAAGATGCTGAGCGCTTTGTGCAGGAAGGCATGGATGATTACGTGTCGAAGCCCGTCAAGACCCAGGACCTCTATGCGGTGTTGCGGCGCTGGACTACCATCACAATGGAGCCTGCCACCACTCCGCGCCTTATGGGAACGGACACTCCTGTGCAAGAACCCGAACCAGTGCCAGTGCCTGCACCTGAACCAGTTGCGGAACCTCTGCCCGAAGAAACCGCTAACAGCATTGATACTGCTGTGCTGGAGCAACTTCGGCAGCTGGGAGGAAGTGAATTTGCTGCACAACTATACAACGACTTTGAGCGCGAGGTGAGCCAATTATTGGAAGAGGCCACGGCATTGGTCAAGGCAAAAGAATACACTTTGATCCTGCCTCATTTACATCAACTCAAAGGCACAGGCTTTACACTAGGCATTAATCAGTTGGCCGAATGTGCTAAGAGTCTGGAACATACCATTAAAGAAGGTAAGTTTACTGGCATTGAGAAGCGTTTTTCCTCCTTGTTGCGTTACTTTAGGGAGTTCGTTGCCACTTACCCTGAAGTCACCCAAGCAGTATAAGTCAATCTATATTTCATACTTTCTGTACTTTTCTCTCCACCTCATCTGAACCTAAATCTATTCCATCATGGCCGAGTCCAAAACGATTCTGATTGCGGAGGATAGCTCCGTTATTCTGAACCTGACAAAAAAAATTCTGGAACTGCAGAAATACCACATCCTTTCGGCCAAAAATGGGAATGAGGTCATCAAGCAGATGGAAAGCCAGCCCATCGACTGCGTATTGATGGACATCAACATTCCGGTGAAAGATGGTATGGAATGCACCCGCGAAATTCGCCGCAGCTCGAACCCGCAAGTTGCTCAGGTGCCTATTATTGCCATCACTGGTAATGCAAACAACTACTCTATGGAGCAGTTTCGCGAAGCTGGCATTACCGACTATCTGCCTAAGCCTCTTGACTTTGATGCCTTGGTGCGCGTCGTAAAGCAGTACGTAGGATAAGACCTTACAAGCGTCCATCATCCATACAAAAAAGGACCTTTTTACAGTAGAACAACTGGCTTTACACGGCTCGTTCTGCTGTAAGAAGGTCTTTCTTCTATGTGGGTATTCTGCTGACTCTTAGTGACCGGTTACGTAGTTTATGGCTCGCAAAAGAGCCGCGCAGGCTTCATCAATTTCACCGTCAGTAATGGTGAGTGGTGGAGCGAGGCGAAGAGAGTTGTCACAGAATAAAAACCAGTCAGTCAGTATTCCCTCATGTTCCAGGGCACGGTCGATGATGGGCTTGAGAACATCGTAAGAGTCGAACTCGACGGCCATGAGCAAGCCCTGCCCACGTACATCCCTGATAGCTGGGTGCACAAGCAGACGGCGGAACCGAGCCGCTTTTTCAGCTACACCTGCTAACAGTTTTTCTTCCAAAATAACGCGCAACGTAGCCAAAGAAGCCGCGCAGGACACTGGGTGCCCCCCAAAAGTAGTGCAATGCCCCAGCACTGGATTGCTGCGAAGGCCTGCCATAATAGACTGGGGGGCAATGAATGCCCCGATAGGCATGCCGCCGCCCATCCCTTTGGCGCAAAGCAGAATATCGGGCCATATCCCGAACTGCTCGAACGCCCAAAATGAGCCGGTGCGTCCAAAACCGCACTGAATCTCGTCTAGAATAAGAAGTGTGCCGGTATAGAGGCAGCGCTTCCGGAGGGCTTGTAGATAATTGTTCTCTGGCACTCGTACGCCCGCCTCACCCTGCACTGTCTCGATAATAACGGCTGCCGTACGCTCCGTAATATGCTGCAGGTCAGAGAAATCGTTGAACTCTATGTGGCGAACATCGGGCAGTAGGGGGCGGTAGCTGCGCTTAAATCCTTCGGAGCCGGTGACGGACAATGCGCCGTGAGTGGAGCCATGGTAGGCACGATGGCAGGAAATAAGCTCCGTGCGGCCGGTGTGGCGCTTTGCTAGCTTGAGTGCACCTTCGACCGCTTCGGTGCCCGAATTAGTAAAGTAAACAGCATCGAGGTGAGCAGGCAGAGTTTGGGTCAGGGCGTGCGCCAACTCGGCCGGTGGGGCCTGCACCAATTCGCCGTATACCATCAGATGCAAGTATTTATCAAGCTGATATTGAATAGCTTGAATAACCTTTGGGTGACGATGGCCCACGTTGCTTACGCCAATACCCGAAATCAAATCTAGATAGCGCCGACCATCAGGCCCGTACATGTACACGCCTTCGGCCCGCTCTATTTCCAGCAGTAATGGAGAGTCGGATGTTTGGGCTTGATGCCGCAGAAAGAGTTGACGAGGGGTAAGCATGCGAGTGAACAAAAGATTCTGGGGGGCAAAAGTAAGCACCTCGGGGTCGGTAGCTAAAGTATTGTCAGCTCTGATGAGCATTTGAGCCTCGACGCTTGCAATTTGCCCCCCAGTTCATAACCTATACTCAACAAAAAAGAGGCTGAATGCTCAGTCTCTTTTTTTACTAGTTGCTTGGCGTATGCTTAATTGGAGGTGCCTGGGGTGGCTGCCGGCCTGCCCGACCGCCCGCGAGGGCCGCTGGCCTGACGCTCGGTTTTCATTTCCTTCATCATCACGCGGCCAAACTCGCGCTCGGCCTTATACAGTTGCGCTACCTGCCGGGCCGAAATCACCTTCTGAAATTTGGCGAAATAATCCTCTGTCATGTTCAGCTCGTTTTTCGACACTGCAATGATCTGCTTGAGGTTGTCGCGGGCCTGATCGTCCGTCATGGTGGGCGTAGCACTGCGGCGGAGCTGATCGTGGGTGCGGCGCAGGTCGCGGCGCTTGGTGCTGTATTCGTTATACAAGGGCCAGAAACGCTGGCCTTGTTCGGGGTAAGCGCTACTTCGCGGGTGATGTAGGCAATGCGCGCATTTTCAATGCGGGCCTCAATATCGGCGGAGCGGGTGTTTTGGGCACGCAGGGTTGGTAGGGCAATTAGCAGAAATACCAAAGCCAAACCTAAGCGAGATAAGAGGGAATTATTCATAGTGAAGAGAGAGCAAAAGGGAGAAAGGAACGGCTAGTAGTAAGCTTCATCAAGCGTAGGAGGCCCCAGCGCAGCTTCTAATTCTTGTGGCGAGGCTTGCAGAAAATAAGCCATTAGGTTGTCATCAGGTAAAGGCAAGCTGGCCAGGTCCTCGGTTTCCAACTGATTGTTGACGGCCAGATATTCAATTAGGGCGGCATCGGGCACGGCTGCCAACTCAACCGTGGGGGACAAATTTGAGGTTTGCGTAGCGGGCTGGCTTAGGTAGAAGGCCGTCGAAAAGCCCCCCAGAACCAGCGCTGAGGCTAAAGCCGTGCGTAGCGGTCGGGAGAGGGTTATCAGCCAGCCCCACATCACCGACTCAGTGGTGGCTTCGGGCTGCACGCGCGCCATTATCTGGCGCGGCAGTTGGTCGAAGTAACCGGCTGGGGGCGAGGCTAGTGGTGGTTGCGGCCGGCGTGGGTGGTCATCGAGCCGAAAAGGAGTTTTCATATGCATTGGATGCGGCTGGGGCCGCGAGGTTTAATCGGCGGAAGATTCTTCGGTTACGTATTGCTCAATCTTTTTCACAGCATGGTGATAGGAGGCTTTCAGCGCCCCCACCGACGTGCCCGTCACGTCGGCCATCTGCTCATAAGTCATCTCGTCGTAGTACTTGAGGTTGAACACCAGCCGCTGTTTGTCGGGGAGGCGAAGGATGGCTTTCTGCAGCTTGCGCTCTATCTCATCGCCGGCCAGCAGCGGGTCGGCTTCTATTTTGGCCGCTAATTCGGCCCCCACATCATTCAGGGGCAGGAAAAACTTGCGGCGTTTGCTTTGCAAAAAGCTCAGGCACTCATTGGTGGCAATCCGGTAAATCCAGGTGTAAAGCGACGCGTCCTGACGAAAATTGCCCAGGTGCTTCCACACCTTCACAAAGGTGTCTTGGGTGAGGTCATCGGCATCGTTGTGGTCCACCACCATCTTGCGCACGTGCCAGTACACCTTCTGCTGATACTTGCGCACCAACTGATTGAAAGCCAGGTTGCGGCTGGCAGGATCTTGGAATTTGAGGAGGATTTCTTGGTCTTCCAAGTAGGAGGGGAGAAATTAGGAGCGGCGGTATTTGTAAGGTTAGATAATAGTGATAGACGAAGGTTTAAAGGCGGATAAAATAATTACTTTGAAGGATAGGCTTAGTCTAATAAATAGCTAGTAAATTGCCACATAAATCTTGAAAGAGTTAGTGATAATTTCCCCCTCAATAAATTCTAAAAAATCATTTTAAGTTTATGATACCTGATAAGAGTGTCAATGTAGGCACAAGACTTGGCTCAATGCTTATAGATCATTTCTTTATGATATTTATATGCATGGCTTTTTCTTTGCCTTTGATGATAAAGCAATTTTCAGAGGCTTTTACCATCTCTCATGAGCCTCAGAAGTTTGGTGACTTTACGGGCCCTCTATTTCAACTATCTCTTTTAGGGTTTGCATTGTATTTCTGTAAAGATTGTATCAACGGAAGAAGCATAGCAAAACGCATTTTGAAACTACAAGTAGTTAATAATAAAACACTGAAAGTAGCTTCGCCTTTGCGTTGCTTTTTAAGGGATATATTTATTATTATATGGCCAATTGAGGTAGTTGTTGCACTTATAAACCCAAGTAGACGGATTGGTGACTTGATTGCAGGGACAAAAGTTATTGCTTATGATTCAGTTAGTGTACAGAAAGAATTAAATTTTACTCAAGTTGTAATTTCAGTTGCGCTCTCATTTGGGCTTATATCTTTGCTTATTTCGCCAATCTATTTATTGATGCCTGCACCTCATAAAGTAGAATATATTGAAACATCCTATAATAGTGTCGCAAGCAAAGCACTCGAAAAGCTTTATACTGATAGCCTTAGTGAAAATTTAGAAGCAGACGTTAAAGTATATGACAAAATAAAAAACAGTAATCTAAAATATATTTCTGTGATATATAAGCTCAAGGAAAACTATCTAGAAGATGAAAGCAAGGAGGAGAAAATAAAAAAATTAACTATGAGTCATCTATATTCAATGTATCCTGAAAATGAGTTTACTGGACAAGCTCAATATATTTATAAAACTGATGGTAGTATGCAGAATAATACTAATTATATAGGTGTACAGAATGCGAGTTCTAGTAATTGATGCTTAATAATATTATTGGGGAGGTTTAGTAAAATATAATAAATATTTGTGTTATCACATAATTCATATGTCGCAAACGTTGGATTCGATACCGTAAACCAATATTTGACTACTTATTCGTAGCGTAAGAAAGCCCTACTGTTAAGTTCGTATTATCATTAAAGCGGCCTTCAATCACTCTGCTTTCGTGGGTGTAGTTATAAGTAAAGTTAGCGGCTAAGCGACGCGAAAGCTTTAGAGCAATGGTTGTTAAGTTGCTAAAGCGATAATCACCAAAATCGCTGAGGGAAGGCTGATAGTAAGTGAGCGCGCTCAGGGTAACGATGCTACGTGAGTAAGCTACCTTCAGCCGAGCGGAATTGCGGGCCGTAACGCGCTCCGTACCATCCTGAAAATTGGTCGACTCGCGGATAATAAGATTACTCACCGATATTTCACGCCCCAGCGAATCGGAGTAGAAGGCCCAGCCCGGCCCAGCGCCCAGCTGCACCCGGCGGTCGATGCCACGCAGGTTGCTACTCTCGAAGCCACCGATGCCATAGAAGCGGAAACGCCCGAAGCGGTAATAAGGCGTCGCGTTCAGCAGAAACTCCCTTTCCTTGAGTAGGCGGTCCTGCTTGCCATAAATAAAGCTTCCACTTAAGGGCAGACCAATATGCTCGCCGCGGGTGAAAGTGGCGGTGTGGGCAGTAGATAGTAGGGTGCGGTTCACGCCACCTGCACTGTAAGCACCCGTCAACTGGCCGGTATATACGATAAGCGTCGTGTCGGGGGGCAAATCCTGGGCCTGCACGGAACAAGCAAGCAACACGAGAAGTAAGGCTAAAAGGTGCATGGGATGACGGAAAAATCAAGGGCCGGCATGCAGGCTGACCATTGGTTGGAGATAAATAAAACAGTCCGACGCCACGGGGGCATCGGACTGTTATTGGAATGATTCGGCTGGTTGGCGCTATTTTTTGCGGGCCATAACCCGTTCTACAGCCGCCACGATGTCGTTTTCCATCAGCCCGTATTTCTCCATGAGCTGATCGGGAGTGCCGCTCTCACCGAAAGAGTCGTTGACGGCCACCATTTCCAGGGGAAGCGGCTCTTCGCGGGCCAGCAGTTGGGCTATGCTGTCGCCGAGGCCACCGTTCATCTGGTGCTCCTCCGCCGACACCACGCACCGCGTTTTGCGCGCCGATTGCAGAATCGCGGCCGCATCCAGGGGCTTGATAGTGTGGATGTTAATGATTTCGGCATCAATACCTTTTTCGGCCAGAAGCTTACCCGCCAGGATAGCTTTCCAAACCAAGTGTCCGGTGGCAAAAATGCTAACATCAGTTCCCTCGTTGAGCATCACGGCTTTACCGATTTCAAACTGCTGGTCGGCGGGGGTAAAGTTGGGCACCACGGGCCGGCCGAAGCGTAAATACACCGGACCTTCATGATCGGCAATGGCGATGGTGGCCGCTTTGGTTTGGTTGAAGTCGCAGGGGTTGATGACGGTCATGTGGGGCAACATGCGCATCATGCCCAAGTCCTCCAGAATCTGGTGGGTCGCGCCGTCTTCACCGAGCGTAACGCCCGCGTGGGAAGCACAGATTTTCACGTTTTTGCCCGAGTAGGCAATGCTCTGCCGAATCTGGTCGTAGACGCGGCCGGTACTGAAGTTGGCGAAGGTGCCCGTAAACGGAATTTTGCCCCCTATAGTCATGCCAGCAGCCATGCTCATCATGTTGGCTTCGGCAATCCCTACCTGGAAAAAGCGCTCGGGAAAATCTTTCTTAAACGCATCCATTTTGAGCGAACCCGTGAGGTCAGCGCACAAGGCTACTACGTTTTCGTTGGTTTTGCCAAGCTCATGCAGGCCAGCGCCAAAGCCTGAGCGCGTGTCTTTGGATTCGGAGTAGGGGAATTCTTTCATTATGAGTAAGAGGTTGTAGTAACAGAACGAGCAATTCCCTTCCTTTTCAGGAAGGATACTTTTATTTCCCAAACATACTCACCGAAGTCGTCTGTCCGCTGCGGATGGTAAAATTCCGCACATCCGTAAACTGACTGCCGGTGGAGTTTTTGGTACGAAATACCAGGCGGTAGGCACCCGGCTGCATTGTCAGGTTGATTTTGCTGGTGGATTCAGGCAGGTTATAAATCCAGGTTTGCGACTCGTCGTCGTTGAGTTGATAAATACTTCCGTAGCCCGCCAGATCCGTGACAATGTTCAGCGTGCCGGGCGCCGGGTACGTCACCATTGTTTCCTGACCTTGTTTGATTGTGACGCGCCGGATAAGGCGCGGCAGCGTAAGCACTTCCACTTCATAATTGCCCCCAGCAGCTTCTGCCTGCTTCCAAAAGGCAGCGCCACCACCGTAGCCTCCTGGCCCTGCGCCCGCACCACCGCCTGAACCGTGCCGTAGGGGTTAGGCGTCATGTTTGGCCCCTGCAAGCGGAGCGTACCCTGTGGCGTTTTGTAAGTCAGTAAGTTGGCTTGGCCCGGCTTTATTTTCAGGTCGGCTTGGCGTACGGGCGGCACCGTATTGATAATGAGGTCGTAGGACTGAAGCGCATCGATGTCGAGCACATCGGGCTGGCCTTTGGCGTCGCGGTAATGCACGTAGTTGTATTCGGGCTGACCAGTGGCGCTGTTGATGAAGGTCATGTTCACGTTGCTTTCCACGGGCTTGCCATCGGCATCGGTGAGATTTACCCGGACGGTCGTTTTTTGTAGAGTCTGGGTAATAACATTGTCAAGCACTGAGCGAAAGGTCTTCACATCGGCCGCATTATAATACTGGCCGAGACATTCGAGCTGCTTGCCAAACTCTTTTTCGGCCCCGATGCCAATGACAAAAGGCTTCAAAAAGATATGCTTGCGCTGCAAGGCCAGCGACGTAGCACACGGGTCGCCCTGGCAGGATTCGAGGCCGTCGGTAATGAGAATGAGCACGTTACGGGCTGTTTTATCAGCCGGAAAGTCATTGGCCGATTGCAGCAGCGAATACGTGATGGGCGTATTGCCACGCGGTTGCAGGGTCTGCAGCTTGGCTTTAATGGCCTGCGCATTTTTAGAAGCGAAGGCTACTTCCAGGCGCGAGTCTTGGCAGTTATTTTCCTCCCGACTGTACTGATGGCCGTACACGCGCAAACCCAATTCCAGATTTGGGTAGGTGTTCAATGAGTCTACCATCTTAGCCAGCAGGCTCTTAGCAACTTCCATGCGCGGCCTACCTTCCCACACTGCTCCCATGCTCCCCGAGGCATCAAGCAAAAACAGGATGCGGGTAGTGCGAGGCTTTGCGGGGGGCAAATTCTGCGCGCACAACGGGGCTGTGAGCACCAAAATGCCCCCAGCAGTATTCCGCACAGGCACCGGAGTTGGCTCATAAGCAGGCGGCTAAGTTGAACGTCATGCAGCGCAGCGCGAAGCATCTCGCGTGCCTAGTAAGCGTGGTAGCCTCATATCAGCACGCGAGATGCTTCGTGCTGTGCTGCATGACGTTCAATTTTATAAAGCCCAGACTGCAGCTCAGATTTAATAGTCTGACGCTTCTTCTACCAAGAGCTGCTGCAAAGCTTTCTCCAATTGTTCATCGTTGGGAGCCACGCCGTGCCACTTGTGCGAGCCCATCATGAAGTCGACCCCTGCGCCCATCTGCGTGTCCATCAGCACCATAATGGGTTGGTCCTGACCGAGTAGTTGGCGTGCTTCTTCCAGCGTAGCAATAAGCTTTTCGAGGTCGTTGCCGTCGGTTTCGAGTACGCGCCAGCCAAAAGCTTCAAACTTGGCGCGCAGGCTACCCAGGTTCATAATTTCTTTGGTAGAGCCGTCGATCTGCTGACCGTTACGGTCCACAATGGCAACCAGGTTGTCTACCTTGCGGTGCGGCGCGTACAGGGCCGCTTCCCATACTTGGCCTTCATTCAGCTCGCCGTCGCCCATGAGCACATACACCGTGCGGTTGTCCTTATTGAGCTTTTTGGCTTGAGCCGCCCCAACGGCAACGCTCAGTCCTTGGCCCAATGAACCTGAGGCGATGCGCACGCCGGGCAGGCCTTCTTCCGTGGCAGGGTGGCCTTGCAGGCGCGAATTGAGCTTCCGAAACGTAGACAGCTCACTGACCGGAAAGTAACCCGAACGCGCCAGAACAGAGTAGAATACCGGCGAAATGTGCCCATTCGATAGAAAAAACAAATCCTCATCGTGGCCTTCCATCGAGAAGTCTGGATTGTGCTTCATGATGCGGAAGTACAGCGCCACCAGCAGATCGGTGCAGCCCAGCGAGCCGCCGGGATGGCCCGAATTCACGGCGTGAACCATGCGTACTATGTCGCGGCGTACCTGCGCGGCAATCTGTTTTAGCTCAGCAATGCTTTTTTCGCGCTGAGCGGGCTGGGTTTCGGTCTGTACGTTGGCGGAACTGGACTGCGACATATAGTAGGTTTTGAGAGGAGGTTTGGAGCGAAGATAAGGGGTGAAATTATGCGCCAAGCAGCTGAGCCGCGTGATTATTGGTGTCTACTTTCGCTATTATCTTTTCGATGTTGCCCTGCTCATCTATCAGAAATGTGTGGCGCATGGTGCCCATATACTTGCGGCCGTACATCGATTTCTCCTGCCATACACCGTAGGCTTCCACTATTTTCTTGTCTTCATCTACCAATAGCGGGAAGGGTAGGTCGTATTTGGTGGCGAATTTCTGGTGCGACTTTTCTCCGTCGATGCTCACACCCAATACTTTAATGCCAGCGGCGCGCAACTCAGCCTGGTTGTCGCGCAGATTGCAGGCTTGGGCCGTGCAGCCCGAGGTGTCATCCTTAGGGTAGAAGTAAAGCGCGACTTTCTGCCCGCGCAGGTCTTGCAGGCGAATAAGGTTACCGTTTTGGTCGAGGGCTTCGAAATCGGGGGCGGGTTCGCCGGGCTGAAGAGACATGGGGGCAAATATTAGGTTAAGCTGGTTGCGGGTTGGGAGGTGAAGATGAGCTTTTCTGTCGGAAAGCCGGCAGCTTGCGCCACTGCAATTAGTTGCTCACGCACGGGCTGAGCCAGTTGGGGTGTGCGGCTCAGCAGCCACAGATTCTCGCGGCCGGGCTCACCTACCAGCACGTATTGATATTCAGGGTCGAGGTCTAGAATCCAGTAGTCGCCTTCGAAGGGCCAGAAAAAGCTAACCTTGAGCTTGGCGTTCGTGGCAGAATCCACTACGCGGGCCACGCCACGCACTATCTCCAGCGAGCCGGTTGGGCTGCCTTTGCGGCAGCTGTTCACCACAGTTACTTTTCCGTCCGGCCGCAGCGTATATTCAGCCGTCACGTGCTGGCAGCCTTTTTCAAAACGAGTAGGAAGGCGGGCGATTTCATACCAGACCCCCATGTAACGCGCCAAGTCGACGTGCTCAACTACAGCCAGCGGTGCCCGACGACGGCTCCGCGAATACACCAGGCTCGCCGCCGCTACAGTAACAGTGGCGGCCGCTGCAAAAAGAATAGGACGACGAGTTTTCATAGGTTGGTGCTTGGTTAGAAATGTGCTTCAGGTGGATGCGGTTTTGCCCCCAGCGCTTAAATCTTGAACTGCAGAACTTTCTCATTGCCGGCCTGATCGGTTAGGCGTAGCTCCGCTTCGCCGGCCAGAGGTACCGTTTTGTCCTTCGGATCGGTGAATAAGGTAGCGTTTTTGTATTCGTAGCGCAGCATGCGCCACTGCCCGTTCACCAGCAAACGGTAGCTGCTCAGCCCCGAAAGATTATCTCCTACTATAAAGGTGAGGCCTGCCGGCGACTTGCGCACCAGGCGCGCCGTTGGAGCCAGCGTATCGGTCAGAATACGGAAGGAGCCGAACGTTTTCACCGGGAATGTAATCTGTTCACCATCCCATTTGCCCCCCTGATAGATGCGAGCGCCTTTGTAGTTGATCATGTACACGGCCGAACGAGTTTTGTCGGCCACGGCCACGGGCGGCTTCAGGGTAGCTTGCAGCGGCTTAAATAAAGGCGTGCGCGCATTATGGATTGTCCAGAGCCCTTCTTTGTAACCGTTTTGCAGATACAGGGTATCAAACAGCGTAAGGGGAGAGAAAACCAGATTCTGGACTCCGTTGGCAAATGACTGCTCCGACGCGGCCGGAATAAGGGCTTTCGGCTCGAAGGCCTTCGTCAGCTGCCCAAAGCGAATGGAATCGGGCAGGCCGGCCCGCAGATCGTAGAGGTATACATTCTCACTTTGCACCGTGTAGCTCGGCACGACCTCGAGGCGGCGGTTGCCGCGCATCAGCGTAATATTTGCCCCCTGGCGGCTGGTATCCGGATCGGTGGCCACTACCTTGAGAATATTGCGGTTGATATCGTAGCGCAAGGCCGGCTTGCGTACGCTGGCATTGCGGGTTTTAAAGTAAGCCGGCTTCTGGCCGCGCAGCACAAACGAGAAGGGCGTGGTATTACCATACGAGTCGCTCATTCGCACTTCAACCGTATATAGCGCCCCATCTTCTAACCGCAATTTGCCCTTATTGCCGTTGGTATTATAGATCGGCAGCGTATTGCCATCATCCACGAAGAGCTTTTCGAAAGTGCGGCCGTTCGTCTGTTGCCACTGATAATCAATGTGCTGCGAAATCTGGCGGGAATCGCTAAAAGGGACAGCGTCGATAACATGACGATAGTGAGGCTGTCCGTTTACGCGCACTTCCACCCGTTGCAGGCCATTGCGGTTAGTAGCGAAATCGAAGCGGTCGAAGCCCTGGACAAACAAGCCCACGGTGCCAAAAGCTGTGATGGTATCGGGGTGGACGTAAGGCGTGCCGGGAACTGAAGGCGTGGGGGGCTTTTTAGGCGTAAAAACTGCCTTGTCGAAGCGTCCTTGTACGCGAGCCTCAATACCGAGGGGCTCTACGGCAAAGGCCTGCAATGTAGGTGCTATGTGGTCCTGAATCTCCGCAAAACCCCCGAAGCGCAACGGATTTAGCTGTCGATCTTCCGCGTCGCGCACCTCCCAGTGCAAGTGCGGGCCACCCGAGCCGCCCGTGTTGCCCGACATGGCTACAATATCGCCGCGCTTTACCACGAACTGGTTTGGCGTTGGAAACAGCTCCAGCTCAAATGTTTGTTTGGCGTACTGCTGCTGGCGAAGGAAATCTGCCACCGGCCCTTCGAAGGTGTTGAGGTGACCGTATACCGTCGTTAGTCCGTTGGGGTGAGTGATATACAGCACATTGCCATAACCGAATGCCGATTGCTTTAGCCGCGATATGTAGCCATCGGCGGCGGCGTACACTGGCAAACCAATGCGGCCATCGGTTTTGATATCCAAGCCACCATGAAAGTGGTTGGCCCGAATCTCTCCCATGCTGCCCGTCAAAAAGTTAGGCTTGCCTGGCTTAATGGGAAACATGAAATAGTCGGCCGGCACGCTGTCCAGCGGCGTGATGGGCCGGGTGGCCTTGGTTTCGGGCGCTGCTTTCGCCGCGCCGCGCGGCGAAACCGGCCCATTGAACGGGGCCGGCCGCAGACTCATAGCCGCCAAGGCGGCCACTCCGGCTACTACAGCTAACCCACTCATCTTTACTATTTTATTACTGCCTCGAACTTGGTACTGCACAATTTTAAACGCTTTACTTAACAGCAACATCCAACAACTTTTCGTTCTCTATATACCCCTCCAGCCGGTCGCCAATATGCACAGGACCCACGCCGCTGGGCGTGCCAGTAAAAATCAAATCCCCCATTTTTAACGTAATAAAGCGGGATATGTATGCAATCTGGGCGGCAAAATCGTGTAGCATCATGCCGGAGTTGCCCTGCTGCCGAACTTCACCATTAACTTCCAGTCGGAAGTTGATATTGCCCAAATCAGCAAATTCAGTCACGGGCTTAAAGGTGGTAGAAAGCGGCGCTGAGCCATCGAAGCCCTTCGCTAACTCCCACGGCAGGCCTTTCGCTTTGGCTTTGCTTTGCAGGTCGCGGGCCGTGAAATCAATGCCTAGCCCGATAGCATCGAAGTAATTAGAGGCAAACTGAGGCTCGATGTTCTTTCCGTTCTTACAGATGCGCATCACCAACTCAATTTCGTGGTGAATATCCTGCGAGAAATCGGGGTAAAAGAAGGGCTGATTGCGCTGCAATAAAGCCGTGTCGGGCTTGGCGAAGATGACGGGCTCGTCGGGCGTTTCGTTTTTAAGCTCAGCTATATGTTCGGCATAATTACGACCGATGCAGAGTATTTTCATTTCTGTATGATGCTTAGTGACTTGAGCTTAGCCTGTCAGCCGGGAGTGTGCCCCAGGAATAAGCGGCTCCCGCAGCCACAGGCCTGTGCAGCCAAAATTAGGGCTATTTCTGTGGCGTAGGAAATAAATAAGGCTTCGCTCACCATTAGAACTGCTAAGGTCAAGCGGTTAGCACTAAACATTTACCCTAGGCGCTATCGTATAGGCTGAAGCTACTAAAGCTGGGCTGTAAGGCGGTTTGGCCTTATAAATGCTATGCTTTGGGAGTTAAGTGCCATTTTATTCCAAAGCAATCTTACTGTCATGTTTAAAAAGTTTCTTGTAGCCAGCTGTCTGTTTGTGGCAGTAGGCTGCTCTACCGTTCCAATTACGGGTCGTCGCCAGCTTAGCTTGGTGTCTGATGCCGAGATAAATACCCTGGCCGCCCAGCAATACCGCGAGGTAATCAGCCAAAGCAAGCTTTCATCTAATTCCACCCAAACGGCCATGGTACGGCGGGTAGGACAGCGCATACAGCAGGCTGTAGAAACATATTTTCGCCAGCAGAATGCGCAGGATCAGCTATCTGGCTATGCTTGGGAGTTTAATCTTATTCAGGACGATGCGCAGCAGAATGCCTGGGCAATGCCGGGGGCAAAACGGCCGTGTATACCGGTATATTGCCTATTACCCAAGACGAAAATGGTCTTGCCGTAGTAATGGCTCACGAAATAGCGCACGCCGTAGCCAAGCACGGCAGTGAGCGGATGAGTCAGGGTTTGGTACAGCAACTCGGTGGTCAGGCCTTGGGTGCTGCCCTTTCAACCAACTCCGCCACCACCCAGCAAGTAGCTTTGCAAGCCTTTGGCGTAGGCTCGCAGTTGGGCCTGCTTCGTTACGGTCGCAACCAAGAGTCGGAAGCTGATCGATTGGGCCTTATCTTTATGGCTATGGCGGGCTACAACCCCGATGGAGCCGTTGGTTTCTGGCAGCGTATGGCTGCCCGCGACAATGGAGCATCGCCACCTGAGTTCCTCTCCACGCACCCTTCCAACGAAACGCGCATCAACGATATTCAAAGCCTGCTACCAGAGGCGCGTAAGTATTACAAAGCGCGCTAATCCCGTTGCTACTGTCTGTATCCAATGAAATTTGCCCCCCAGTCTTTCGTGCGTCGTGCATTGCCCTTACTTGTTGTGCTGCTGGCCTCGCTGGCGGCCTGTGAAACCAGTAAGCGCGGTATTCCAGAAGTCAATGCTGCGGACGGCACTGATCTGGAGCGGCGGCAGTTGGAAGTGAGCAGTAAGCTGGTAGGGCGAGTAATTGAGGGCCAGATAGAGTACGTGGTGCCCCGCGCACAGCTCGCAACTGGCTTCATCCGGCAGTTCAACGACGGTACCGTTGTTGACAAAACTACCATCCGCAAGGTGCAGGGCAGCCCCAAGGACAAGGCTATTTATTACCTGGTGGGCATGGGACTGCGCAATGGTATGTACCGCGCTATGGCTATTCCGCTGGAAACCTCCACCGACAATAGCCTGTACCTGCGCTCCAATGCCGAACGCTATATCGTGACGAGTGTGGGGTGTACGTTCTGTTACTTCTCCTTTGAGAAAAGCCGCATAACCGGTACCGAATGCGAAGAAAATACTGGCGGCAGCCGCTGCGACCTGGAGGTAGAAAGCAACAATAATTTCTTTCCCCGCTAATGAGCCGCAAGTGGATAATTCGCCTCACCCTGACCGCGCTGGCTCTGCTGCTGACCACTGATAAGCGTCCGGAAAAGAAACCCACCAACGACAAATAAAAAAGGGCCGCTACGTAGCGGCCCTTTTTTAGTAACTGGTACGTACTGGCCTCGGGTTACTTGGTCACGGCCTCAGCCAGCATATTCAAATCCAATCCGTCAAATGTGCCCGACGACATCATCAACAGGTTAGCATCGGTCCAATTCTGCTCATGCAGGAAAGCGGCGAGGGCCCGGCTGTCGGTAAATACGCGCAGATCAGGGCGCTCAAAGGCGGCTGTTACCTGCTCGGGGGCAAATCGGGAAGACGCTTATGGGCTAACACCTGCGGATTGAAGTACACGATGGCCACATCGGGCGCGTCAAAAGTATGGGCGTATTGGGGCAAGAAGGCCGGATTGAGGCTACTGAAGGTATGTAGCTCCAAACAGGCCACCAACCTCCGCTTCGGAAACTGCTTTTTCAGGGCTGCCGCGGTGGCTTTAAGCTTGGAAGGGGCGTGCGCGAAGTCCTTATAAACTACCGAATCGTGGCCAGCGCGCACTAGCTCCAAGCGGCGCGCGGCGCCTTTAAAGGTGGCCAGCGCCTCAAAAAAGTCCTTGCCCTTAATGCCTAGCTGCTTGCAGACCTCTTTCGCGGCTGAGATGTTGCGCAGGTTGTGGTCGCCAAATATCTGAATTGGAATCTCGTCGTCTTTCTTGGTAAGCAGAAAAGTCTTGCCGTCGCGCACGACGTGCTCGTGCGGTCCGTAGCCGATGTACTTCACGTCTGGGTCAGTGGGCACGCTCACTAGCTGCACCTGCTCGTCGTCGCGGTCGTAGATGAGCACGCCGGCTTTGGGCGTCATTTCGGCGAAAATGCGGAACTGCTCACGGTAGTCTTCCTCGGTCGGAAAAACGTTGATATGGTCCCAGCTGATACCCGAAATAACCCCGATGTGGTGTTGGTACAAGTGAAACTTTGGCCGCCGATCAATAGGGGAAGAGAGGTATTCGTCGCCCTCAATGATGATGATTGGCGCGTCGTCCGTTAGCTGCACCATCAAATCAAATCCTTCCAGCTGAGCGCCCACGGCGTAGTCAAACTTGCGGCCGTGATGGCGCAACACGTGCAGAATCAGCGAGGTAATGCTGGTTTTTCCATGACTGCCCCCAATAACTACCCGCTGTTTATCGCGGGAAGCTTCATAGATGAACTCCGGGAATGAATAGATCCGAAGCCCAAGCTCCTGAGCGCGCAGCAATTCGGGGTTGTCGGCCCGGGCGTGCATGCCCACAATCACGGCATCGAGGTCAGTGGTTATCTTTTCCGGAAACCAACCCTCGCTGGGGGGCAAAATTCCGGCGGTAGCCAAGCGACCATGAGCAGGCTCAAAAATTTCGTCATCAGAACCGGTTACCTGAGCGCCGCGGCGATGCAGGGCCAGCGCCAGATTATGCATAATACTTCCCCCGATGGCAATCAGGTGAAGACGGTGGAGCGCGGTGGGCGTGGGGGGCATTTCTGAGATATAGAAGCAATGATAAATCGGCGAAAAGCCGGCCGGCAAAGGTACTAGCCCAACTCAGAAGTTGATGCTCAATGGGTATAGTACTTGGTTCGGGCCGGGATGAACGAGCATCTCAACTGTTACAAAGGCAAATGCCATAATTTTTATCAACATCAGATAGCGAAAAGAAACAGTTTTTCCGTCTGCTAATTATGAAAATCTGCCCCTAGATTTGCACCCCTTTGAGCGTAAAAAACAGCCAGCATCGGGAGCGCAAGCAACAATAAATCCTTCGCGTTGCGAACCAAATCCTTCCAAAGCTGACTACCTTGTACAACACCCAGTGATGAACGACCAGATGAATGAGCGCGTAAAGTTGCAGGCCTCTCGAGGCATCGCCGCCCTGAATGGCCGTCCTGCCGCTTTATCCATGACCGGTCCGGCGGGCAAATTGCCCCCCAGGCCCGTGAGCTAGAGGCGGCAGTGCTCGGCGCTCTGATGCTCGAAAAAGATGCCCTTACGACGGTTATCGATATTCTGAAGCCCGTGAGCTTCTACGACGATAAACACCAGCGCATTTTTAAGGCTATTCTGAACCTGTTTGATAAGTCGGAGCCCATCGATATTCTCACCGTAGTGCATGAGCTGCGGGAAATGGGGGAGTTGGAGCCCGCTGGCGGCCATCATTATGTGGCCAACCTCACCTTCAAGGTTAACTCGGCCGCGAACATTGAGTACCACGCCCGTATCATCACTGAGAATGCCATCAAGCGGGAGCTGATCAATATTGCATCGACCATCCACCGCGACGCTTTCGAAGATACTACCGACGTATTCAACCTACTCGATCAAACCGAGCAAGCCCTGTTTGAGGTTTCGGAATCGAACATCCGCAAGAACTTCGATGATATGCGTAGCCTCATGGGCAAGGCCATCAAAGAGCTGGAAGAGAAAAAGAATCAGAAAGACGGCCTAACCGGCGTGCCCAGTGGTTTTGCGGCCCTTGACCGTGTAACCAGCGGTTGGCAACCCTCTGACTTAGTGATTATTGCGGCCCGGCCTGGTATGGGTAAAACGGCGTTTGTGGTTTCCGCTATGCGCAACGCAGCCGTCGATTTTAAGAAGCCAGTTGCTATTTTCTCACTGGAAATGTCGTCTCTGCAGCTCGTTAATCGTCTGATTTCGGCTGAGGCGGAACTGGATTCTGAAAAAATCAAGAAAGGCAACCTGGCGGATTACGAGTGGGCTCAGCTCAACCACAAGATCTCCTCGCTGTCGAGCGCGCCCATCTTTATTGATGACACGCCCGCCCTGAGCATTCGGGAGTTGCGTACCAAGTGCCGCCGCCTGAAGGCCCACCACGATATTCAGATGATCATCATTGACTATCTACAGTTGATGAGCGGTAACACCGATGGCGGCAAAGGTGCTGGCAACCGCGAACAGGAAATTGCTTCTATCTCACGGGCACTAAAAGGAATTGCCAAAGAACTGAACGTACCTGTGCTGGCGCTGTCGCAGCTCTCCCGCTCAGTAGAAACGCGCGGCGGCGACAAAAAGCCGCAGCTCAGCGACCTTCGTGAATCGGGCTCTATCGAGCAGGATGCTGATATGGTTGTCTTCCTCTACCGGCCTGAATACTACAAAATTACGGAGGACGAAATGGGTAATCCCACCCAAGGTACTGGTGAGGTTATTATTGCTAAGCATCGTAACGGATCCCTCGAAACGGTGCAACTCAAGTTTATCGGCCGTTTTACCAAGTTTGCCGACTTGGATGGCGTAGGCTTTGGTGATGAGGCAGGTGGCTTTAATACCGGCGCTTTTCCTGCCAGTACCTTTGATGAAGATCCTAGCAGCTTTGCACCCAATACCATACGGCTAGGCAGTAAGATTAACGACGGTGCCAGCCCGAAGCCATTCCCAAAAAGCAATTTTGGGAATGACGATCCACCGTTTTAAGTAACGGAGTGCTAAATAAAGCAGCGTCCCCATACCTAGCCTATAGTAGGTTAGGTATGGGGACGCTGCTTTATGCCTTTGAGTCGAGTATAGCTACACAAAAGCGGCTGCCCCTGAACAGGAACAGCCGCTTTTTAAAAAAGTATGCAGGCTGGTGTTAGCGTGTGTACTCAAGTTCAGTGTAAGGCTTGCCGGCTTCGGCTACGCTACGCAACTTAAGCGAAGAAGCGGACAGCGAAGTAACCTGGTATTCCTTGGCTTCGCCTAAGTTAAGCGTGAGGTCTTTCTTATCAGCGCTGAGCGCCCAAGTGCCAGGTTTAGCCTCTTTTTTAGACTCCTTATCGCAGACGTTAGCACCTTCTAACTCCGTCAATTCACCTGTAGCCTCAAAGTGTAGCTTGTTATCCTTGCTGCACTCATCAAGCATCATGAAGATATTGGTGGTCCTAACATCGTTTGGGGTCGGTACGATGCCTTTGTAGGCTACTAGCTGCCAATCGCCGGCCAAGGAAGCATCCGTCGAAGACTGAGCAGTAGCGCGAGGAGTTGGAGATTCTTCTAGCTGCTTTTCGCAAGAGGCAAACAGCATGGTGCCCAACGAGAGGGCCGTAAGCAGACGTACTTTGGTCATGAAAAGATAGAAAGGTGAATAAAAAAGAACGCGTAGAAATAGACCGTATAGCTATGAATTTTAGAGGATGCGTCTAGACGCTAAAAGAGTTGAAAGCAGTTGAATTAACTTGAAGAAGTGTAATTACTGATGTGTCCTGACTACAAATATAGATACCCCTTTTGTATCCACCATCAAAAGCAGCCCAAAACGCACCTATAAAATTATGTCAATTGTATTTTGTTGATATTTATTTTGGCTTAGCAGCTTAATAAATAAGAAAGCCCAAAAGAGCTTCACATGCGTGAAGCTCTTTTGGGCTTATATCTACTATATAATAATATTATGATTTAATCTTGGCCTCAAGTAGTGTGATTACATCTTTATTGCCACTGGCCTTCGCGCTGGCCAAAGCTGTGTTTCCGTCTTCATCTTTAGCTTGTAAGTCGGCACCACTGACTAACATCAACTCAATGAGCTCTTTGCTGCCTTTTCCAGCCGCATAATGAAGAGCAGTAGCTTGAAAAGCATCGCGCCAGTTGATTTTTGCTTTGTACTGGAGCAGCGATTTTACAATAGCTACATTATTATTTGTGGCCGCCGCAATCAGATAACTAGTAGGAAAACCAGGAACAATCTCGATAACATGATTGGGATCAGCACCTGCTTTTAACAGGGTTTCAACGGCTGCGGCATTGTTCTTTAAAACCGCTGTATATAACTCCTTGCTTTTATCCTGCGCTGCTGAAACATAAGCTAAGCTCAAAAATAATAAGCAAAAGAAGGTAATCTTTTTCATGCGAAGGGGTGGTAAAGTGAGGTTGATATTGCGTAAAAGTACAATACCAACTTCTTTCTTTCACAACCCCGTAACAACAAATTGTAAGAGATAATAATTGTAAATATCACCTCTTACAACAGCCAGTTGCTAAGCAATTGCAGCTAACTGTTTCTGCTTCTTCTTTTTCTCTTTTTTCAATCTGTTGAGCCAGAGAATAACGCCGGTAATAGGGAATGTGAACCCCAGCACACACACGATCAAGGCAATTATTTTGGAGGGTAATCCGTAAATGGATCCTGTGTGAACTGGCTTAAAGGTGCGTCGTACCCGCTGTCCTAGGTTACGATCTTCAAAGGCAAGCTTTCCTAAAACCTGACCATTGTACTGATCTAGGTATAGTTCATCATTGGCTGACTCGTGGGGGGCATTTTTCGGCAGCATGGCCACGCGTACTGCCTCGGCTGAATCTTTGGGCAATTGAATGCTGAAATTTTGAGCCGTAGGCATTTGCTGTCTCGCTATGTCGTAGGCCGCGTCATAGGTCAGGCGCGCACCAGCGGTAGCCACTACAGACTTTGGTGGCTCGGGACTCTTCATCTCCGAGTTGGTGAGCGTGAAGATGCCCTTGTTGAACCACTCAAACGACCAAGCCAAGCCCGTAAAAGCAAAGACAAACAGGAATAGGGCGCTATAAAAACCAAGTACAATGTGTAGATCATGGTTGAGGCGCTTCCAGCTAGCATCCCACTTGACGGAGAGACGCTGGCGTAGCACCTTGCCCGTAGCAGGCCACCACAACACTACCCCAGTCCCGATAATAAATAGAAAAAATAAGGTGCTTACACCAACAACAAATTTGCCCACCGCGCCGGCTACCATGCCCCGGTGCAGGGCAAACATGGTGTAGAAAAAGGTGTCGCGGTAGACGTATGGGCCGATTACCTGCCCCGAATACGGATTGACAAAGTACTTGGGGCCGCCACCACCTTCCCCGCCGCCTTTAGGCTTTTCGCCTGCCTTGGGTCCTCCGGCATTACCAGCTGGGCCCGCTTGCGCCGTTGCACCTTCCTTGCCGGGCTTGTCACCCGCCAGGCTTACCTCCACCGTGCGCAGAGGGTCGGCATATACCTTCATGCCCGTTACCTTAGCGTCAGGCACCGAGGCTTGTACTGCCTGGGTTATCTGCTGAAGAGAAAGACGAGGCTGAGTAGCGGGTGCCTCCACAAAATAGCGCTCCGAGTGCCAAGCTTGCTCCAGTTCTTTTTCAAAAACCAGTACGGCCCCAGTAAGGCACAGTATGGCAATGACCAGCCCCGAAGCCAGACTGAGATAGAGGTGAATCGTGCGAAAAAATACCTTCATGGCAGTAATAAGCTGAAATCTGTTAGCGGGGGGCAAATTTGCAATAATGCCCCGAACAGTGGCTGCTCGGGGCTTAGAATGACGGCAGTGCTACCTAACTACAATTGGTAGGAAAGGGTGCCAGAGAACTGGCGCGGGTTAATTGGGTTGATGCTATTGTCGTCGTGGGCGTTGTAATTGTAGGCGTCCAGCAGGTTGGAAGCTTTCAGACGCAGACTTACGCGGTCGAGGGTGTATCCAACGGAGAGATCAAATAGAGGGTACGCTTTTAGGGGAATGAGGCGGTAGGCGTCGTTCTCGACCGTGCGACGGGTGGAGCGCCCCGCCTGCCGCTCCCCAATATAGGTAGCTACGAAGCCTGCGTTCAAGCCTTTCAGGGCCGACTCATTGTCGAAAGTGTAGAACACGCTCGCGTTGGCCGTATGATTCGGGTTGTAGCGTAGCAGGCTGCCAACCTCATAAATGGTGCTCTTGGTGTACTTCGTTTGGTTGTAGCTGTAGCCGGCGATGAAAGACCAGCCTTGGTACGGCTTGCTCAGGATATCCACTTCCACGCCTCGGCTGGTCACTTCACCGGCCAGCTCCTGCGCTGTAGGATAATCCTTGTTGAAATTTGGCGCGTCGGGCAGCACCGTCTGGGCCAGGTTGCTGTTCACAATCTGATAAGCCGTTACGTTGGCCGACAGCAGGCCCTGAAACAGGTCGTTCTTGATACCAACCTCATACTGGTCCAGGGTAGAGGGCTTAAGGGCCGTACCCGTGACATCGAGCCCACTGTTGATGGTGAAGGAGTTGGAGTAGGAGGAGAACAGCGACATCGTCTGGATGGGCTGGTACACGATGCCCAAGCGCGGCGACCACGCCTCGTCGAAGCGACGGGTCTTGGTTGTCACGTCCGTACGATAGGTTAGTACGTCGCTGGGCGTTTCCTGGTAGGTCCAACGCAAACCGGCCAACACCTTTAGCTTCTCACTGATGCTCAGCAAGTCCTGAGCATACACGCCGCCGCGCCGGGTGCCGCCGGTGGTGCGCTGGTTGCGGGTTAGGTTCGTGATATCGGCCCGTACGCGGGGCTGAGCCACTACCCGGTTCGGATCGAACACGTTGATGGAATCGTAAGCCGCCGTCACGTACGACACGTTGCGGCTGTCATACTGGTCGCCATCGACGCCCACCAGTAGCGTGTGGTTCAAGGAGCCCGTCGCAAATTTGCCCATCAGATCCACCTGACCGAGCATGTAGCCCTCAGTGGCGCTGGTGCGCTGCACGTTACGTAACAGATTGCCGTTGGGCCGAATACCCGTGGGGCGCGACGCGCTGAGCAAGTTGTTGTCGTAGTGCTGATAGCCGGCGGTGGTGCGCACCTGCCAGTTCTGGTTCAGGCGGTGCGTGAGCGTGAGTGTAGCGCTTTTCTGCGTTGTCTCGTTGTTGGCCCAATCCGTATTTAGGAAGCGGCTGCGTGGCACGTCGGCTATTTCATAGTTGATGGCGCCGATGCCGTAATCAGGTGTGCGGTTGTCATTGAGGTAATCACCCTCAATCAGGATATCCGTTTTCTCGCCCAGCTTTACCAGCACCGAAGGATTCACGTAAAAACGCTCGCCTTTCACGCCATCGCGAAAGCTCCGGGCGTTTTCGTAGCTGGAATTCAGGCGGAAGGCCACATGCTCACTGTTGTTGATGGCGCCGTACACGTCGAGCGAGGGCTTGTAGAAGTTGTAGCTGCCCACGCGCATCCCAATTTGCCCCCCAGACTGAAATTGGGGCTTCTTGGTCACCAGGTTGATCACGCCACCCGCGGCCACGTTGCCATAGAGGATGGCGGCGCTGCCTTTCAAGATCTCGAACCGCTCCAGGCCGCTTATCTCAGGCATCACGCCGTTGTTGTAGCGCACGCCGTTCTTGAAGGTGTTATTGCTGTTGAAGGCGAATCCACGACCGGCAATCTCTTCCTGCGTGCCGCCCGTAGCGCCCATCACGTACACGCCGCTCACGTTTTGCAGCACCTCGCTTACGCGGAGTACCTGCTGCTGCTCCAGCACTTCCTTGTTAATCGTGACAACGCTCTGGGGCAGATCAAGCGGGCGAACGGGCATCTTGCCTACGGTCACGGGCTGCTCATTCATGGTGCGAGTAGCCGTTACCTTTACTTCCGAAAGCTGCTGGGCGCTCTGGGAAAGCGTGATGGGGGGCAAATTCAGCGTCTGATCTGCGCCCAGGCTCACCTCAATCTCCTGCCGACCTACGCCCAAATAGCTAACAACCAAGGTATAGCTGCCCGCTGGGAGCGGGAGCCGAAACCGGCCATCGGCGTTGGTGCTGGTGCCCATGGTCGAGTTCTTCACCAAAATTCCCGCCTGCTCTACGGGTTGCCCATCCACCGTCAGCACCTTGCCAGTTACATAGCTCCGAATTTTCTCCGGCTCGTCCGTGGCAGTTGCTGATACAGGTGCGATGGAGGCGGTAAGATTTTGCTGGCTATAACCTGCTAATGGAGCCATTAGCGTGGTTATCAGGATAATTGGTAGGGTAGAGCAGCGCATTTGCTTATTTAGAATGCTTAAAAACAATGCAAAGAAATAGCTTATCTAGAATTGGTCCAAACAATTGGAGTAAAGTTTTCGATAAATTTTTAAGCGTCTGATTGTCAAAGAACTTGTTGAGGCGCTTCGTCATTAATGAAAAAAGCATCTAGCCAAATGGCCAGATGCTTTCTGATTTATTCTCCTGAACTAGTGCTACGCGTGCGCTTGAGCTATGGGGGCCAGTTCGAAAACTTCGGCCAACAATTCATAGGAGCGAAGCCGGTCAGCGAAGTCATAGGTAATGGTTACGGCTGTGATTTCCTCTACTCCATAAGAGGTTGCCAGAACAGTGAGTTGGGCATGTACTTGGTCAGGGGTGCCGCTTACCATGCGTTGCCGGTGATAGGTGAGGCGAGCACGCAACTCGGGCGTGAGCGGGTAGTTGCGCACGGTATCGTACGAACCAATGGAGGTCCGGTCGCCGGTTTCGAGCTTCAGCATTTGCAGGGCCAGTGTTTCGGCTAGTTCGGTTGCCTTCGCTTCCGTATCGGCGCACAGTACAAAAAGGGCCACCGTAGCGCGTGGCGCGGCCAGCTCCTCCGACGGCCGGAACCGCTCCTTGTACAGCCGTACCATATCAGGCCCCCCGACGGGATTTATGAAATGGGCAAACGAAAAAGAAGCCCCCAGATGAGCCGCAAACAGACCGCTTTGCCCGCTGGAACTGAGCAGCCACAACTCCGGCATAGTGGTGGCGAAGGGCGCCGCCTTCACCTTTTCGTGGACGGTATTAGGAACAACCTCATCGCGCAGGAAACCCCGCAGATCCATGAGCTGGTCGACAAAGTCCTCGTCGCGGAAAGTATTCTGAGGGTTAAGCACATGGGCTGTGAGGCGGTCGGTGCCGGGCGCGCGGCCGATGCCTAAGTCAATGCGGCCGGGGTAGAGCGTTTCGAGCAGGCGGAAGTTTTCGGCCACCTTCAGGGCGCTATAATGGGGCAACATTACGCCACCCGAGCCCAGACGGATGTGCTGCGTTTCGGCCCCTAAGCGTCCAAGAAGTACCTCAGGCGCCGAGCCGGCCAACGTACCGGTGTTATGATGCTCCGACACCCAAAAGCGCGTGTAGCCCAATTGATCGGTGAGGCGGGCCAGTTGTATCGTTTCTTCAAGCGCCTGGCGTGCCGTGCCGCCCTGCCGAACGGGAGACTGGTCGAGGACGCTGAGGCGAAGTGTATTGGTCATGATGTAGAGATGAATAGCAGTTGAATAGTTGCTATAACCCCGCGGCCGCCCCTCGTGTTCAGTTCGCTCCACTGATTGGATGGCGAGCGGCTACTCGGCGGCCACGGCCACGGGTTGGCTGATGGCGTTGCTCTTGCGCAGCGGCAGCTCCGGAATAAATAAAGTCACTACCCAGCCCGCCATTACCAGTAATAAGGTGCAGAGATAAATACGCGAAATAGCATGGGTAAATGCTACCCGAATGGCGGGAGTAGGGCTGCCCGCAACTTGCGCCAAGCCGGGGGGCAAATTAGGGCCTTCCGTGACGCTAACTTCTGTGGCAGCAACTGGCGCATTAACCGTAGCGGGCAGCGCCTGCGCCAAACTTATACTGAGTACCGCGCCAAGTCCGGCGGCGGCTACAGCCCCGCCAATCTGCCGGAAAAACTGGCTAGCTGAAGTGGCCTGACCCAACAAACGGGGCTCAATGGCATTCTGTACGGCCAGTGTGTAAAGAGGCATGCTCGGCCCGAGGCCCAGGCCACAGAGCACTACGTAAAACAATACCTCATAATAGGTTACATCGGCAGACATAGTGGCCAGCAGGCTAAGCCCGATCATCAGCACTACGCCGCCGCCCAGCATCCAGCGCTTATAGTGACCAAAGCGCGACACCATTTGGCCCGCTAGCATAGAGCCAGTTACTACCCCCAACGAAAGCGGAATAAGGCTTACGCCGGCCTGCGTAGCAGTGGTGCCCAGCACATTCACCATAAACAGGGGCTCAAAAATAATGATGCTCAAAAAAGCCCCCCGAGAAGAAACAGCGCCAGATTGGCCGTCCGAAATACCTTGTTATCGAAGAGCGAGAAGTCGAGAATGGGGTTGGTGGCGCGGCGTGACCGGACCACGAACAGCGTAAGCGCCGCCAGGGCCAAGGCAAAAAGGCCCAGCGTAGTAGGCGAAGTCCAGCCGTACACGGCTTTATTCAGCTGCAACGCTATTACCAACGGCCCCAGTCCCAGCATCAGCAGTATGGCGGCCAGATAGTCGAGGGGCTGCTGCTCGCCACGGGGGCGTAAGGCCGGCATCCGCGACAGGATAAACCACAAGGCCAGGGCACCCAGCGGGATGTTGACATAAAAAACCAGGCGCCAGCCTTCTACGCCCGGCAGCAGGCCGTCGCCGTGGTCGGTTAAAAGGCCCCCCAGAAAGGGCCCCAGCACCGACGACAAGCCAAATGTTGCTCCCACAAATCCCTGGTATTTGCCGCGCTCGGCGGGGGGAAACAGGTCGGCTATAATAATGAATGCCATGGCAAACAGTCCGGCACCGCCCAGTCCCTGAATGGCCCTAAAGATGATTAGCTGACTCATGCCGTCGCCGAGGAGGGGCAAGGTGCCAAACTCGCCCGCCAGTCCGCACAATGCCGAGCCAAACAAGAACACCAGAACCGCCGTGACCTCGATAGTGCGCCGCGAGTACATATCGGCCAGCTTGCCATAAATGGGCACCAGCGCCGTGCTAGCCACTAAATAAGCGGTGGCAACCCACGTAAAACGATCGAGGCCGTGCAGGTCGCCTACGATGCGCGGCAGGGCCGTGGCCACAATAGTTTGGTCGAGGGAGCCCAGGAAAAGAGCCAGCAGCACACCGGCCAAAGTCAGCACTTTGGTACGTTGGGTAAGCGAGTCAGTCATATTGAAATAGGTCGGACTGAGTTACGCGGTATCCGGCGCTTGGTTGGAATTACGAAGAACCCGCCAGCTGATAAGACCAGAAAGTAAGTTTTAAAGCGGCCACTGTGCCTGCCTCAGAGCGCACTTGGCCGACAAATGTTTGGGAGGAATAAGGAACACCCCCGCGAGCAAACTACCTTCGCCGGCATTACTCAAAAAAGCCCCCAGATGACCCTCACCCTGGCCTTGTTGTGTTTATTTGCCTTTCTGGCTGGTTTCGTAGATTCGATGGTGGGCGGTGGCGGCCTGATTCAGCTGCCAGCTATGTTGCTGCTGCTCAAAGGCGTACCCGTGCCCGTTATACTTGGAACGGGCAAAGTGTCGTCGTTGGCGGGCACGGCCACGGCTTTATGGCGCTACTCGGGGCGGGTGCCGATGCCGTGGCGCAGCGTGGGGGCGGCGGCAATTATGGCCGGCTTGTTTTCCTTCGCCGGCGCGCGGGTGGTAAGTCTGCTGCCCAGCGAACTGCTACGGCCACTGGTGCTGGGCCTGCTGGTCGTGATTGCCGCGTACACGTTCTGGCGCAAAGATTTTGGGGCCATTCACGCCCCCCGGCTCACGCCCAGCCGCGAAATGCTTTATGGCGTGCTGGTAGGCGCGATCTTAGGGTTTTACGACGGCTTTTTTGGGCCCGGCACAGGCAGCTTGCTGCTCTTTGCCTTCGTAGGGTTGTTTGGCTACGACTTTCTTACCGCTTCGGCCTCGGCCAAACTTGTTAATGTGGCCACCAACCTCACCAGCCTATTGTACTTCGCCTTCACTGACCAGATTCTCTATCACATTGCGCTGCCCATGGCCGCCTGCAATATGCTGGGCTCTACGCTCGGCGCCCGCATGGCGTTAAAAAAAGGTACCGGCTTTGTACGCGTGCTATTTCTGGTAGTGGTCTGCGGGATAATTCTGAAGCTGGCGTACGATACGTTTGGCTAAACAGCTTAAGCGCTAAAAAGCATTGGCCCAACTAGTGCACGAGACGCTGGTTTTAAGCCGGGAATGAAATAGGCTTAATCCTAAAAAAGCCCCCTGAAATATTCCTGGGGGCTTTTTTGCTTCTCAACAGCTACTTAATCTTGGTTGCTAGGCAGGCCAGGTACCGGGTTGCCTTGGGCGGCACTTGTATTTGGAACGCCCATTTTCTCTTCCCGCTTGCGCTGATAGCGGTTAAACTGGTCTGGTGACAACACCTCTTTCAGCGCCGCCAGTCGCGATTGGCCAATGTCTTCCACAATGCCGTTTAGTTTGCGCAAATCGGTGCGGTAGCGCAGGCGGGCAGTTTCCACGTTGCGCACGCTGGTCAGGTTTATTTGATTCACTTTTACGACCTGCGGGGGCGTAAGACCTAAGGCCTGGCGCATATTATCGGTGAGGGCTTTGGCGCGGGCTTCTACTTTATCGGCAGGAGGCGTAGGGGCCGGCGCGCTCGTTTTCGCGGGCGTGGCCGCTTTGGGTTTGGTAGCGGCTGCGGCGGCTTTGGGCTTCGCGGCGGTTTGAGCCTGCGCAAAGCCTGGCGCCAGAATCAGCAGAAGGAAGGCAGCAAAAAAGGAAATCTTCATGTCAGAATAGGTAGGGTGGAGCCAAAAAAGCATCCAGTGCAAAGATGTGTCAGAAAATGAGAGCCTGAAACAAGGTTTTCAGCACGTAAATATGGTGCCAGAAAGGAATAATGGGGTTGTAACGCAGATAGTCATTTATTCATGCCCTACTGCAATGAAAAAAAGCCCCCCAGCCAGCGCAACCTTTCTTCTGGCATTCCATACTAGAAAGTATGAAGCAGAGAAATCAACCTAAATGGCTGGCGTTGGCTGGCATGGGCGCCGTGATAGCGGCTGCGGCACTGTGGTCTAACCGCCGCGGCTCTTACGATTTGGCGGGCCGCGTGGTCCTGATTACGGGGGGCTCGCGCGGGCTGGGTTTGGTACTGGCCCGTCAGGCCGTAGCCGAAGGCGCCAAAGTGGCTATCTGCGCCCGCGACGCTGAAGAACTAGAGCGTGCGCGCCAGGAATTAGCCGCTGGCGGCACCGAAGTAGTAGCCTTGCAGCGCGACCTCACCGACCCGGAGGCCGTCCGCTCCCTCATTGCCGAGGTGCAAGAGCAGTTGGGCTTCATTGACGTGCTCATCAACAACGCCGGCATCATCACCGCTGGCCCCCTCGACCACATGGAACTGCGCGAGTACCAGGATTCGATGGATACGCACTTCTGGGCACCTCTGCACGCTATGCAGGCCGTGTTGCCAGCCATGCGCCGCCGGGGAGAGGGCCGCATTATTAACATTGCTTCCGTGGGGGGCAAAGTTCCGATTCCGCACTTAGCGCCGTACTGCGCCAGCAAATTTGCGCTGGTGGGCCTCTCCGAAAGCTTCCGGATTGAGCTAAAACAACACGGTATTCTGGTCACTACCATTTGCCCAAACCTGCTGCGCACGGGCAGCGCGCGCCATGCCATTGTGAAAGGCAAGCATAAGGAAGAATACGCCACCTTCGTCGTTGCTGACTCTCTGCCGGTGCTGACGCTAGATGCCGAAGCCGCTGCCCGCCGCATCTGGAACGCCTGCCGCCGGGGCGATGCTGAAGTGATTGTAGGAACGCCTGCGAAGCTATTGGCTGGCTTGCACGGCCTTATTCCCGGCACCACCACCGATCTGCTGAGCTTAGTCAATCGTGCTTTGCCGGGCGAAAATGGTGAACTGGGCGACGAACGGCGTCACGGCTACGAAAGCGAATCGGCAGTGAGCCGCTCCTGGGTAACAACGCTCACGCGCAAGGCTGAAAAGGAGAATAATGAGCTGGCAAGTGACAAGTAAGGAAAGATCTTACTTTAAGCGAAAACAGGCGATAGAAGCGCAGTATACTGCGCCTCTACCGCCTGTTTTCACTTTTCGTTTTAGCGCACATAGACTACTTAGTGAAAGCTTGATCTAATAGAAGATACCGGGCGCGGTTCTGCTCGGGCTCGGCTCGCGTTGTAACGTCAATGCGCAGAATTTGCGCGTTGGCGCCTGCTTTAGCGGCCGGCCAGGTAGGCAAACCGCCGCCGTTTGGATTGCCGGTTTTGATAAAATTGGCAAAGTAGCTCTGCATGGTCTCTGAAACTTTGTAGTCGTCGGGCGTCCAGGCGTACACTTTATTGGTAGCCAGGTTGCCGAGGGCGTACTCTATCTCCGCCGAATGGGAGGCGCCCCGATCAGCAGGTGCACTACCCATGGCCGGGTTCATGGCTGGGCGCGGGCGGGCATACAAGTAACGGTACACCGGCTGACCGCCGGTTTGACTATGCATATCGGCCCATTTCCAGGTACTGTAGGCAATAAACCGGTCGCCAGCAAGTTCGGTGGCCGACTGCTCTGCCTGTTCGGGAGTGCTAGCTGGGTAAAGCTTTAGAATGTCGTCGGCACGCTCTCCGTAAAGCTTTTGCACCACTTTGCGGTAGTCGTAAGGCGTAGGTGGCGCTTTACCAAGCAAAAACGGAGCAGTCATTTCCTGCGAATTCCACCCCACGAGCAGCGGTACGCGCGCTTGTTGCCCGGCGGCAAACGTGGCCGTGGGCGTCTGCATGAAAAAGTAGCCATCGATGGTAGGAGCGAAGCGTGGCACACCGGGCTTGCTGGCTGCTTCAAGGAGTTGTTGGGCCGGCAGTGCTCGCAAGGCTGCCAGCGAAGTTGCCCCAAGGCTGGTTGCAAAGGCCGCCCCGTTTTTCTCCGCTTCGGCCAAGGGCAAAGGTCCAAAGCTGGTGTTTAGCATGGAGCCGCTTTCACCGATGGCCCTGGAAAACAACGCTTTGGATAGCGGCGACGCCATCTGCGCGCTCACTGACATCGAGCCCGCTGACTCGCCGGCAATTGTTACCTTTTTGGGGTCGCCGCCGAAGGCCGCAATATTCTGCTGTACCCAGCGCAACGCAGCATTCTGGTCCAGAAAGCCATAGTTGCCCGATGCCTTATTAGGTGATTCTTGGGTTAGTTCAGGATGAGCTAAGAAGCCAAAAATGCCCAATCGATAATTCACCGTGACGGCCACAATGCCGCGCTTGGCCATACTTTCGCCATCGTAGCGCGGCTCCGAGCCATCGCCCGCAATAAAGCCGCCGCCGTAGAAATACACTAGCACAGGCAGTTTCACCTGCGCTGATTTGGCCGGCGTCCACACATTCAGATACAGACAATCTTCACTCACCCCATCGGAGCGAAAATTCATGTCGCTGTAAATGGGCAGTTGCATTGCCTGGGGGCCAAAGTTCTTGGCTTGTCGCGTCCCCGTCCAGTTTTTGACTGGCTGAGGCTCCCGCCACCGCAAGTCGCCGACGGGGGGCGCGGCAAACGGTACCCCCTTGAACTCGCGAATGCCACTCGCTGCCGTAGCTCCTTCCAGCAAGCCATTGGCGGTCTGCACACGGGTGGTAGTAGAGGCTGTGGGGGGCTTTTTTGCCTGACCAAAAGCTATAGGCAAACCGAGAATCATAAAGCACAAAAGGAGCAGTACAGTTTTCATAGATAGCTAGGAGCGTAATGCTTAATTCACAACGAAAGTCATGATGGAATGCGGCTGACTCACGGCCGCCGTAGCCTGGTTCTGTACCCACAGCTGAAAATCCTGCTTTTTGTCGCTGTCATTCATCACCACTACGGCCACCTTACCATCCGGATTCAGGAAAGCTGTTGTGCTCAAATGGTCGCGGTTAGAGGAGCTGGTGATACGTTTCGCGCCGGGGCGAATAAACTTGGAGAAGTGGCCGATGTAGTAGTAGCTATTGGTATACAGGAGCTTACCGCTGCGCGTGTCGCCGATTATGGGGGCGTAGCAGAAGTTCTGCACGTGGTTGGGGCCGCCGGTTTCGTCTAGCAGTACGTTCCAATCTGTCCAGCCAACGGTGCCGTTGTTGAAGTCGTTGATCATGGAATGGCCGTAGCGCTCGCCAAGCGCCCAGTCGCCTACTTTGTCGAAGTTGAATTTCTCAATGCAGCCCTCCGTGAATATCAGGTTCGTGTTCGGATAGGCCTCATGCACATTTTTTAGGTTGTCGAAAAGCATGCCGCTGCCGGTCCAGGTTTCATACCAATGATAGCCAATTCCCCAAACATATTGTGCGGCCTTAGGGTCGTCGAGAATGGTGCTGGCCCGCTGGAAAATCTGGTCACGGTTGTGGTCCCAAGCAATGAGCTTACGGTCGCCGAGGCCGTTTTTCTTCAACGTTGGACCGAGGTAATCACGAACAAAGTCGCGCTCCTCTTCGGCTGTGAAAATGCACGACTCCCACTTCTGCTTAGCCATTGGCTCGTTCTGCACGCTCAGGCCCCAGATCGGAATACCCAGCTGCTCATACGTTTTGATAAACTTAACATAGTAGTCAGCCCAGTTCTGCCGGTACTGAGGAAGCAATTTGCCCCCCTGTAGCATACTATTGTTGTCCTTCATCCAGGCGGGTGGGCTCCACGGGGTCACGTACATAGTCAATTTGCCCCCCGCCGCTGCTTGCGCCTGCTTGATGAAGGGAATGCGAAACTGCTCGTCGTGCTTTACGCTGAAGGACTTCAGGCTTTCGTCTTTGTCGGCCACATAATTATAAGGTCCGCTGGAAAAATCGGTGCTGTGAATGCTGGTGCGGGCCAGCGTGTAGCCGATGCCCTTTGTTGGGCTGTAATAGGCCTGCAAAAACTCTTGTTGGGCCGCTTTGGGCAACTTAGCGAACGTTTCGGCCGCGGCGTCGGTAAGCGCCCCTCCAATGCCGAGCATCGTCTGAAACGTTTTTGTAGGATCAACAAAGATGCACACCTGGGTTTCCAGGGGCTGCGCTTCCGGCTTGAATGCTAACGCCTCACCCGCTGCCATGCGCAGCGGCGTATTCGCTGCCGTGGTAAACACCTGCGCTTTTTTGCCCGCTACAGAATAAGGCTGCGGCTTACCGGTTGCTTTTTGGGCGGTGGCGTTGCTGCCGATAGCTAAGGCGGCCAGCAGCAGACCAGAGAATAGTTTGGGGAGCATAATATGAATAAATATTAGAGTAGATGGCTACGAATGCCGGCCTAAGCCAAAGCGCAGGCTGCCGCAGGTGGGGAAGTTACGGGTAACAATGAGTTTAAAGCGACAATAGGTTTGTGTCATCTTTTATAAAGCAAATAAAAGCTAGTCATACACTGAGCAAGCAGGAACACAAATTCAGCCTGTGACAGAATAATAAGGCAGTAGGTCAACTAATAACATCCATAAAAAAAGGGCCCGCCTATATAGGCGGGCCCTTTTTTATGCATCAAGACCTAAGTGCTTATCTCGCAATGAGGAAGCGGTTGGTCTTGGTTTTGCCATCGGTACTCACCCGATAAAAGTAGGTGCCGGAAGGCAGCGTAGCTCCTTTCATAGTTACCGACTGCATCTGTCCAGCTACCGCTTCGCCATCGTACAGGGTCGCAACTTTGGCTCCGATTGCGTTGTACACGTCAACCTGTGCGTGTCCGGTTTTCGCTACCGTGAAGGTGATGGTAGCGTCGGACGTGGTTGGGTTGGGATAAACGCCGGTCGTCAGCTCGTCTTTGGTAGAAGCCCCCCGCAGTGCGGTTGCTGTGGCATTGACCGCTAGAGGAGCGCAAGCGAGGTTGTTATTATAGGCATCCAGTATTTTGGCATAGCTGAGGGCAGTAGTACGATCGGCACTCGCTGCTTTCAAATAGTCTTTTGTGCCATTGAAGCAATACTTAGCCAGCAAAGCCTCGGCCTTTATTGCTGCATCGGCGGCCGACGCGCAAGGAGCCGTTCCCGACTTAATGTTTAGTTGATAAGACATTAAGTGCTTGGCCAGATTGTAAGCCGCATCACTAGCTTTCTGCTTACCGGTTGCGTCCTGCGTGCTCAGGATTTTCACGGCAGCAGCGCAGTCAGTAAGGGTGAAGCCAGTACACTTCGTGCTACCGGGATTTGACCAGAGTGTGTGGGGCAAATGGTCATCCAGAATGTAGAAGCCGGCCGCTTTACCACCGTTCTTGAGGGCGGTCTGTACCTGCTTGCCACCTGTGCAAGTGCTCCAGTTTTTCCAGTAGCCGGGCGTGCGGGCAGTGCCTTGTGGGAAGGTGTTATTCACCAGGAATTTGAGCCGTACCATCGCCGTCGCCCCATATTTGTTGGTTGGTAACTGGATGGCAGTACCAGGCCCAAACTCCATGCACAGATTTCCTACTGCTTCTCCTTGGTTGTAGTCGCCACCAGTGCCATTTGGGTCATATAATGTCACTGTTTTGAACGTCCCATCTCCGTTGTCAATTTGCCATACTACGGAGAAACCGGACGGCACATTGAGTTCGCACAAGGTGTAGTTCTTATTGGCACTCAACGTTACACCTGTAAACAACTCGCTGGAGTTAGTAAGGCTGGTTGTTTCAGACTTAACGGGTGTAGTACCAAAACCCTTAGGTCCATTATAGATTGCGAAGGTGTAGCTTTTTGAGCTATTGACCGCTCCGTTTGTTTGTTTGAGCAGCGTAAGTCCACTGCACTCAGCTACATTGACGGTGAGAGTAGCCTCCGTGTCGCAGCTCTTGCTATCAGTATCAGCATAAAGGCGCGAAACTGTAGCTGTGAAGCTATGGCCACCGACTTTCACTAATAAGTTATCGAAGACTGTAATAGCATTCCCACCTGCGTCTTTCCACGTTACGATATCTCCCTCTTGAGCTCCAATGGCAGTATTGTAGCTACTTAGGGCTACCCCAACCATTTCCTTCTCACAGAAATTTGCGCTCGCGTTTTTGAGAACAGGAGCACCCAAAATCTTAATGGTGAGAGTAGTAGAGTTGCTGCAGGAGGTGCTGCCCCGAGTAAGGGTAGCTGTGTAGACGTGAGTACCTACTGCTAAGTCGCCAGTAGTTGTGACGACATCAGCGCCTTTTTTCCAGACGACAGCATCACCAGTTACAGCCCCAATGGCACCATTGTAGTCGCTTAGTGTAGTATTGCTTTGCATATCGTTGCAGAAATCCACGCTTTTGGCGGTCAATTCAGGCAACGGTTTGACCGTCAGCGTCCCCTCAGCCTCAGCGGAGCAACCAGTAGTCTTATTGGTTACAACGGCTTTGTATTTATCGCCATTTACGGCATCAGCTTTGGCAACGAGGTAGCTGCTATTGGTTGCGCCTGTGATGATGTTGCCATTCTTATACCACTGGTAGCTGTACACGCTTGCATCGTTCGGCGTGGCTTGGAACATAGCGTCTTCAGCTACACATTTCGCTACATCAGCAACGGCCGCATTTGGTAAAGCGTTTACCTTCAGTGTCCCACTGCCAGGCGCTGAACACAAGGTCAGTATGTTCGTGACAACGCTTTTATAGACGTCGTTATGCATAGCCGCCGTTACCGCCATCACAGTATAACTGCTGCCAGTTGCTCCCCCGATGATGTTACCATTCTTATACCACTGGTAGCTATAGACAGCAGCATCGTTGGGCATAGCTTGAAACGTGGCGTTTTCACCCACGCACTTGGTCACGTCCGCGACCGAGGATTCAGGTAAGGCGTTTACCTTCAATGTCCCTTCAGCTTCTGCCGAACAGCTAGTGCTTTTGTTTGTCACTATGGCCTTGTACTTGTCCCCATCCACAGCAGTAGCTTTAGCGACGAGGTAGCTGCTGGTAGTCGCGCCCGTGATGATGCTGCCGTTCTTGTACCACTGATAACTGTAGACTCCAGCGTCGTTCGGCGTAGCCTGGAAAGTTGCGTCTTCACCCGCGCATTTGGCTACATCAGCTACTGCTGCATTTGGAAGTGGATTTACCTTCAGTGTTCCTTCAGCCTCAGCGGAGCAACCAGTGGTCTTGTTGGTGATCACAGCCTTATACTTGTCGCCATCGGCGGCATTGGCTTTAGCAACGAGATAGCTGCTATTAGTTGCATCTGAAATGATAGTGCCATTCTTATACCACTGGTAGCTGTACACGCTCGCATCGTTCGGCGTAGCCTGGAATGTGGCATCCTCGCCTATACACTTCGCTACATCGGCTACTGCCGCCGCTGGCAGAGAATTAACTTGCAGTGTGCCACTACCTTCGCCTGGGCACTGAGTAGAGATGTTCGTGACAACGCTTTTGTAGACGTCGTTATTCATAGTAGCAGTCACGGTTGAAACCGTGTAGCTGCTGTTGGTCGCTCCCCCGATAATAGTACCGTTTTTATACCACTGGTAGCTATAAGTAGCAGCATCGTTGGGCATGGCTTGAAACGTGGCGTTTTCGCCCACGCACTTCGTTACATCCGCGACTGATACTATGGGTACCGGATTTATAGAGATGGATTTGGATACCTGATCGGAAGAACATTGGCTGTTACCCGTCAAACCCTGATTGGTAACAATTACGCTATAGGTTCCACCTGTGCTAACAGTAATGCTGGGGTCGGTAGAGGTAAAGCCGCCAGGGCCCGTCCAACTGTACGTATAAGGTGCCGCACCACCGGTAACAGCGGCCGTTAGTGTGCTGGAGCCGCAGCCTGGGGTTACGTTGATAGCTACTTGAGGCTTGCTGAAGAAATTGCCTAATAAGAAGTCTCCAGGGTAGCCGTAATCTCCTGCGACACGCGGGTTTCCAACATGAAAGAGGTAAAGCAACCGTCGATGCCAGCTAGTGAACACAAGTTCACGCCTCCTTCGAAGAAAGCACCCGCCGGAAACTTATTCGTGGTACCATCTTTAGGTTGATAGGGCCAAGGTGAATCAACTTCGGTGGTGTTGACGGTGGCAAAATAATTAGCGGAAGTAAGTGTGATCGACTGCAGTGTGCCGCCCTTCTGATCTCCGCCAGTTCCTACCCACTCATAAGCTGTAATTTCAGCAGCGCCACCGCCGTTGGTGAAATTGCTAATTAATAGTAGGTCACCAACTGTATGAGTGCCGTTGAACTTTCCTCCACTACCGAGGGAGACATTACTTTTAAATAACCAAAAGCCAATCGCCGCATCTCCATTAACTGCATAGCGGTCAGCAAAAAAGTAAAGATTACAGCCATAGAGTGCTGCACCCCCATCCAAAATATCACCCTTATCTGTGGGAGTACCCGATGTATATAGCCAGGAGCTAATATCATTGTCGTCTTTGGAGCCACCGCCAGTAAAAATCTTTTCGCCCCCTACACCATCCTGTTGGACCCCAGTGCTAACTGTTGCCCCGAAGTGCCATTATGAATCAGGTTCCAGTCGTCGGGAGGGTTTGGATTTACTGCAATAGCATTCCCATCCAGCTCAAATCCGGCAGCTACTTGCGCCTGTGTAATAGAGCTAAAGCTTAAAAGCAGCAATAAGGCACCAATAAGAACGCGCCAACACTTGACGGCTGGAGCAGGTAAGGAATTGGGGTAGGATGTACAACCAATAACCCCATTGTTAATGGAGAGCTTTCCCATAATAGTAAGGTGTGTGGAAATGAGGGGTAGAACAAAGTATCAGGTTCGCTGCTGAGCAGCTCACCAAGGCACACCCTTACAGGCGTCGGCCTCGGACACAAGAGCAAATGCACCACTAGCAATCACTGGGGCTAGTGGTTGGCACAACGCTACGCCAGCTACTACACCAGATTTTGGTGGATCAAACGCGGGCTTCCTCGAATGAAATGCTACTTATAAAGCGAGGGCTAAAAGGCAGAGATGCCTCCAGCACGAAATGTCTCCTTGGACGTGAGTAAGCCTTGGAGGAGACTACTTGTAAGGCTGCTGATACTATCTACTTAAAATAGTAGCTCACCTTGTTGCGCCTTTTGCTGCTTTACAGGAGTGTAAAAGGGCCTTTCAGAGATGGCCCTAGTAAAGCTGACCTGGTTATTGTTTTGAGCCTAGTCAGTTTCGCGTAATAAAGCAAAAACAAAGGGTGCCTAAAAACCTTACCATTGCCGTCGCAAGAGTAAGAAACTACACTGATAAAATAGCCCTTAATAAAATTAGAGCTTAATAATTGATGAATGTTTTTTTCGATTATTGATCTGGTCAATACTTGAACTTTATTAATACTCAAGCAATAATCGAAGGCGAGGTGCCGCAAAAAAACACAACAGTGATCCACATAAAGAAATCACCATACCAGCAAGGGTTAGCTGTTTCGGGAAGTCTTTGTTGATAGAATAATCTAAATTAAACAAATAATAATCTTATGCAATAGTAAATTGATTAATTATTAATGATAAATTATTCTTTATATAATGTTCAAAAAATATATAACTATAGTAAGTAAAAACGCATTCGTAATCGATTGATTAAATGCGTTTGCTATAATCTCCGTTGGTAGCACCATTCAGTTGCCTTATCCTATTCCTGAGCCTAACGAAGTGACGCTTCCTGCTTCAACCATAGTAGGTCTATAATTCAATTTTATTCTGGACTAATACGGCAATTATGTAATAGTTTTTGTGCATAATGGTTGGAACAATAGGTAGAGATTCAGGCGGCCTTATTGAAGATAATATAACTGTACAGTATGTGTTCATACTGTAAGCACGAAAAGCCAGACGTAAACGGACTATAACCGAGAGAAGCCCCCAGAACCAGTTCTGGGGGCTTTTCTCGGTTATAGTATCTGGCAGCGCGAACACACATACGTAGCTCGCCCACCCACATAGCTTTTATCAATTAGCGTTTTAGGATGGCGGGGACAAAACTTGTGCTGCTCCGAGCCGGGCGTGGCGGAGTCGTCCCACTCGCGGGCGTGGATGAGGAAGGAAGCTGGAAAGTGCCGATACGTAGCCTCGTGCTGAATGGCAGTTTGCAACACTAGCTGAATAGCTGCACTCAGGGCCTTGAATTCCTTATCACCTAGTGAGTTGGCGACTCGTTCGGGATGAATCTTGGCCTGAAACAATACCTCATCCACAATCCAGTTTCCTAGTCCTGCCGTGATGCGCTGATCAAGCAGCAGAGGCTTGAGAATGGTCTTTTTGCCCCCCAGTGCTTGCTTGAGATAGGGGGCGCTTACGTCGAGGGCATCGGGGCCTAGCTTCTTGGCTTGCTGGTACGCTTCTACGCTCTCGGCCAGACGAATGCGCCCGAACTTGCGGGGGTCGATGAAGGCCACGCGCAGGCCGTCGGCCAGGTGCAGAGCCACGCGAGTGAAGCGGGGCGCGTCGTGGTCGTCGCGGTAGGCACCTACATCGCCGGTCATGCCAAAGTGCAGGGCCAGCACGGCGCCATCATTCAGCTCCAGAAAACAGTTTTTGCCAATACGGCGGGTGGCCGTTACCTGCCGGCCGACCACGCGCTGGCGGAGCGTGTCCTCGTCCGCGCCCAGCACATGAGCGTCGCGCACTTCAAAGGCAGTAATCGGTTGATGAAGAATAATGTCGTCGAGAAACCGGCGGTAGGTTTCTACTTCGGGTAGTTCGGGCAATGAGGTAAGGAACTTAGATGGGGTAAAAACCAAAAAATGCCCTTGGGGGGCATTTTTCAAAGAATCAGCATTCTATTAACCAACTTTCCCACCGGAAGTTCCGATCAGTAAAGACCAGTTTGGTACTTGCTCTAAATTCGCATGGTGCCTACGGCGACCACTACGGCGGTGCCCCCAATTTGCACCATCTCAATCGACTCGTGCGAGCCCCGCACACTCACTTGCACCGTGCCAGGGCGGTCGAGCCAATGGCCCTGCTCCGCCACAAAATTGAGGGTATCGAGGTAGCGATAATGCCAAAGATAAGCGGCCATGCCGCCCGTTGCCGAGCCCGTAACGGGGTCTTCAATAGTATCGGGCGGTACACCGAAGTGGCGGGCGAAGGTGTGCCCAGCCTTGGTAGCGCCGCCCAGACAGAAAAGATGAGGACTAAAGAAGTCACTGGAGGCGCGGTACTTACGGAAAGACACTGGCTCGGGAGGAGTAGCGCGGCGCAGGGCATCGTGGTTGCGGAGCAGCACCATGAGCTGCGGAGTGCCGGTGCTCACTGTCTGGATGAGGGCGCCGGGATACAGGTCGTCGGGGGTGAGACCAAAGAAGGGCATCACCACTTCTGGCTCGTGCACCGCACCGAAGACCGGGCGGCGCTGAGTCATGACAACGTGCATGGGTTTTTGCCCCCCAGGCGCCAATACATCAATCTGAATGGGGCCTTCCTGCAATTCCAACTGCAAAGTGGTGTGAATGCCGGCTAGCGGCAGGCGACCCGCATAAATAAGAGCCGTAATAGCCGCAATAGTAGGGTGGCCGGCCAGCGGCAATTCTTCCGCAGGGGTAAAATAGCGCAGACCAAAATCGGCAGTGGCCGAACGACGCACGAATACGGTTTCGGATTGGTTGAACTCGCGGGCAACCTTCTGCATGGTTTCCGGCGAAAGTTCATCCGCATCAAACACCACCGCACACGGGTTGCCGCTCAGCGCTGTTTGGGTAAAGGCATCGACAAGCAAAAAGGGGTAGGAAACGGGCATAGGCGCGGCAGGAACGGAACCTCTAAGGTAGGAAGAGTCGGGGAGTTAGATATAAAAAAAAGCTAATTCCTCGAGAGAGGAATTAGCTTTAGACAAAAACTCAACCAAGACTTAGGAAGGGTCGGAAAGGCGGCCTACCTGCTCACCATCGGTATCATAAACGCCACCGTTGGCGCTGACATACAGGCGGCGCTGTTGCCCATCGGTAAGCACATACGGAAACGTGCGGCTGCCGGAGCGTGTCAGGCGGCCCACCACCTGCGCCGAGCGACTGTTGCGCCCCAGGCGCACTACACTAAGACGGTCAGTTAAATAGTATTGCTCATCGGGGTAGTCGCGGAAGGTAATTTTACCAATTACGCTTACCATGGAGCTAGTCGTTTGCACGGGAGTAACCGGCGGATTGCGTTGGGTAAGCACCGCCGGCGCAGCAGAGGGCGCAGAAGCATTACGGCTAGCTACAATCTGTCCGTTGGCACGCTGCCAGCCCTCTCCAATAGCCTTGAGGCGGGTAGGACGGCCAGGGTGCGTAGCTGATGCTTGATCATCGGCAATGACGGCCATAGCGGCCTGCGCCTGGGCTAAGCTAGCGCCCATCTTGCGCAGCACAAAGCCCGAAAACTCATCGGCCTCCAGCTCGTCGGTAGGGTTGCTGCCGCCGGCGCGCAAGGTATGACCATTGAGGTGATGACCCATCTCGTGGGCCAGAATGCTGATACCTGCCCAGTCAGTGCGACCGGCCTGGTTCACAGCCCCCACAAACTGCGGGTTATAGAGCAAATAGCGCTGGCCGTTGTACACCACTGCCGCCGCATTTTGCACTTCGGTAGTGGAACGCAGCTCGAAGCGGGGCTTCAAACCTACCACATCCGTGATTTCGCGCAGCACATCGCGCTGGCCACCCGTACTCGATTGGGCCGTAGCTACGGTACCCGATAAAAAAAGCCCCCAGCAAGCAACAGGCCTGCAAAACGGCGGAAGATGCGGTTGGTTTTCATAGATAAAGCTTGATAAAGTTGACGCTTCACAAAGGCAACTTTCCGGCCAGAGGCACAAAGCAGTCAGCTTGTCAGCGGTTCGAAATCATAACGTTATCTGGGGGCTTTTCGTTTGAAAAACGTAGAAAAAGTAAAATTTAGTTGTCGAGCTATAAAGTAGTTAGGCGAAGGCAACCTATAGCACTATAATGAGCCGCTTGGCATGACCGGCTGGATTTGGGACGGGGCGTTACGCTAAAGCTGGTACGCCTTCGGTGGGGGCATTGGTCGTGCGTTCGCCAATTTGCTGGCGCCACATGGCGTAATACAACCCTTTGGTAGCCAGTAGCTCAGCGTGGCGACCTTGCTCGGCAATGCGGCCGCGCTCCAATACATAGATGCGGTCGGCGTGGAGCACAGTGCTGAGGCGGTGGGCAATGAGAATAGTGATGTGCTGGCGCGAACCGGATAACTCCCGCACCGTCTGGCTGATTTCCTCCTCCGTAAGCGAGTCAAGAGAAGAGGTGGCTTCGTCGAAAACCAGTAACGTTGGACGGCGCAACAAAGCCCTGGCAATACTCAAACGCTGCTTTTCGCCCCCGAGACCTTCACGCCCCCTTCCCCGATGACAGTGTCCAAGCCCTGCGGGGCGCGGGCCAGCAATGAGTCGGCGGCGGCTTGATGTAGTGCACGGAGACACTCTTCGTCGGTGGCTTGGGGTGCAACGAATAGAAGGTTTTCGCGGATGGTGCCAGCGAATAACTGGGTATCCTGCGTCACAAAACCAATCTGCTCGCGCAACTGGTCGAGGTCGAGCTCATCGCCAGGCAAATCGTTGTAAAGAATCTGGCCGCTGGCTGGTGGATACAGACCCACGAGTAGCTTCACTAAAGTCGTTTTGCCCGAACCAGAAGGCCCCACGAACGCAATGGTTTCGCCGAGCTTGGTGTCAAAAGAAATACCATCCAGCGCCGCGTTATTGGCCGACAAATGCTGAAAGCGGACATCAGCAAAACGAAGCGTTTGGATTTGCTCAATGCGCTTCGGATTGCTGGGTTTTACCTCCTTCGGCGTATCCAGAATCTGCTGGTAATTAGCTAATGAAGCCTCAGTTTCGCGGTAGATATTGATGATGTTGCCTAGCTCCTGCAAAGGGCCAAAAATGAAGAAAGAGTAGATGAAGAGCGAGAAGAATTCGCCCACCGTAATGCGCCCGTTGACCACCAGAAACAGCATGAGCAGCAGTATGCCGTTGCGCAGCAAGTTCACGAACGTACCCTGAATAAATGACAGGGAGCGGATGTAGCGCACCTTCTTCAGCTCCAGCTTCAGAATCTTGTCGGTGGTGGCATTGAGGCGCAAAGTTTCTTGTTGGCCCAGGCCCAGGCTTTTCACCAATTCAATGTTGCGCAAGCTCTCCGTAGTAGCACCAGCCAAGGCGGTGGTTTCGGCTACAATTGTCTTCTGTAATACCTTGATTTTCTTGCTTAACACGGAGCTGAGAATACCCAGCAACGGTATGGTAAGAAAGTACACCGGCGCGATAACCCAGTACACCGTAATGGCATACACGACCACGAAAATAATGCCTACCAACGAGGTAAAAAGCACATTTACAAAGCTTTGAATAAGCTTCTCCACGTCGGAGCGTACCTTTTGCAGCTTGCCTAAGGTTTCGCCGGAGCGCTGATCTTCGAATACCTGATAAGGCAATTCGAGCGAGTGGCGTAGGCCGTCGGAATACAGTTGGGCGCCCAAGCGCTGAGTGATGACGTTGACGTAGTAATCTTGGAAGTTTTTGGCAATCCGTGACACCATGGCCACACCCATGGCAGCTAGAATCAGCGTGCCAGCGCCGCGGATGAAGGTGCCCGCGTTGATGTCGTGTAGCTCGCCGCCGGGTTGCACCACGTACTGGTCAATAATTTTGCGGAAAATCCAGGGGTCGAGGAGCGAGAAAATCTGGTTGACGGCTGCCAGAGCCAACGCCAACGCCAATAGACCTCGGTATTGACGCAGATAAGAATAAAGTAGGCGCATGGAAGGGGAGAGTTATGGCTGAAAAGCTGCGAGCCTGAGTAGAAGTTTAAGAAAAGCCCGAGCAATACCCAATTTACTCCCAACTTCCTCCCAAAGCCCGCACCAATTGCACCGTATAGCGCAGCTGATTGGCTTGAGTTTGAACGCGCTGACGCGCCGCATTCAGCGTAATCCGATCGGCATCAACTACCTGAAAATAATCGGCGAGGCCGCGGCGGTAGCGTTCCAAGGTGAGGCGCCCGGCTTGTCGGGCAGCGGTGAGGGCGCGTTGCTGGGCGGCGAGCTGAGCAGTGGTTTGCTGCACATCGGCGAGGGCCGTTTCTACTTCCTGAAAAGCCACCAGGGCCGTTTGGCGGTACTCGGCTGCCTGGGCGTCATAGCGCGCCTGCGCAATCTGTTGGTTGGCCCGCAAGCGGCCGCCGTTGAACACCGGAATTGATATGCCGCCGCCCAAATAGTAGGTGTAGTTATCCGAAATCTTCGGCAAATCGCGAAGCTCGGCGGCTTGGGGACCGATGAAGCCATTGAGTAGAAGCGTTGGCAGACGGGCCAGGCGGGCAGCATCCACGCGGGCGTCAGTAGCCGCCAGCAGACGCTCGGCCTGGAGTAAGTCGGGACGAGTGGTGAGCAGGGCGGCGGGCACGGAGGCAGGCACCTGGGGGGCATTTAGCGGCCCGCGCCGCGGCATTACGCTAAACGTGCTGGCCGACTGCCCCGTGATGGTTGCCAAGGCAGCTTCGAGGCCTTTGCGCTGGCGTTGGGCATCGAAAAAGCTGGCCTCGACGGTGGCCAATTCGGTTTCGGCGCGGCGCACGGCTATTTCGTTATCGACGCCGGCCGTGAAGCGGGCATTGGTAAGTGCCAAGCTTTGCCGACGAGCCAGCAAGGTGCTGTCGAGCACGGCCAATTCGGCGTCGAGGCCACGAATACCGAAGTAATACGTGGCGGCATCGGCAGTCAGGCTGAGTTGTACGGTGCGCAACTCGGCTTCGCTGGCTTCCGATTCAGCTTTGGCCGCTTGCACACCCCGGCGCAAACGGCCCCAGACATCTACCTCGTAGCTCACATTGAGCGGCACATAGTATTGTGTTTGGGTAATGCCATTGGCTGTGGTGGCACCCCCAGTTTCGCCCCCCGCAGCAAATGGCAACGGCCGCAAACCCGATAGGCGAGTGAGATAAGCCTGCGGATCAATGGTGACTTCCGGCTGCCGCGTGGACGTAGCGACGCGAATGGCGGCGCGGGCTTCATCCACGCGAGCTACGGCGGCTTTCACGCTAAAATTGCCCCCAGCGTTTGTTCGGCTAGCTTGGTGAGCTCAGGGTCGTTGAACACCGTCCACCAAGCCGGTATGGCGGGCTGCTGCTTTGCGCTCACGGATGCGGGTGCAGGGGGTGCAGTTGGGGCCGTCGTGCTGGAGCCGTTTTTCCACGCAGGCGGCGCCGACACTTCGGGAGCTTGGTAGCGCGGCGACCGGGCACAACCCATCAAGCCACTAAGTAGCAACAGCGGTAGGAATAGATAGGGAAAAATCCTCATGCAGGGTGACGAACGGTGAATCCCAGGCGGGAGGTTACTTTTCTGATTTCTTATCGGCGGGCGTTTCGACGCGGGGTTTATCGGGGTCGTAGGGGCGCTCGGGCGCTTTCGGCTTCGACTGGCTTCCCGGTTTTTCGTCCTCTTTCTTGGGCTTTCGCGCTTCTACTTGCTGGCCGTCGCGCAGGCTTTCAATCGGATTGACGACTAGCATCTCGCCGCCTTTCAAGCCTTTTATCACTTCAATCTGGTCGCCAAAATCCCGGCCGGGCACGATGGTTTGGTAGCGAATCTTATTGTTTGCCACCACTACCACGCGCGGCTCAATACCACTCGGGACCAGCGCATTGGCGGAGATAACCACGCTGGGCCGGGTGCGCGGCAACTGAAATCGTACTTGGGCAAACATGCCGGGCCGTAGCAGCTTGTCGGTGTTAGGCACCTGTACCTGAGTGAGCAGAGTGCGAGTTTCCTCGTTCAACGCGCCCGCATCGCGAGCCACGCGGCCCGCGAAAGTGCGGTTGGGATACTCAGGTATCAGAATATCGGTTGTCATGCCCGGCTCAATGCTGGGTACAAAATTCTGCGGAATGTTGACGAAGGCTCGCAGCGTATCCGTCTGCTCAATCTTGAAGAGCTGCGTTCCCTCCGCGTTGCTAGCCGACACCAACGACCCGACTTCCACATTGCGTTGGGTAACAATGCCCCCAAACGGCGCCGTAACCCGCCGAAAACCTTGTTGGGCCAACAGCCCGTTGAGCACGGCTTGCTGGGCTTCGTATTGAGCGCGGCCTTCATCTAGCTCTTGCTGCGAAATGGCCCCCGGCAGCTCAATGCTGCGCAAGCGCTCGAAGCTAGTACGCGCCAGGTTGAGGCTGGCACGGGCCTGCGCTACTTGTTGGTCCAGCTCAGGCGTAGAGAGCAACGCCAAGAGTTGGCCGCGCTTTACACGGGCGCCAATGTCTGTATACCACGTTTTTACGAAGCCATTAGCGCGAGCAAACACGAAGGTCTCACGGTTGGAGCGCGTGTCGGCGGGCAGCTCTACGCGGGTCGTGTCGGGAGCAGCAGCGGCGGGCTCCACAGTCACGATCGTGAGGGCGTTGGCGTCTTTTTCAGCTTCTTCTTTCCGCTTTTTGTCTTTGCTCAAGCGCGGTAGCAACCCAATCAGCAACAAGGCCGCAAACACAACTCCGATGCCCAGCATGATCAGCCAAATACGGCGCTTCTTCTTGCCGGGGGCTTTTTTTCGTCGTCTTCGTCGGCAGCAGCCTGTGCTTCCTCCTGCTTATCGTTCTTCGACTTGGCTTCCTCTTTTCTGTCCGCTTCCGCTTCCGGGCTGGGGGCGACGACCTCCTCCAATCCGCGTCGGGCGCGGGCTGGGGGCTTTTTCATGCGCAAACGTGTCTCCCAGCTCCGCCCGTTGATTGGCATTTTCGGGACGAGTGTCCTGGTCAGAGTCGGCGGCGGGCTCCTCGGGGCGCGGGTCGTCCTTGGGCGGGTCTTTGTAGTCGTCGGAGCTAGTAGCCATAAGGTGAGTAACGTAGGGTGAAGCGCGGGCTTCGGGTATCGCAAAATGGGTTGAAGCAGCTACGCTTAGGCAGCTACGCGGTCTTGTTCGGCTTCCTTCTCTTCGGCCACTAACTGCTTCTTTTTGAAGTAGCTAAACACCACTGGCACGAAAAACAGCGTGGTGAAGGTGGCTAGGAGCAGGCCGCCAATAACGGCCCGGCCCAGGGGGGCATTTTGCTCGCCTCCTTCGCCCAGCGCCAACGACAACGGCAGCAAACCAATGATGGCGGCCAGAGCGGTCATTAGCACCGGGCGCAGACGGGTAACGCCCGCATCAATGGCCGCGTCGCGCGGACTCAGGTCGGGTTGGGCCTCTCGCCGTTCGTTGGCAAATGACACCACCAGAATACTGTTGGCCGTGGCAATACCGATACACATAATGGCGCCCATAAGCGAAGGCACGCTGAAGGTAGTTTGGGTTACAAACAGCATCCAGAGCATACCCGAAATAGCGCCTGGCAGGGCCGTAATGATGATAAATGGATCGAGCCAGCTTTGAAAGTTGACCACCATCAGCAAATACAACAGCACAATAGCGCCCGCCAGACCAATGCCCAAACCAGTGAAGGAGGTTTTCATGCTTTCCACCTGACCGCGCAGCTCGATAGTCGTGCCTTTCGGTAGGTTTTTGCTCGTTTCCTCAATGATTTTGCGAATTTCCTTGGCCACGCCACCCAGGTCGCGGCCCTCCACGCTGGCGTAGATATCGACTACGCGCTGAATGTCATAGTCGCTCACCACGGCGTCGGTTTGGTCGCGGCGGGTTTGAGCAAAGCTGCTCAGGAGCTGGGCTTGGGTTTGGGTAAGACTGGTGATGCCAATGGTGCGCACATCATCTAGCGTAGTAAGCTCCCTGGGGGGCGTTTGCACGGCCACCGTGTAGTTCACGCCACTCTCCGGATTCAGCCACTGGTTGGGGTCGGTTTGGGTGCTGGAACTGAGATTTACCAGCACGTTATCGGCAATGTCGGCTTGGCTGAGGCCGGCCCGCTGGGCGCGCACCCGATCGACGTCGAGGCGAATCTGGGGGCTTTTATCTGGAAAATAAATGCATCCACGACGCCCGGAATAGCCGCTATTTTCTGTTGAAGCTGCTTGGCTACTTTCTCGTTAATTTCCATGTCGCGGCCCGTCACCTGCACATCAATGGGAGAGGGCAGGCCGAAGTTCAAGGTCTGATTAACGATGTCGGCGGGCTGAAAAAAGATGGTTAGGTCGGGGTGCTCGCGCTGCACCCGCCGCCTGATTTCGGTGATATAATCCTGCGTTGGTTCGTGGCCTTTTTTCAGCGAAGCTAGGATCTCGCCATCAGCCGAGCTGATAACGGGGTTGTCACTGAGCAGCAGGTTCACCGGAATGCTCGGCAAGCCAATATTAGACAGCACCAGTTCCAGCTCTTCGGCCGGAATCACCTCTCGGATGATACCTTCCACCTCCCGAAACCGCCGCTCTGTTTCCTCCAACCGAGTGCCAGTGGGAGCGCGCACGTGCATGCGCATCTGGCCAGCATCTACTTTGGGAAAGAAGTCTTGCCCAATGAACGGATACAAGCACCCAGAGCCAATAAAAAGAACTGTGAAGCCAATTACCACGGTTTTGCGGTGGTCGAGCGCCCAATTAAGCGCACTCTGATAAGCTTCACGCACCTTGTCAAACCGCTTTTCGAAGGCCATGTGCACCCGCCAAATCCAGCCTTTCTGCATGGCTTTGGCGCCTTCCTTTTCCTCGGCCATGAGGGGCTTTTCCTCATCCTCACCAGCAAGATTAGCGGCTTGTTCCTCATCTACTTGCTGGCGGCGCAGTTGGGCTAGTTCCTTCTCGTGCTCACTTACTGTTTTGCCGTTACGCGTAAGGTCGCTGGGCACTTCCTCGGGGCCTTGCTCGTGGTAAATAGGCAACTCCTTGCGCAGCAGCACGCGGGCCAGCGTGGGCAGCAGCGTCCGCGACAAGAAGTAGGACACGAACAGGACGAAAATAACCGTCAGCGCTAGCGGCGTAAAAATGTCAGCCGATACGCCTGAAAGGAAGAAAATCGGGACAAACACGATGGCTAATCCTAGGGTAGATACCAAGGCCGGTAGCGCTACTTGCGAGGCGCTATCCAGAATGGACTTTTTCACCCCTTTGCCCATGCCCATGTTGCGGTGAATATTCTCAATTTCCACCGTGGCGTCGTCTACCAGGTTGCCAATGGAGAGAGCAATGCCGCTCAACGTCATGATGTTAAGTGTCTGCCCAAAGGCGCGGAGCAACATGATGGTGACCAAGACCGAGAGCGGAATCGAGATGGTAATGATGAGCGTGGACCGCCATGAGCCCAGAAACAGCAGAATCATCAGGCCCGTGAGAGCCGCCGCCACGCAGCCTTCCACGGCCACCCCCGAAATGGACGAGCGCACAAAAAAGGATTGATCAAACAACAGCTTCACATCCAGCCCTTTCGGCGAGGTAGCCACTACATTGGGTAGCTCTTCTTTGATCCCGTCGATAACATCGAGCGTGCTGGCCAGTCCGCTTTTAAGAATGGGAATAACTGCCGTGCGCAGCCCATCTTGGCGCACAATATTGGTTTGGACAGCTGCGCCCTCGTGTACAAATGCTACGTCGCGGATATATATCGTGACGCCGTTTACCTCCTTTACTGGCAGGTCGTTGAGGGTGGCAATCAACTCAGGGCTGCTGTTGAGGCGTACGTCATACTCCCGGTCGCCAATTTTAGCGGTACCGGCGGGCAGAATCACGTTTTGCGTCGTCAATGCATTGACCACATCGTTGCCAGAGAGACCTTTGCCCGCCAACGCATCCGGCTTCAGATCAACCATGATTTGCTTTGACCGACCACCGTTGGGCACCAGCAAAGACGCCCCTTTTACGACCGCCAAGCCCGGCCGCACAAAGGAGCGGCTGGCGTCGTATAGGTCGGCTTCGCCCAGGGTTTGGGAGGAAAGACTAGCCTGGGCAATGGGCACGTTGGCCGCCGAGTAGCGGATAATCAGTGGGGGGCCAATGCCCTGGGGTAAGCCCGAATGAGCGTGGCCGTAATAGCCGTGAGCTGGGCCACGCCCGCATCGGGGTCGGTGCCGGGCTGGAAGAACACTTTAATAATGCCGACACCCTTAATAGCGCGCGACTCTAGGTGCTCGATGTTGTTGACGGTGGTGGTGTACACGCGCTGGTTGACGTTGAGCACGCGCTGGTTCATTTCCTCGGCGCTCATCCCCGAATAGCTCCACACCACGCCCACCACCGGGATGTTGACCTCGGGAAAAATATCCACCGCCATGGTGAAGATGGTCAAAATGCCCCCCGCTAGAATTACCAGGGCCATGACAATAAAGGTGTACGGACGCGAAAGCGCCAAGCGAACCATCCACATAGGCTAAAATAGAGATAAGAATAAGCGCCGACTCAACAAATGCGAGTTGGTGGCGGGCATTACTGTTGAGGTACGTATGCGTAGCGGTTTTGGCGAATAGAAATCGATTTTGGGACTAATTCAGAGTACCAACCACTTACAAAGCGGAAGGTTAGGCTAAAGCCTGATAGGCAAGTGTTCCTCGCGTCCGCTTTTATGTAATAAAGCGCCAATTCACATCTGGGAAGCAGCCCTGTGTAGACCCTATTAGTTGGCGCTCACCCATGCTTTCTGATCCGCGGCTATGCTTAGGCTGGCATAAATTCATACCCAGCATCGGTGAGTGAAGCCTCAAGTCAGACTGTAAGAGGCGCTAACTGTAAATAGTTAAATATTAGTTAGTTATAATATAATAAAAATAATATCTATGAAAGTTGATCTATTGTTCTTATCTATCGGGAAAATTATAAAATATTGAAATTAATTATAACTATGAAAAGAATTCATGCCCTCGATTTCTTCAGAGGTATAATGCTGATTTTGATCACAGTAGATCATTTTCTATCTGAGAAAGACATCGTCAGACACTTTACATATGAGTTCATTGGCTGGGTGACTGCTGCTGAGGGCTTCGTATTCTTATCGGGGCTGACAGCAGGCATTATATATACTCATAAGCTGAATAAAAAAGGTGAGCGTTATACAAATGAAGCAGCAAAAAAGAGAGCCTGGTTAATTTACAGGAATCATATAGCTATTTTGCTCTTTGCTTTAATAGCTGTACTATTTGGTTACGGATTGAATGAATATTGGGTAAATCATTACAGCTTGTTTGCCGAAAATCCATTCTTATCAATATTCTTAGGTGCTACATTGTTATATCAGCCTATATATTTAGATATATTACCAATGTACGCAGTCTTCATTTTATTTGTGCCAATAGTAATTAAATACTTCGAAAAAGGAATTGTTTGGCAATTATTTGCTTGTTCAATTGGATTATATATGTTCCCAATTTTTATGGGATCCAACATATTAAATGACATAACGCAGATCAGGGATATAAATACTGGCTTCTTCAATCTACTTTCTTGGCAATTCCTGTTCTTTCTAGGCTTATTTTCAGGATTTAGCTACTACTATGGCAAGACAAACCAGTGGCTGAACAATAAATATCTATTACTTTCGTCATTGATTTTGTTCTCTGGGCTCTTCTTAATAAAGAACCTGCATGTTAATTTGAATGGGCTTGATCTTTTATTTTCTAAAAATATATTAGGCCCAGTAAGACTTATAAACTGTTTGTCAATTGTTTTTATTATAGCGTTTGTATCTACTAAAAAGCTGCATTGGTTTTCATCTAAACCTATGTGTTATTTGGGTCGATACTCATTAGAGGTGTATTCATTCCATGTGTTGCTGATAATCTTATTAAAACCTTTGAAGGAAGAATTTAGCGATTTCTATTCAATTCAAATAACACACTATTTCTTTGCGTATCCATTAGCCTTATTAATGATTTTATTATTAATAGTGCCTGCTTTATTTCTGGCTCCGACGCTATTAAGGAAAAAAACATATGTACTTCGTAAAACGGAAGCTATACCTCCATATGAAGATGCGGAGTTGGCAAACGATAGCCTTTCATTAGAAGAGAACAAACAGCTAGTCTAAAAGCCAGCACATTGCTTCTGCTTGCATTTGCGATAGAGTAAGCTTATTTAGTGGAACAGGCAGACCATCTTTCTAAGCCGAGGTTTCGCCGGCAGTGCTGGCAATGTGGCGGGTGCTGCCTGGAACCATCACGCGGGGCGGTTGAATTGGCTCGGCATGGAGGGCTAGGAGCCGGGCCACCACGGGCATTTCAGGGCCAATATGGAGCTCTCGGGCGCGAACTTTTACAGCGGCTTCTTCCCGACTTACGCCCCGGTCGTGGAGCTGTTCGTACTCTTCCCACGATTCTACCATAAAGTACTCCACCATGCGGATCGGGTCAGCCAGATCGACGTAGAGCCCGACGCGGATGGCGCCTTCGCGGCGGCGGATGCGGCTTAGCTCCTCCATGAGTGCCGCAAAGGCTGAGCGGTTGGCGGGGCAATGCGGTAGGTAGTAGTGATGATGATAGGCCCGGCGTCCGGCGCTGGCTCTTCCTCGGCTAGCACGGGCGTAGGCCGCGGGCGGGCGGGCGTAAAGTCGAGGCTTTCGGGGGCGTTAATAAGCGAGTAGCGGAATACCAATAGCGTACTCAGTCCCAACCAGATAGCCGCACCCGACAACGCCACCGGCAAGCTCCAATGAGTAGCCACCATTCCCCAAACTACGCTACCCAGTGCCATACCGCCCTGAATAGTAAGCAAATACAAGCTGATGGTGCGGGCCTGCACCCAGCGCGGTACCACCGTTTGTACGCCCACACTGAAGGAGTTGAGCACCAGCATCCAGGCCAAGCCCACCAGCACCAGCAAGCCGTAGAGCAGCCAGTGGTTGTCAGCAAAAGCCAGCCCCAGCAGGCCCATGGAAAAGGCAATAGTAGAGAGCGTTACGCGATGGTCGATGGTGAGGCCGCGGTTGAGGCGAGGGAGCACCACCGCCCCAATAACGGCTCCCAGACCCATACACGAAAGCAGGGTAGAGTAAAAGGAAGTGGGCAATTGTAACCGCTGAGAAACCACGGCCGGCATCAACGCCAGCAGGGCGCTGGCCCCGAATGTAAAGCTGACGCCTCGCACCAGAATCCGCTGCACTGGCGGCGCAAATCGGGCATACCGAATGCCGCCCCGGATAGCGGCCACCACCCGCTCGGTGGCCAGGGTAGAGGTAGCCTGAGGCTCGCGCTTCCAGCGCCACACCATGTAAATAGTAGCCAGAAATGACAGCCCGTTGATCAAAAAAGCACCCCCGGCCGAGTAGTAGCCAATAACTATGCCTCCCAAGGCTGGCCCAAAAGCCCGCGCCAGATTGAAGCTCACGCTGTTCAGGGCAATGGCCTGAGGCAGTTCGGCGCGGGGGACCAGCTCGGGTGTTACGGTTTGCCACACCGGGTTATTAAGCGCGCCGCCCAGGCCCAGCATAAACGTGAGCAGGAGCAGCAGCCAGGGGGTGGTGAGGCCCATGAAGGTTAGCAAAGCCAGCAGCAGCCCTAATGAAGCCATCCAGGTTTGGGTGAAAAGCAGCATCCGGCGCCTATCTACCAAGTCAGCCAGCGCGCCGGCGGGTAAGCTGAGCAGAAAAACCGGTAGGGCCGAGGCCGTCTGGAGTAAGGCCACCAGCACGGGCGAAGGCGTAAGCTCAGTCATCAGGCCCACGGCGCCCACGTTCTGCATCCACGTGCCGATGTTGGACACAAACGACGCAATCCAGAGCATCCGGAAAAACGGAATTTTGAGTGGGGCGAAGGGAGAAGTGGAGGTAGGCTGGGTAAGCGTAGTGGAAGCAGGCATGGGGGGCAAATCTGAAGCTAAGCCGTGCGCGGGCGAACCGTTTAGCCTACGTACGGCCCTCGAAAACTGCCGGTCTCATTTTCATTCTAAAAAAGCCCCCGCCCGGTGGCGGACCACTAAGCGGGGGCTTTTTATTTGCGTATGTTGACCCCCATGCGACAAACCACTCTTGCTTTGCTGGCCGCCTTACTGATCGTACGCAGCGTAACCGCGCAGCAGCTTTCGCTGGATTGGCAGGGCCATCGGGGCTGCCGGGGTCTGATGCCCGAAAACACGATTCCGGCCATGCGCAAGGCCCTGGACCTAGGCGTTACCACCCTGGAAATGGACGTGGTGATTAGTCAGGACCGCCAAGTGGTGCTCTCCCACGACCCTTACCTGAACGCTGATTTCGTGCGCACGCCCGAGGGGCAGCCCCTTCCCATAGCCCAGGAAAAAAGCTTCCGCCTGTACGCCATGCCCTACGCTGACATTCGGCGCTACGACGTGGGCAGCCAGGGCAACGCGAAGTTTCCGCGTCAGCAAAAGCTGCGCACCTACAAGCCGCTGCTCGCTGAGGTAATCGACTCGACGGAGGCGTATGCGCAGCGAAAAGGCCGCCCCGCCCCGCGCTACAACATCGAAACGAAGATGACCCCGGCCGGCGACGGTACCCTGCACCCGGCGTCCGCCGAGTTCGTGCACTTGCTGCTGGCCGTGGTGCAATCCAAAGGCATTCAGGACCGGGTTATTATTCAGTCCTTCGACCCTAGGGCCTTGGAAGAAGTGCACCGGCTACGACCCGAACTGCCTACTGCTTTCCTAGTGGACAACACGCAGGGGCTGGCGGCCAACCTACGGCGTCTGAGTTTCCGGCCCACACACTATAGTCCGCATTACCGGCTGGTGAGTAAAGCATTGGTGCAGCGCTGCCACAAGCAGGGCATGAAGATCATTCCCTGGACGGTAAATACGGCGGCCGACGTGAAGAAAATGCTTCGGCTAAAAGTAGATGGTATCATCACGGATTACCCCGATTTGCGCCTTGGCCACTAAACGAGCTAGGCTTGCGGACAGGGTAGCGGTCAAAACGCTTACGGTCGCTAAGCAGTAGCCGTCCGGTGGCTGGCTTCGTCGCTGTGCTTGCCGGAAGCCTGAAGTACTTCAAAAACGGTATCCAGGCGGAGCAGGTGCAGGGTGCGGAATAGGGTGGGGCTAACGTTGTAGAGCCGCACTCTGGCCCCGCCATGGTGCAGTAGAAGCAGCTGGGAAGCAAGGTGCCCCACGCCGTGCGTTCGCAGGCAATCCAAGTGCTCACAATTGACAAACAGACGAGGCTCGCGCATGGTGGCAACGCGTACTAAGGTGTTGCTAAACTGAGCCGGGTCACTCGGATCAACCCTCAGCTTTACCGCACGAGGAATCCAAGTCATGTGCCGAGAGGAGTGCGCTTGCATGGGGATTGGAATAAAGGGAGAGAATACGTAAATATTAGGTTCAGAGGGAGATGCAGCAGTATGGCACTAGACAAATCTAAAAAGAAGTGCAGCCCTTTATTTGCGTAAAATCACCTATTTTCAAAACCCGTATTTCTACCTGCTCGCTAAGTAAGTGTGTACAGTATCCTCCCCAACTGCTGGCCCTCACTGCTGCAAGGTGGCGGCGTGCGGTACATAATGCCCGACACTAAAGCGCCAGATGTGACTATCGGGACTGCGTCGGGTCAGGGTAAAAGCGCCTGTCAGGTTGCTGCCACGTAGGTGAAGAAGCAAATGCCCCGCCTCAATACACTGATGTAGGGCCGCGGGAAGGTTTTCTTGCTTTGCTTCGGCTATCCTGCACTCGCCTCTGTCTACCTCCACATGGGGGAGAGGCGCCGAGGTGGGCGACTCACACAACAAGTAGTAGGGGAGCCCGTCGAGCAATTGCTGAGCCCGCCCTGGCAACACCCAGTGCATGAGTTGGCTGGTAGGCGAGCACAACGCCAGGTGTTGAAAAACAGCATCTTTGGATGTTTGCCGCAAGACAAACCAAAGCGAAGAATTCATTGCGTATAGCTCGAAGCAAATAGGGCCTTATAAAATGGAACAGATGAGCTACAAACCGAGCCGCCAGCGGCGACTCGGCGGACATAGGGTAGGGCTGAGTATACCGCCCTACTGTTACATAGCGACAGAGAGCAGAGGTAGCGCGGAAGGCTACATAGTGGCATTGCCCGGCAGAGTCAGATAGAGTTACTCTCGGCCGCAGTCTTCCCATTCCGGGCAACCCACTCACTTACTTTAACGCTGATTAGGCCCAAAAATTCACCTGTTTACTACGGAAAACGACTGGCACGAACACGTAATTTGAAAAGCGTATTTGACGCTTATTCCGGGATAATACGGAGTACGGGACCTGTAAAAAAAAGCCCCCCGGACTAGTCTGGGGCTTTTTTTAAACGGGGTTGTTGGGAAGTGCCTGCCGTTATTGCTGCTCTTCTTCCGGAGTAGTTACCACGGTGCTGCCGCTTACGCCATTGAGCAAAAACTCGCGCAGACGGTTGATGTGGTTCTTTATTTCCTCAATGCGCTCCTCCTGCTGCACCGAATAATGACCCTCGCCGCGGCTCGCTATACTGGTCAGCAGATTTTTGCGTTCCTCCATCATGCGCAGGGCCACCCACAAGGTTTCTTCAAGGCTGTGCTGCGTACTTTTAAGGAGCGCATTGGCAGTGAAGGCATGGCCTGTGTGGCAGCGGTAGCGTAGCAGCTTGCCGTGCTTGAGCTCAAAAAGCGCCCCGCCACAGTCGGGGCAGGTCATGGAACTGACTTGGCCCAAGCGTTCAACTTCGTTGGTAGTTCCCACGACTCTTTCCGCAATAGCGGCCTCCAGTTTAATGTCTTCAGGTACGTTGCTATTGCCAGAGGAAGGTATCCGTACCAGTCTGGCCAGTAGTTCACCCATCTGCGAGATGGGCAATACATAATCGATGGGCACGTTGCTGAGCGCACTTTCAGGCATACTCGGATACTCTGCCTCCTGAGGGTCCTGCACCACGGCGAGGCCACCAGCGCGCTTAATCAGCTCCAGGCCCGCAGTGCCATCGTGGAGCATACCCGTAAGCACCACCCCGATAACGGCGGTTCCGTAGTGAGCCGCGGCGGAGCGAAAAAGGGCGTCAGCCGCCGGGCGGTAGTGGTTTTCGCGGGGACCTTTAGTCACCAGCATATGACCATCCTTCACCAGCAAGTGACGGTCGGGGGGCGCTAGGTACACGCAGCCAGCCTCAATTCGGTCGCCGTCGCTGGGCAGCAGGCATGTAAGCGAGGTATGGCGCGCCAGGCGCTCTACCAAGTGCCAGCCCGAGGAATCGGGAGCAAAATGCTGTACGATAAGCACGGCCGCCGACAGTGCAGTCGGCAGTTGCTCAGCCAGTCGACACAAAGCAGGCATTCCGCCTGCTGAAGCACCAACCACGATAAGATGGGAGGGGTTTTTCACAGATGCGAACAAAGAAGGTGGGACGTGCGCGCTGAGTAGTTTCCTTAAACTACGAGGAAGGCCGTTTGGGGGCTATGGTTGAGCTCGAAAGAAGCGCCGATAAGCGGAATACGGTTGCGCTTCTGTATACGCAGAATTTGCGCGGCAAATCATAAACCGCTACCTCAAGTAGGATGAGGAGCCGGGTTTTACCGAAAGCTCGACACTCTTTTTCAGACTTGGGAAAGGAGTAACTTTACATATTCCCACCGTTTGGGACGCATCCCAAACACGCTTCGTTTCCTTGGAGCCCAGTTTTCTTGCTTATGCTTCCTCCCCCCGACGATCATACTGACGAGCCCGGCATCACTATCAACTTTCACGACCCCAGCCAGATTCCGGCCAGCGTGACGCCCCCCCAACTGCGGCTGGCCAACCAGCAGGATAACGCACAGGACAAGTTTACCATTGTGGGCCTGGGTGGCTCGGCGGGCTCCCTGCAGGCCTTCGAGGATTTTTTTGTGAGCATGCCCGCAGATTGCGGAATGGCCTTCGTGATTGTGACCCACCTTGCCCCGGAACAGGATGCCACGCTGGCGGGCGTGTTGCAGCAATTCACGCGCATGCCCGTGCGCGAAGCCGAGGACGGCATGATAATACGCCCCAATGAGGTGTATGTGATTCCGCCCAACAAAGACATGAGCCTGCTACACGGCACGCTGCTGCTGTTTGCGCCCACGCAGCCGCGGGGCAAGCGCATGCCTATCGACTTCTTTTTTCAAAGTCTGGCCAAAGATGCCCGCGAACGGGCCGTGTGCATTATCTGCTCTGGCATGGGCACCGATGGTACCATTGGGCTGAAGATGGTGATGGAGAACTTCGGGATGGTAATGGTGCAAGCGCCCGATACGGCCGAGTACGACTCCATGCCCCGCTCAGCCATTGCCACCGAGTTTGTAGACTACGTGCTGCCCGTGGATCAACTGCCCGGCAAGCTGCTGGAATACATAAATAAGCCCCCCACAAGCCGACCGCACCGCGAAACGGCCGAGTCGGCGTCGAAGCCGGCCCACGCTCTCCAGAAAATCTTCCTGCTCATCCGTTCCCATACGGGCCACGACTTTTCCTTCTATAAGCGCAACACGGTGATGCGCCGCATTGAGCGGCGCATGAATTCTCACCAGATCAAGGACTTCACTCACTACGTGCGCTACCTGCAGGAAAACGTGCCGGAAGTAGAAGCCCTGTTTAAGGAGCTGCTCATCGGGGTAACCAAGTTTTTCCGGGACAACGAAGCGTTCGACTCGTTTAAAAAGCACTTGCTGCCGATGCTTCGCCAGAAGCCTGACGGCAGCCTGGTGCGGGTCTGGACCCCCGGCTGCTCCACCGGCGAAGAAGCGTATTCGGTCGCTATTACCTTGCTCGAATGCCTCGACGCACTGGCTCCCGAGCGCTATCTGAAGGTTCAGATTTTTGCCACTGACATCAACGCGGAAGGCATCGACTTTGCCCGCGCCGGCTTTTACCCCGAAAACATAGCCGCCGATGTGACCCCAGAGCGGCTGCGGCGCTACTTTACCAAGGTGGAGGGCGGCTACCAGATTCGGAAAGAGCTGCGCGACTTGGTGGTTTTTGCCCCCCACAACCTCAACAAGGATGCCCCCTTCACTCGCCTCGATGTGCTGGTGTGCCGCAATCTGCTCATCTATCTGTCGGCGGAGCTGCAGCGCAATCTGCTGCCCGTGTTTCACTACGCCCTTAACCCTAACGGCCTGCTGTTTCTGGGGCCGAGCGAGAACCTGACGGGCTTCCAGGATTTATTTGCCCCCCTGGATATCAAGTGGAAGATTTCGCGGCGCATGGAGGGCGCGGCGTCCCTGCCCCGTCTGCTTAATTTCCCCTCGGGCTTGTCGCGGCTGCCATCTATTCCTACCGTAGCAGCCACCAGTTCTGGCCTCGGAAGCACCCGCAAAGACGGCCCCTTCGCTATCTTGGTGCAGAAAGCATTGCTACGCTACTTTGCCCCGCCGGCCGTGGTTGTCAATCCGAAGGGCGAAATTCTGTTTGTGAATGGGCGCACGGGCCGCTACCTGGAGCCGGCCCCTGGCCTCAGCAACCTGAACATCTTTGAGATGGTGCGCGACGACATGCGCTTCGAGCTGAGCGGCGCCATTCATCAGGCCAGCACCACCCACGCCGATGTAGTAGTGGACGGCATGAAGCTGGCCACGGATACCGGCTTTCAGCTGGTGCGCCTCAGCGTAAAATACATGACCGAGCCAGAACACTTGCAGGGCCTGATGTTGGTAGCGTTTGAGGAGCAAGCGCCACCCCGCAAGGTGCGCGCAGGCAAAGCCAATCTGCTAAGTGCTGACCTGAGTCGCGACGCGGCGGTGGCAGCCATGGAAAAGGAGCTGCATTACACCAAGCAGCGCCTGCAAATGACCATTGAGGAGATGGAAAGCAGTCTGGAGGAACTAAAAAGTACCAACGAAGAGCTGCAAAGCGCCAACGAGGAGCTGCAAAGCACCAACGAGGAGGCCATGACCAATAAGGAGGAAATGCAGAGCATGAACGAGGAGCTGCTCACGCTGAACCTACAGTACGCGAGCAAAACGGAGGAGCTGAGTCAGGCGGCCAACGACATGAAAAACCTGCTCGATGCCACCGAAATTGCTACCATCTTCCTCAATAATGATTTGCTCATCAAACGGTTCACGCCATCCATCGGGCGCATATTCAAGCTGGTGGCTTCGGATGTGGGGCGGTCCATAACGGACTTTGCCAACAACCTGCGCTACGATAATTTGGCCGGCGATGTGCAGCACGTAATTGACCGGCTGGTAACAATAGAAACCAATATTCAGACGACCACCGGCGAGTGGTACGCCATGCGCATTCTGCCCTACCGCACCCTCGATAACTACATCAACGGGGCCGTTATCACCTTCAATGATATCACTCAGCTCAAGGACCTGGAAGGTAGTCTGCAAGCCAGCACCAGCTTTGCTGAAAGTATCGTCGAAACCGTGCGCGAGCCTATGATCGTGCTCAACCAAGACCTGCAGGTGGTTTTGATCAGCGGAGCCTTTGCTGAGCACTACCGCTTGAACGTGGCGGAAGCGAAAGGCCAGTCGCTGACGGAGTTGAACAATGGCGCCTGGAACCTGCCCCCTCTGCGCCGCCTGCTCACCAACCTGCTGAGTGATAAAAGCGAAGAGTTCGACAACGTGCCGTTGCAGGTGAAGCTGCCTGAGTTGGGCCCGCGCCAGGTGCTGGTATATGGCCGCCGCCTGCTCAGTCACGGCTCGCAAATGACGTCTGTACTGCTGGGCATAAGTGATGCACCTGCGCAAGCACCGACGTAGGCAGCTGGTTTGCAAGCAATGCGCAAGAGAGGTATGCGTTAAAAAAACCCCCCAGTAGGCCGCTCTACTTGCCTGCGTTGCGTATGCATTATTACCTCGTCGGAGGGGCGCTGATCTTGCGCTGGGGGGCTTTTTTGAGGTCAGACTCTGATTTGCAGTAGATTGCTTACGCTCTTTTCATTCATCTATTCCGAGCGCCATGGACTACGACCAGCAGCTTTCCGCACATGAGGCTTTGCAGCAGCTTCGCGACCATGCCGAAAAGCGCCGCCACCTAGTTACGCAGAGCGTGGATGTATCGGCGCCGCAGGATACCCAACGGCTGGTGCAGGAGCTGCAAGTGTACCAGATAGAGCTGGAAATGCAGTACGAGCAGCTCCTGTTGTCGCAGGCTGAGGCCGAAACTGCGCACGCCAAGTACGTCGACCTATACGACTTTGGGCCCATAGGCTATTTTACGCTCGATGAGGCGGGGCTTATTCAGCTGCTGAATCTGCGGGCGGCCCAGATGCTGGGCACCGTACGCCAGCGCCTCACAAGCCGGCGCCTCGCCTTGTTTGTAACTTCGGACTGTCGGCCCAAATTCAATGATTTTCTAACTCAAACCCTGCTCTCCGACACGCGCCAGACCTGCGAGTTGGAGATGATGCGAGAGGATGGCACGCGTTTTTTTGTCAGGCTAGAAGGCTTGGCTATGCTCTCAGAGAACGGCGCGAAATGCTGCCGCCTAGCTGTCATCGATATCACTGATTCAAAAGCGGCTACGCGGGCCCTCGAAGCCAGCGAAGCCCGTTTTCGGTTGCTGTTTGAGCAAAGCCGCGATGCCACGCTGCTCATTCAGGATAGCCACGTTATCGATTGTAACAGCACTGCTCTTCAATTCTTTAATCTTCGCAGCAAGAGTGAGCTGCTGGGCAAGCACGTTTCAATTTTTGCCCCCCCTACGCAGCCTACTGGAATGCCGTCGGTAGAAGCCGCCAACGCCCACACCGCAGAGGCACTGCAGAAAGGCTGGAACCGGTTTGAGTGGTTGTTGATAGGGCCGGATGAGGAGGAAATGTGGGTAGAAATCTCCTTGACCGCCTTCTCGCTGGATGGCCAAGCGGTATTGCATTCCGTGGTGCGCGATATTACGGCTCAGCGGAAGGCGCGCGAGCAGCTACGCCGGGAAAAGGAGTTCTCCGAAAGTCTGCTCAATAATAGCGTCGATGGTGTTATGGCTTTCGATGCCCAGCACCGCATCACGGCTTGGAACAAGGTAATGGAGCTCAATACCCGTAAGCCGAAAGCAGAAGTGCTGGGTAAGGATGTATTTGATCTGTTTCCGCAGCACCGCGACGGCCCCGAGGGAGAAGCGGTGTGCAAGGTTTTGGCGGGGGAGCGCGTCACGAACTACAATCTGAAGCTCTATGAACGACCCGGCCACTTTGAGTCCTTTTTTGTGCCCTTGCTGAACGATGAAGGTAAGGTGGAAGGGGGCTTGGTGCTGATTCGCGACGTGACGGAGCGCGTCCGGCTGGCCGAAGAAGCCACCCAGATGAAGCTACGGCAGCAACAGGAGGTGCACTCGGCCATCCTGACCACCCAAGAAGAGGAACGCAAGCGCATTGCCGAAGCCTTGCACAACGGCGTCGGGCAATTGCTTTACGCCACCAAGCTAAATCTGGAAAACCGCGCGGGGGGCAATTCTTCCCGCGATTCGGCGCTGGCCCTACTGGAAGAAGCCATCAAAGCCACCCGCACCATCTCGTTTGAGCTGACGCCCGGTATTCTCCAGGATTTTGGCTTAAAATCGGCACTGGAAGAGTTGGTAAAACGTATTCCGCACGCGGGACTGCACGTGCACCTCTATATGCAGGGAGATTTTGATGGGCTTCCGCAGCAGCTCGAAGTATCTGTGTATCGTATTGTGCAAGAGTTGCTTAACAATATTATCAAGCACGCCAAAGCCCGCGAAGCCTTTGTGCATGTGGTGCAGGAAGATGGCCACGTAATCATCTCCGTCGAGGACGACGGCCAGGGCTTCGACCCAGTCCAGGCAAAAGCCAAGTACTCCGGTATCGGCCTCACCAGTATCCGCAACCGCGTCGATCTGCTAGCCGGTACGCTCTCCATCGACTCACGCCCCGGCCGAGGTACTATAGTAAGTATTGAGCTACGGATAAAGTAAGAGATAAAAATGCGACAACAGCGCCAGCTGCTAGGTTAAAAGCCTAGTGGCTGGCGCTGTTGCTGTTAATGACTTTGGGCTAAGCAGTTAGGCGCCTGTGCAAGTGCTTTAGGAAAGTACATTTTTATCGCAATTAATGTGGGTAGAGTGCAAATCATTGCTAATGCTTTGGCTACATCAATTTAGTTGATTGAAATAATTCTCTTTGGTATAAATAATACAAGTAAAATTAGCCATATAATAAAAATTTGTTTAAATTTTTATAAATTAGATCCTAATAGTACGTCCTACACTCCCACCTTCTAAACCCTTGTAACCATGAAAAATCAACCTTTACAGCACAGGCTCTCTTGGCTATTTTCAGCCATAGCTCTGATGTTGACGATTCAAAGTTGTTCGGATAAGGAAAATATTGCTTCGCCTCGCACAAGCACGCAATCGAGCACGCAGGATATTGTTGTTCCTCCAGCTTGTCAGTCCGTTTGCTTGGTAGCAGGCCAGCATAACCAAGTGGGAACGGTAGATGTGGCGCTGGACGGTGGCGACGTGCTGGTAACGTACAATCTGACGACACCGGGTATCACTCTTAAAGAGATACACCTTGATGTCTTTACCAGTCTGCAAGAGCTGAGAGATGAGAAGAAACTAAGCAATGGGGGCGCTATACCTGGTAAGTTTACTTACAAGCAAACATTTAAGACCGGCGTAACATCGTATACCGTAAGAATTCCTGCCGCGCAGGTTCCAGACATCAACTGCTTTTTCATCGCATCACATGCGGCGCTTTCCAATGGCGAAACTGCTTGGGGTGGCGTATGCGACAACACAAGCAAGGGCGTATCCTTAGCTAATGCCAACCAGTTCCCTGGTAATAACTGGTCGGTGTACTTCGAGTTCTGCAAGAGCAGATGCAGCCAGGCCATCGACTTCACCTATGCCTGGGAGGATATTAACAACGTTGGTCCTTTCCAAAACGACAGAGACTACAATGACTTAGTAGTGCAGTCTGACATTGTTAAGACTTCTAGCCAAGTGATAATCAACTTCCTGGTAACTGCCAGAGGAGCTGCTTACGATCATAAGTTCCGTTTCCGGATTCCAAAGCTGGGAATAACCAGTATCTCAGGGGCGGCCAGTTACACGAGTGATGCCACGTACTACTATGTCACTGTTTTCGAGAGCACAAAAACCGCACTGCTTGGATCAGGACCAGAAAGATTCGCTAATACGGTGTCGGGTGAGCCATGCGTTCCTTACGCAACAGCCCAAGTAACGCTCAATATCAACGGCGACTTCTCCTACAATCCGAGCGAGCCCTACGAGCCCTACATTTCGGTGTATACCTCCGGCCCCGCCACAGGCACACCCTCTTATGATTTGTACGTGTGGGAGGTTTCAAACAGAGATACCTATACCGTTGGAGGAAAGGAATATCCAAACGGCATCCTGATTTCTGATGATTGGAAGTGGCCCTTAGAATACATGTCAATCAATGAGCCTTATCCAAGCTTCACAAGCATAACCGATGGATTCACGTACGGCTGGTTTAACTCGCCAGCTCCTGGCTATGAATCTAAAACGTTTGGGCCAGAGGATTGCCTATAAGCCCTCCGGTTACAATTGAGAGCCAAAAAAGCCCCCAGAGGTAACTCTGGGGGCTTTTTTGTGGGCTAAACTTTACAATCGAATACCAATGCCCGGGCCAAGGAGAAAGAACAGCTTGCCGCCGTTAAGCAGATAGCCGCCACCCAGATAGAGCGGGAAAGTTAGCTTAGCATCGCTGCGCGTCGGATACACGGAGCCCAAAATTACGATGCCCAGGTTGCGGGCGCTGTTGGCGTCGGGGTTCAGGTTGAAGGCATTCAGAGCCACGAAGCCCGCCCCAACTTTGTACGGACGCAACTTATTGATTTTGTTTGGGTTGTAGAAGCTGAACTGCGCCAGCGTAGCCAGGCTAATACCGTTGAACGTGCCCACGCCCTGCACGTCGCTGTTGACTTGCTTGGTCAGCAAACCGGCCGGGAAGCTGACGTCGATATCAAACTTCACGCGACGCTGAAGCACTAGATCGAGCTTCTGCTGGAAGCCGGGCTCTGAGTACTTATCCGCAGCGTGCTTCACCGTAATCTGGATGCGGGCCCAGTCGTCGAGGTCGTAGGTTTTGCGGGTGCTGAGGTGCGCATTCAGACTAAGATTGCCTACCTGACACTGTTTGTCCTGGTAAAAAGCCCCCGGATGGAGTTTTCACCCGGACAGATGACGATGTTGTCGAGGGTGCGCATCTCAATTAGCTCGCCCTTACTGTTCAAGGTCCGAATCTCGAAGCTCAGGTATTGCTTGCCGTACAGTTGAGCATCGGTGTCGATGGCATCGGCGTTGAAGCTGAATACTACGTCGCGGATAGACTTATCGTAGAGGACGGGGCCATTGAGGCGGGTGATGGGGCGGGGCGCTTCGCCGAAGGTCACGCTCACAAAATCGAGCGGGTGGGGCCGCTGAAACTCACGTACATTGAGCACATGGCCCGTAGGCTGGCCCGCGTTAAAAATGGTCAGCCGCTTCTTGTCGATGTTCAACGGCACCTGTACGCGGTATACCACCGCCTGCTCGGAGCGCACCGACGAGTCGGAGGGTACCACCAGCACATCCTCAAAGTGGAAGCGCGCTTTCTGCAACGATTCGCCTTCCAGACGCACGTCCACAGTTTCGCCAGGATTCACCGTTTGGTTGTTCGTCCAGTCTCCGCCGCGGTGCCGCACCTGCACGCCCATAATGCTGGTTTTGGGCGACACGTTGAAGTTGGTGAGGTACTTAGGCTGGTCGTTTTCCTTGATATAGAGGTAGCTGTCGGTTTGACGGTGGGTGTTGTACACGCGCAGCCAGCATAGCACCCGGTCGTTGGAAAGGTAGCTGCGGGTCACCAACTCGGCAATCAGCGGGCCGCCCTGTTCCTCCTGGTCCTCAATGCGATAAGTGCGTTTTAGATCGAAGCTGCGGCCATTATCGAGAATAATTTCCACGCCCTGCCGGCGCGACGCCTCATTGAGAGTAATCTCTTTTTTGTCGACGCTCAGAAACCGCAGACGGCTGGACTTTACTGTGAACTCCTGGCGTAGTGGGGCCAGACTGTAGCTTAGGCGGCGGTTATTTTCGATGAGAAACGGCCGCTCCGTTTGGGGGCGCACCATCAGCGTGCGGTTGCCGGGCACGTTGGGCAGCACGTGCAGGCGCAGCGTACCGTTCTGCTGACTGAGGCGGTAGTCAATTTCCTGGCCACGCGTCCAGTCGGTGCTCACGCGCACGTTTTTGGGATTGTTGCTGGTCAGGTCAAACACCTTTTCCTCACCTACATACAGCTCCGTGTCGTTGGGCCGAAAGGCCAGCGTGGTGCGCGTGACGGGCAACAAATTCACCGTTTGGGTCTGCAAATTGCCCCCCGCCTGATCTGGGTCTTGTGTAAAGGTGAGGCGCAGGAAGCGGGTAGCCGTCAGGTCGCGGAAGCGTATTTTGGCCCGATAAAATGCGTTGTCAACAGCCGTGAGCGAGTCTAGGAGTTGAAAATCGGCGGAGCGCTGGAGGCGTAGGGGCCGCTGGGGGCAAATTGGTTGGGGTAAACCAGCAGCTCCGCCGTCTCGTCGTCCTGGCGGTAATAGAAGTACAGGTGCGGCTCATTCTCGACCGTTACTACCTGGCGACTCAGGTGGTAGCGAGCCGTATCGACGTGCAGTACTACTTCTCGCAGCAGCGGAGTCTGAGCAAAAGCTGCGGGGCTAATTGCCAGCAAAACCAACAGTAAAAGTGAGGTGCCGACAGCGCGGCTGAAGTCTGGAAGAAGGCGCACGGGGCGGTTCAGGTCAGAGAGTGAGTAGCCAGAAGCCGGAAGCGCGAACTACTCAAGCAGTCCACAATGGGACAAAGGTAGAACGGTAGGACTTTGGCCGAAAGCAAAAAACCGTTTTTTGCCTCTGCCTGCTGGCATCCCCAAGGAGGAGCCCGGCAGTAAAAAATCTCCTACAATGACTGTGCTATTTTGCCCCCCGCGCGGTTATTTATGCCTTTTGCCGCCGCTTATCCCACCAGACATACACTCCAAACAGCACCAAACTTACCCCCGATACCCACAGCAATCCGCTTTTGAGCCGGTCGCTGTTCTCGCCCAGGTACGCCAGCAGCCCGATGAGCGGCAAAATGCCCCCCGCGGTAGCAATCAGGAACTTGAGGTAGCCCATGCGTGCCAAGCCCGCCACGAAACTGACCGCGTCGTTGGAAATGATAGGAGAGATGCGGGCAATAACCACGGCCCACACGCCGTAGCGCTGCACTTGGTCAACTACTTTTTTCTGGCTTTTCTCACCCAACAAGCGCCCCACAAACCCTTCTCCCAGCAGGTGACCCAGCCCGTAACCCACCGACGACGCCACCACTATCCCCACAAAGGCCCACAACGAACCCCACCACGGCCCATACGCCAGAATAGCCACCAGAATCAACAGCACCACATTAATTACGACCAAAAACATCTGGATTATAAACGCCAGTAGCAGCCAAACTGGCCCCCATGCGCCAAATTGCTGCACCCACTTCGCAATGCGGGGCCGATCTCCGCTGGTCAGAATATCAAAGGCTTCGCGCACGGCGCTTTGAAAGGCCGGCCACAAAAAGTAACAGCCCACGAGCAGCACGATCACGGCTGCCGAAACATACAATGGCAGATGATTGGAGGTCCCCTTCGCTGAGGCGCTATCTGTCACTGATGGAGATTGATCTTTAAGTTGCTGCATAGATTCTAACGCTTGGTTTATCAGTTGGTTAGGATACTCTTAATGATTTAAAGAAGGCGTATTAGCGCCCTTGTCAGAACCGCCAACCTAGCACTACGCAAAATCACTCACACCCGGTTGGTGGCAACCTGAGCGGCGTCAATGAGGTACACTACTGCTGAGCGGCATTGCACTAAGCATACTGCGCTGCTTTCATCATCTGTTCTCCCTCTCATGACGACAAAGCACACCTACGATATGGGCGTGATTGGCAACTGTGCCTTTCTGGCCTTGGTAAAACAAGACACTTCTATTTCCTGGCTTTGCTGGCCGCGCTTTGATAGCAGCTTCGTGTTTGGCAGCCTGCTCGATACGCGCAAGGGCGGCGAGTTTAGCATCAAACCTTCTACTGAAGAGTTTACCTCGCATCAATCTTACAGGGAAAACACCAACGTACTCTGCACCGAAATCGAGAACGAGGACGGGCGCTACCGGGTCACGGATTTTGCCCCCCGCTTCCCGCAGTACGACCGCTACTACAAGCCCCTGATGCTGATTCGGAAGATTGAGCCGCTGTCGGGTACGCCGCGCGTGAAGGTGGTTTGCTCGCCGGTGGGCAACTATGGCGAATTGCCGCTAAGCCGCCGCCGTAGCTCCAACCACATCGCCTTTCTGGGGCTGGAAGAGGAAATTCGCCTCACCACCAACATTCCCCTGACGTATATTCTGGACGAGGAATTGTTTGTGCTCAACGAGCCTAAATACTTGGTGCTCACCTATGGCGCGCCGCTGGAAGCGCCTTTGGAAAGCACCGCCGAGCGTTTCCTGCGCAGCACGGTACAGTACTGGCAGAAATGGGTAAAAAGCACCAGTATCAGTAGCTTCTATCAGGAGGCGGTTATTCGGTCGGCGCTGGCGCTCAAAATTCACCAGTACGAGGATACGGGGGCCATTATTGCGGCCAGCACCACCAGCTTGCCCGAGGCGCCCGGCAGCACCCGCAACTGGGACTACCGCTTCTGCTGGATGCGCGATACCTACTATATCCTCACGGCCTTCAACAACATTGGCCACTTTGAGGAGATGGAGCAGTATTTCCACTACATCGCCAACATCTCTACGAAGGTTAAGGAAAAATATCAGCCGCTGTACAGCATTAGCGGCGGCACGGAACTGATTGAGCGTGAGCTGGATCTGGAAGGCTACCTCGGTAATAAGCCCGTGCGCATCGGCAACGACGCCTACACCCACATTCAGAACGACGTGTATGGGCAGGTGCTGGTGGCGTTGCTACCTCTCTACGTCGACCGACGCTTTCTGGACAGCGAGCGTACCGACTCACAGAAGCTGATTTATGACGCTCTGCGCATGATCGAGAAGACCATGAACATGCCCGACGCTGGGTTGTGGGAATTCAGAACGCTGGCTCAATATCATAGCTATACGTATCTGTTCCATTGGGCCGGCGCTCACGCGGCGCGCCACGTAGCTCGTCGCCTCCGCAATCCGGAGATGGAAGCCCTGGCCACGCGCCTGGTTGATGAGGCTGCGAAGAAAATTGAAGAGTGCTTTGATGCCAAGCGCGGCGTGTACACCAACGCCATCGGCTCGCCTCACCTCGACGCCAGCACCATGCAGCTCATCATGATGGGCTACCTCGACCCAGCGTCGGAAGTAGCAAAAACCCATCTTGTAGAGCTAGAAAAGGAGTTGAAAACGCCCGAGGGCCTGTTCTACCGCTACCGCCACGCCGACGACTTCGGCACGCCCGAAACCACTTTCCTCATCTGCTCTTTCTGGTATGTGGAAGCGTTGGCCTGCGTGGGTCGCGTAGAGGATGCCATTCGCGAGTTCGAGTCACTGCTGACGTACACCAACCATCTGGGCTTGCTCTCGGAAGATGTGGACGCCCGCACCGGCTCGCAGTGGGGCAACTTCCCGCAGGCCTATAGCCACGTAGGCTTGGTGAATGCGGCCTATCGTATTGCCAAAAAGCTGGACCAGCCAAACTTTGTATAATGCTCCGACAAGTCTCTGAATTGATTCTTGAACTAAAAAAGCCCCCGGAATACATCCGGGGGGCTTTTTTGCAATCAGATAGTATTGGTTACGCTTCTACCAAAGCCCGCAATACGCGTCGCACATCGTGGTGGGTATCAAGGTGAAAGCGCGCTAGGGAGCGGTGAGTGCTGCCAACTTTCACGGTGTAGGCGTGCGACGGCATCGCGCCGAAGGTATCTTCATCGGTACGGTCATCGCCGATGGCGATGATAAAGTCGGCAGGATAGAAGCTGAGCCAGCGGGCGGCACCAGCGCCTTTATTTACGCCGGCGCTCTTTACTTCCACCACCTTATTGCCCTCCATCACTTGCAGGTCGCTGTTGGAAGCCAAAAAGTGCAGATGGCTGGTCAGCTCGCGCGCCCTTACCTCGCCAAGCTCTATATCGGCGCGGCGGTAATGCCATACCAACGAATATTCTTTTTCTTCCACAAAGGAGCCGGCCGTGCGGCTTACATGCAAGTCGAGAATAGGCCTGATTTCGTGCATCCAGTCGTTGGTAAGCGGCCGCAGCATGGTCCACTCTTCGCCCAAGGCCCGCAGCCACACGCCGTGTTCTACAATAAAATCAAGGGGCAAATGGCCAAGCCACTTCTCCAAGGTCGCCCGGTCGCGCCCACTCACAATTATTACGCGGTTACGCTTATCGGCGCTCAAGTCGGCTAGCAGCGTGAGCAACTCCTGGTCGGGGCCGGCAAGCTGCGGATTGGAGTTAAATCCGGCTAGCGTGCCATCATAATCCAGGAATAAAAGCCGCTGGGGGCATTTTTGTATTCGCTGGTCATGCGTTGCAGCTCATCAGTGTTCAGAGTGGTAGTGGCCAAGGTTTCTTGTTTTAACTTGCTGTAGGTGAGGCGGTCCATGAATAAATTTACCCAGTGGTGAATATTGTATTTCTTTACCAAAGCCTGCATGGCGCCCATGCGCTGCCGCTGTTCGTCCTCGGGCATTATTAGCGCCTCGTGCATGGCCTCAGCCAGCTGGTTGGTATCCGTGGGGTTGATGATAATGGCATCCGATAGCTCGCGGGCGGCCCCGGCGCGCTCACTCAGAATCAGAACCCCAGGGGTGTCAATCTTGCTGGCAATGAATTCCTTAGCCACCAAATTCATGCCGTCCCGCATCGGGGTAACCAGCGCCACTTCCGCCATCCGATACAAAGCCGCCAATTCCTCAATCGGGAAGGAGCGGTAGAAGTACTGAATCGGGTTCCAGGAAATGGTGCGGTAGGTGCTATTGATGCGGCCAACCAGCTCGTCAATTTCCTCTTTTAGCTCCTTGTACTGATCCACCTGGTCGCGAGACGGAACCACCACCATGAGCAGGGTAGCCCGCTCGCGCCACTCGGGGTAGGCTTGCAGCAACAGCTCATAGGCCCGCAGGCGCTGGGCTATGCCTTTCGTATAGTCGAGGCGGTCGATAGACAGAATTATCCGCTCGTTGCGCAAGGCGTCGCGGTACGTTTGCTCGTGCGCGCGGGCCTGTTCCGACTGTGCTACTTCCGCGTATTTGGCTTGGTCAATTCCCATCGGGAAGGCGTCGACCAGCACACTGCGCGTGTTCACTTCCACCAGGCCATTCTGGCTCTGATACCCCAGCAGCTGCGACACAGAGCTCAAAAAGTGACGCATGTAGCCGTAGGTATGGAAGCCAATCAGATCGGCACCCAGCATACCCTCCAGCAATTGGCGCCGCCAGGGCAGCACCCGAATCAGCTCGTAGGAGGGGAAGGGAATATGCAAAAAGAAGCCAATGCTGCTTTTTGGTCGCGCGGCGCGCAGCATCTGCGGCAGGAGCAGCAGCTGATAATCGTGTACCCAGATGGTATCGTCGGGGCCGGCCAGCTCCAGCACGGCCCGGCAGAATTTCTCATTTACCGCCACGTAGGCTTCCCAGTGCGACTGGTCGTAGATGGCGTACTGCGCGAAATAATGGAAGGTTGGCCAGAGCGTTTCGTTGCTGAAGCCTTCGTAAAAATCTCGGATTTCACTTTCCGTCAGGAACACGGGCCGCATACTGTCGGCCCGGAGCTTTTCGCGCACTTCCTGTTCTTCCTCAGCATCGACAGAGATGCCGGGCCAGCCCACCCAGACATTATTAGCAGCCCGATAAATAGAGCCCAAACCGGTGGCTAAGCCCCCTTCGCTGGGGGAAAAAGAAAGGCCCTCTTCACTGCGTTGTACTTTGGTTGGTAGGCGATTAGAAACGATAATCGTACGGGACATAGGGTATTAACTTCGTACACAAATAGCCTTTCTTACGGTAAAAAGAACCGTTTCGGCGAAAGTGTTTGTGATCAAACCGTGAAGCAATGAACCCAAATCTGCTCCCTAACTAGTGAGAATGCCATAAAAGCCCCCAGTCAGACTCTGGTGTTGGGGAAGTGAAAAGGAGGGCTACTACTAAGCTTCACCCTAATAAAATGCGGCGCTGCCAGTAGATCACGGAATAAGTCCTCTGGGAAAGGCGACGCAACAGCTGAACTGTACTCATTCTTTCCTCAGGTATCTGCATCTTTGATTACTCACACCACCCAGCCCACCCGCACGAATGATTAGTAGCACCGCAAAACGATGGAACGAGCGTTTGGTCTCTTGCCTGCATGGTAGGATACTCTGGCTCTTTATGCTCGTTTTGCTGAGCAGCTGTGCCGAGCCTGCCCCCGCTGATCGGGTCAAGATTGGGTTTTCGCAGTGTACCAACGCCGACGCGTGGCGGCAGGCCATGCTGGCCGGTATGAAGAAGGAGCTGAGCTTTCATCCCGGCGTTGAGTTCCGGATGAAGGACGCCCACGACAACAGCGCCCTCCAACGCCAGCAGATTCAGGAGTTTCTGAAAGAAGACATCGACCTGCTCATCGTGTCGGCCAATGAGGCGGAACCCATTACGCCCATCGTGGAAGAGGTGTTCAACCGGGGCATTCCGGTGGTGATTCTCGACCGCCGGACCACTTCCAAGCTATATACGGCGTACGTGGGGGGCAATAATGTGGAAGTAGGCCAGACGGCCGCTAATTACATCAGCACGCTATTGCGCCAGCGCGGCAACGTGCTGGAAATCAAGGGCGCGCCCGGCGCTTCACCTGCCCTCGACCGCCACAAGGGATTCGCCGAAACGCTGGCCGCGTACCCCGGAATGCGCCTAGTAGCGCAAATGCACGGCGACTGGAAGCGGCCCTCCGTTATGCAGAATCTTCCCGCCTTACTCAAAGCTCACCCCGAAGTCGATCTGATTTTTGCCCACAACGACCGCATGGCCCTGGGCGCTTACCAGGTGTGCAAGCAGCTGGGCCTCGACCGGCGAATTAAGGTAGTGGGCGTCGATGGGCTGCCCGGTCCGCACGGTGGTATTCAGTTCGTGCAGGACGGCATTCTGGCGGCCACTATTCTCTACTCGCCGGGCGGCGAAGAGGCCATTCGGACGGCCATGAAAATTATCAAGGGCGAGCCGTACGACAAGGAAAACATGCTCGGCACCATGGTCATTGACTCGACCAACGCGCTGACTATGAAGATGCAGACGGAAAAATTGAGCAGTCAGCAGGAGGATATTCAGCGTCAGCAGCAGCTTTTGCAACAGCAGCGCGATACGTATGCCAGCCAGCGCACCGTCCTGTATATTTTGCTCGCGGCTTTGCTGGGAGCTGCCCTGCTGGGGTTAGTGGCGTGGCGGGCTTTTCAGGTAAACCGCCGCTTAATTAAGCGCTTGGAGCGGCAAAATGAGGAAATCAGCTCCCAGCGCAACCAGATAGCTGAGCTGGCCGAGCAGGCCCGCATCGATACGGAAGCCAAGCTGCGCTTCTTCACCAACTTCTCCCACGAGTTGCGCACCCCACTCACCCTTATTCTGGGTCCGGTGGAAGAAATGCTCACCGCCAGCGCCGACTTATCGGCCGGGCAGCGCCACGATTTAACGCTGGTGCACCGCAACACACAGCGCCTGCTACAGCTGGTAAACCAGCTCATGGATTTCCGCAAAATCGAAGTGGGTAAAATGCCCGTGCGAGCATCGGAGGGCAATATTGTGGCCTTCGTCCGCGAGATTATGGACGTGTTTGAGAAGTCGGCCCGGCAGCGGGGTATAGTGCTCCGATTTCTCCCTGCCGAGCCCGTTATTCCTCTGTGGTTTGATGTCAATATTCTGGATAAGGTCTTCTTCAACCTGCTCTCCAATGCCCTGAAATTCACCCCCGACCGGGGCCAGATTACGGTCAGCATTCAGCGCGTACCCACCGACAACACGGTGCGCGTGAGTGTGGAAGATACAGGCAGCGGAATTTCGGAGCAAGACCGGGAACACATCTTTGAGTGGTTTTACCAAGGCCATCAGCCGACGGCCAAAGGCTCGGGCATGGGCTTGGCGTTGGCAATGGGCCTTGTGCGCTTGCACCAGGGGCAATTATCATTTACCAGCCAGCCGGGGAAAGGCAGCACGTTTGTCGTGACGCTGCCGCTGGAACTGCCGGCAGCGCTGCGGAGCACCACGCCCTATGCGGCTCTGCCCGTCAACTTTGCCCAAGAGGAAGAAATGCCTCCCAGATCGAAAGAGGACCCAACGCCCACGCCCATTTCCGCAAGCGAATCCTTAATCTTAGTGATTGAAGACAATGAAGACGTGCGGGACTTCGTCGTGCAGAAGCTGGCGCCACACTATCAAGTTTCCTCGGCTGCTGATGGAGACACGGGCTTGCGCCTAGCCGCCGAAACCATCCCCGACCTTATTGTGTGTGATGTGATGCTGCCCGGCCTCAGCGGTCTGGAAGTAGTAACCCAGCTACGTGCCGATTGGCGCACCTCACACATACCGGTGGTCATGCTCACGGCCCGCAACGCCCCCGAGCAGCAGGTGGAAGGCGTGCAGTCGGGCGCCGACTTGTACCTGACCAAGCCGTTCAACCCGACCTTCCTGCTGGAGAGCATCCGGACTTTGCTGGCCAACAGAGCCCACTTGCGCGAGCACTTCCGCCGGGAGTTATCAGTAGACACCGCCACCGTCGCGCCCCAGCGCGTCGACCAGAAATTCCTAGCTGAACTCACCGCCATTGTGGAGGCCAACCTCACCCGCACCGACCTGAGCGTGGAGGATGTAGCGCGCAGCTTGGGCATCTCGCGGGTGCAGCTTTACCGCAAAGTAAAGGCCCTGCTGGGTACCGGCGTCACCGACTTTATTCAAGGCATCCGCCTGACCAAGGCCCGCCAGATTTTGCTCGACGACAGCCTGACTATTGCTGAAGTAGCCTACCAAACGGGCTTCTCCTCGCCCTCCTATTTCTCCACCGCCTTCAAAGCCAAGTACCAGATTTCGCCTTCCGAGTTCAAGGCCCTGCACGTGACGCCCCATAGCTGAATCAAATTCGAAAGTCGGGTATCATGAGCGAAACTTGAGCTTTAAAAATGAATCGTATTAAGTAGTTAAAATATTGATTACTAGTAATTTATACATTACGTAAACGTTGTATCAAAAATGGAAGACTTTGGAATAATAGAGCACGCTTAGGCAGACGCCACGACCGAATTTTGAAGAAAAAAAACGGTCGTGAAAAACAGCAAAGTATTCTTCTGGTCCATCGTCATCGCCCTGGGGGCTTTTTGTTTGGCTTTGACACGGCCGTGATATCCGGAGCGGAAAAAGCGATTCAGCAGCTTTGGCAGCTCACCGCTTTCGAGCACGGGTTCACCATATCCATCGCTCTTATAGGTACGGTGCTCGGCGCCTTGCTGGGGGGCATTCCTTCCGATAGACTGGGTCGCCGCAAGACCCTGATCTGGATTGCGGTCCTCTACTTCGTCTCGGCTTTGGGCGCGGCCATGGCTCCGAGCTGGGTGCCCTTTCTGATCTTCCGCTTCCTCGGTGGGCTAGGGGTAGGCGCCTCCTCCGTCACGGCGCCGCTCTACATTTCAGAGATTTCGCCAGCCGCCTCCCGGGGCCGCATGGTGGCGCTGTTTCAGTTCAACATCGTCTTCGGAATCCTGATTGCCTATCTTTCCAACTATCTGCTGGCCGATAGCGGCGACGCAGCCTGGCGCTGGATGCTCGGCGTGCAAGTCTTCCCAGCCGCCGCATTTCTGCTCCTTCTGTTCCGGGTGCCCGAAAGCCCGCGTTGGCTGATCACCAAGAAAGGTCTGGTAGAAGAAGGCCGCGCCATTCTGCGCATCATCAACCCCACCTCTTTTGACCGCGACGTCACGGCAATCCTGACGTCGCAGGCCCAGGAAGGCGCCGGGGGGAATCGCTCTTTACCCGGAAGCATATTGGGCCGGTAATGCTGGCGGTGCTGTTCGCCGTCTTCAATCAGGTTTCCGGCATCAACGCTATCCTGTATTATGCCCCCCGCATCTTTGAAATGACGGGGTTGGGTACCAGTTCGTCCCTGCTATCGTCGGCAGGCTTGGGGCTGATCAACTTCGCCTTTACCCTGCTGGCCATGAACTTCATCGACCGGTTTGGCCGGCGCAAGCTCATGCTGATTGGCTCTTTTGGCCTGATTGCCACGCTGGGCTTGGTAGCCCGTGCTTTCTACACCGAGCAGTTTACGGGCTTCACCGTGCCCATCCTGCTGTTCGTGTACATCGCCTTTTTCGCCTTCTCGCAAGGGGCTGTTATCTGGGTATTTATCTCTGAAATCTTCCCCAACAGTGTGCGCGCCAAAGGGCAGGCGCTGGGTAGCTCTACGCACTGGATCATGGCGACTATCATCGCCTTCACCTTCCCCTACTTCGCCGAGCACCTAGGCGGAGGCCACACCTTCCTCTTTTTCTGCCTGATGATGGTGCTGCAATTGGTCTTCGTGTGGCGCTTCATGCCCGAAACCAAAGGCACGAGCCTGGAGCAAGTCGAAAAGATTCTGGTGGTCCACTAAGAGGCCAGTCAAAGAGACAAAAAGCCCCCACAAGAACCTCATGCAGAGAGCAGCGAAGCATCTCGCTCGCGGTAGTGGGATTACTAATCCAACATCAGCACGCGAGATGCTTCGGCTCCGCCTCTGCATGACCGCCTGATTTACAAGCGTCTTTCCGAAAACGATTACAGCTCCCTGGCGTCCTTTTTTGCCACCCAGAGCTGACCAACCTTCAACTCTCTCCACTTTATACAACACCCATGAAAAAGATCGTACTCATGCGCCGCCGGACACTCCTGCCCACGGCGTTGGCTGTTCTGCTGCTGACGGCCCCAAACCTCGTCGCAGCGCACAGCCGAATAGAACTGATCAGTATCTATAAGGCTGATATCCAGGTGACTGGTCAGGTAGTTGACGATAAGGGCGCGGGGATACCCGGTGTAACCGTGCTCGTGAAAGGCACCACCAACGGCACCGCTACCGACCCCGACGGCCGCTTCAGCCTTACCGTTCCCGACGACGCGGTGCTGACCTTCTCTTCCATCGGCTTCACTTCCCAGGAAATTGTATTAGGTGGCCGCACTACCCTTAATGTAACGATGGCTGCCGACACCAAGACCTTGGATGAAGTGGTCGTGACGGGCTACCAAACCCAGCGCAAGGCCGACCTGACCGGCGCCGTATCGGTAGTGAAAACGGAGGAAATCAAAGACATGGCCTCTAATGACGTGACCCGCAACTTGCAAGGCCGGGTGCCGGGCGTGAACATCACCACCGACGGCGCGCCGGGCAGCTCCGCCACCGTGCGCATTCGCGGCATCGGTACGCTCGGCAACAACGACCCGCTCTACGTCATCGACGGCATCCCGACGCGGGAAGGCATTAACCAGATCAACCAGAATGACATTGAGTCGATTCAGGTGCTGAAAGACGCTTCGGCCGCCAGCATCTACGGTTCGCGGGCCAGTAACGGCGTGATTATCATCACGACCAAGAAGGCTAAGCAAGGCGCTACGCGGGTAGACTTTTCGACCTTCTTCACCCTCCAGACCCCGGGCCCGCACATCCAGATGCTCAATACACAGGACTATGGCCGGGTGTACTGGCAGGCAGCCACTAACGACGGCGCAGTGCCGAGCCGCCCCTTCTACACCTTTCAAACGCGCACCGGTCCCGACGGACAGCCCGTGCTCGATCAAGTGATTGTGCCCGAGTTCATCGACAAGGACAAAACCATGCGCGCCGCCGACACTGACTGGTTTAAAGAAACCGAGCAGAATGCCCTGATTCAGAGCTACAACCTAAGCGTGAGCAGTGGCGGCGAGCGGGGCGGGGCGTTGTTCTCCCTGAACTACTACGACAACACTGGTACCCTCAAACACTCGGGCTTCAACCGCTACACGGCCCGCCTCAACTCCGATTACAACTTCCTGGGGGCAAATTAAAGATCGGCGAAAACCTGACTATCGTCAAGTCGCAGCGGGCGGAGTTCGACCTAAACCTGGTGCGCGACCGGACTACCCAGTTGCCCTCTATCGTGCCCGTGCGCACCGTGGATGGCATAGGATGGGGCGGCCCCGTAGAAGGTATGAGTGACCGGGATAATCCCCTGCGCCTGCTCTCTGATAACCAGCAGAACCGCTCCAACACGGGTCGGGCCTTCGGTAACGTGTTTGCCGACGCCGAGCTGCTGCCCGGCTTGCACCTGCGCACCAGTTTCGGCATCGACTACAGTATGTACAAGTTCCGCCAGATCTACAAAACCTACAAGGCGGGCTTCCTCTCTGAGGCGAATAACAGGGTAACTGATAACCAGCGCTTCTTCGGCAACTGGGTGTGGCAGAACACTTTGAACTACGACATGACGTTGGGGGGCAAACATCAGCTCAACTTCGTGGCTGGCACCGAGCGCATCAGCTACTACGATGAGAGCAGCTACGCCTCCCGCACCAATTTCGCCAGCGAAGACCCCACCTACGCCTACCTCGACGCGGGTGCGGCCAACAAGGACAACGGCGGCGGCGGCACCGCCTACAAGCTGGCCTCGTACTTCGGCAAATTCAACTACTCGCTGGCCGACAAGTACTTGGCTTCCGTTACCATCCGTCGAGACGGCTCCTCCCGCTTCGGCGAAGACAACCGGTTCGGGGTATTTCCGGCCGCGTCGGTGGGCTGGCGCTTGAGCGAAGAAAACTTCGTGAAAAACACGACCCCGTTCTTTTCTGACCTGAAGCTGCGCGCTGGCTGGGGCCAAACCGGCAACCAGGACATCGCCAACTTTGCCTCCCGCGGCCTTTACCAGTCATTGCTGGGAACGCTGGACCCCAACTTTGAGTACGACCGTGGCACGGCCTACGACATCTTCGGCAACGACACCAATTTGCCTTCCGGTTACCGCCGCGTGCAGCAGGCCAATCCCGATTTGAAGTGGGAAACCACGACCCAGACTAACCTCGGTGTTGACTTCGGCTTGCTGGATAACCGCCTTACGGGTTCAGTCGACTACTTCATCAAGAAAAGCGAAGACATCCTCGTGAATCTGCCTTACCTGGCCGTGGTAGGCGAGGGTGGCGACAAGTTTGTGAACGGTGCTTCGATCGAAAACAAGGGCTGGGAATTCTTAGTAGGTTACCAGAATGAGCTGACTAATGGCCTGACGTACAGCATCACGGGTAACCTCTCCACGTACCGCAACAAGCTTACCTTCCTGCCCGACGAGGTTATCAACGCCTACGGCGGCAACGGCCAGGACGTAACTCGCTTGGGCCACTCCATCAACGCCGTGTACGGCTACGTAGCCGACGGCTTGTACCAGAACGCCACCGAGGTAAGCGAAGGCCCCACGCAGGTAGGTGCCGCCCCCGGCCGCATCCGCTACAAGGACCTGAACGGCGACGGCAAAGTGGACAACTTCGACCAGACCTGGATTACCGAGGGCGTGCCCGACTTCAACTACGGCTTAAACTTGGGCGCCGGCTACAAAGGCTTCGACGTGCAAGTGTTCCTGCAAGGGGTGCAAGGCCTGGAAGCTTACAACAACGCCAAATTCCGGACTGACTTCGCATCAATTGCCTCGGGTGAGAACTGGGGCGAGCGCCTGCTCGACGCGTGGTCGCCGACTAACACGGGCTCTTCGATTCCGGCCCTTACCCTGCAAAACTCCAACAATGAAGGCCGCGCCTCGACTTACTTCATCGAAAACGCTTCATACCTGAAGCTGCGCAACATCCAGCTGGGCTATTCGCTGCCCGCCACCTTGGTTAGCAAGATTAAGCTGCAAGGGGTGCGCGTGTACGTGCAGAGCCAGAACTTATTCACTGTCAAGAGCAAGGAGTACACCGGCCCGGACCCCGAGGTAACCAACTACCAGTACCCGGTTCCCCGCATTTTCACCACCGGCCTCAACGTTTCCTTCTAATCATCCGCCAGCATTACTACCATGAAAATCCTGAAATCCAGCGTACTGGCGATTTCGCTGCTCGCCCTTTCCTATGGCTGCAACGACAAAGAGTTTCTCAATGTGCAGCCCACCGGCGCGCTCAGCGACGACCAGCTGAATACCGCCGCCAATATTGAAAAGCAGGTTATTGCCACCTACTCCCAACTTGGTAACGACGTGTACCGCGCGCCTTATACCTCTTTGTGGCCCTACGGCAACGTCCGCGCCGGCGACGCTTACAAAGGTGGCAACGGCACGGCCGACGTGGATGCGTTTCACTTCTACGAAACCTTCACTTTCAACCGCCTCGATGTAGGCAACACCGACGAGCTGTGGTTCCTGATCTACATTGGCATCTCGCGGGCCAACGACGCCCTGCGCCGCCTCGAAACTGTTGATGCGGCGGCTATGCCGAATAAGGCCATTCGTCAGGGCGAGATGCGCTTTCTGCGCGGCCACTTCTACTTTATGCTCAAGGAGCTCTTCAAGCGTGTTCCCTACATCGACGAGAAAGTGCCCACTGCGGAGTACGCTACCGTATCGAACGTAGCCCTGACCAACGACGAGCTATGGACCAAGATTGCCGACGATTTCCGCTTTGCGGTAGCTAATCTGCCTGACGCTCAGCCTGAAATAGGGCGGGCCAATAAATCGGCAGCGCAGGCTTACCTGGCCAAAACGCTGCTTTTCCAGGCTTACGTACAGAGCGATAACAACGCCGTTACATCCGTCGACCAGGCGAAGCTCCAGGAAGTGGTTTCCCTAACTAACCAGGTCATTGCCTCGGGCAAATACTCGCTGCACGCTGACTTTGCCACCAACTTCCTGACGGCCGGCGATAACGGCGTGGAGTCGGTGTTTGCTATCCAGTTTTCGCGCAACGACGGTACCCCAAAGGCCGCACCGACCGCGGCAACTGTCTGAACTATCCGATGAACCCCGACTACGGCTGCTGCGGGTTTCATCAGCCCAGCCAGAACCTGGTCAACGCCTTCAAGACGGATGCTCAGGGCCTGCCGTTGTTCGAGACCTTCAACAACTCGGACCTAAGTGCGCCCGCTGATTTCCAGGCCAATACCGTCGATCCGCGCCTCGATCATTCCGTTGGTATTCCATCGCACCCTTATAAATACTCGCCGTCGTTCATCTTTGAAACCTCCTGGCTCCGCGACCAGAATACCTATGGCGTGTATATGTCGATGAAGGAAAACGTGCTGCCTACGGATCCGAGCTTCCAAAAAACGCCCCCCTTCATGACCTCATCGAAGAACTGGACCATCATCCGCTTCGCCGATGTGCTGCTCTGGAAAGCGGAAGCCTTGATTGAGTTAAATCGCTCGGCCGAAGCTTTGCCCATCATCAACCAGATTCGGCAGCGGGCTCAGAACAGCACCGCCCGGTTGAAAACCACTTCCGGCGCCAACATCTCCAACTACCGGATCGGCCAGTACTCGGCTGGAGTTTGGAATCAGGCATACGCTCGCCAGGCGCTGCGCTTTGAGCGCCGCTTAGAGTTTGCTTTGGAAGGCCAGCGCTTCTTCGACCTCGTGCGCTGGGGAATCGCGGCCGATTACCTGAACACGTACTTTGAAAAGGAGAAAACGAAGCGTCAGCACCTAAAGGACGCCCGCTTCACCCGTGGCCGCGACGAATACCTGCCAATTCCGTTAAATCAAATCAACTTCAGCAAAGGCCTGTACCAGCAGAATCCAGGTTGGTAGGCGGCGCTAACGACGGGCCTCACTCCCTAGCCCCCTCTCGTAGGGGAGAGGCCCGTCGTTTGAATGCTACTAAAACTATAAACTCAACTTCTTATGCAAAATACAGTTGTGTGCTTCGGTGAAACGCTCTGGGATGTGCTGCCCTCGGGTAAGCAGCCGGGCGGAGCACCTTTCAACGTGGCGGTGCACCTGCATCAGTTTGGGCAGCCCGTAGAGCTTATCAGCCGGGTCGGCGACGACGACCTGGGAACGGAGCTGTTGGATTTCCTAGAAAGTCGAGGCGTCAGCACAAAGTATGTGCAGCGCGGTAAGACGCATTTGACGGGCGTAGTGAAGGCCAACGTAGACGACCGTAATGAGGTAGTTTACAAAATTGTGCAGCCTGTGGCCTGGGACTACATCCAATACGATAATGAGGTGCGCGACCTAGTGGCCGGCGCCAAAGTATTCGTATATGGTAGTCTGGCGGCGCGTAGTCAGGCCACGCGCGAAACCCTGTATCGGCTGCTGCAGAGTGCCCAACTCAAGGTATTCGACGTGAACATGCGCCCGCCGCATTATACCCGCGAGGTCATTAAATACCTGCTGGAACAAGCTGATGTGGTGAAAATGAATCACCATGAGCTGGCCGAAATCCTGGATTGGTTTGGCGGTAGCACCGAAGACGAAGCGGCCTTGGCTGGACTGGCCAGTCGTTTTGACTTGAAAGCTGTGTGCGTCACGCTCGGCGCCGACGGGGCCATGCTATGGGCTGGGGGGCAATTTTACCGCGCCCCCGGTATCAAAGTAGAAGTAGTGGATACCATCGGCAGCGGCGACGCGTTCCTGGCGGCTTTCCTGCGAGCTTGGTTAAGCGGGCGCACCTACGACGAATGCCTGCGCATTGCCTGCGCGAGTGGGGCTTTAGTTGCGACCTATCAGGGCGCAACCCCAGCCCTCAGCGAAGCGCATATTACGGAGTTGCTGGACGTTCAAGTTCGGCAGTAAATCATGCTCCTCTAGGCGGTCATGCAGAGCGAAGCATCTCGCGTGCTAACGTCAGATTAGTAATCTTACTACCGATGGCGAGATGCTTCGCTCCGCTCTGCATGACCGCCTTTTTCCTTAATAGGTCATTTATCAACTCCCTATGAAAAAACTGATTTGTCTAATTGTGGGCCTGCTGGGCCTGACGCTCAGCGGCTGGGCCCAACGGCCGCAAGCTACTGAGCAGTACCGCCCCAAGTTTCACTTCACCCCGAAGGCGAAGTGGATGAACGACCCTAACGGCATGGTCTATAGCAAGGGGACGTATCACCTGTTCTATCAATATTACCCCGACAGCACCATATGGGGGCCGATGCACTGGGGCCACGCCACCAGCAAGGATTTGGTAAGCTGGCAGCACCAACCCGTTGCCTTATATCCTGACAGCCTGGGGTACATCTTCTCAGGCAGCGCCGTTCTGGATGTGAACAATACTTCGGGCTTCGGCAAAAACGGCCAGGCGCCGATGGTGGCTATTTTCACCCATCACAACCCGAAGCTGGAGAAGCTGGGGGGCAATAAGCACCAGAATCAGAGTATTGCCTATAGCCTGGACGAGGGCAAAACCTGGACGAAGTACGAGAAGAACCCAGTGCTGAAAAATCCCGGCATTCCGGACTTCCGCGACCCAAAAGTGAGCTGGTACGAGAAGGACAAGAAGTGGATTATGACCCTGGCCACCAAAGACCGCATCACGTTTTACTCCTCGCCCAACTTAAAGGATTGGACCAAGCAAAGTGAGTTTGGCGAGAAGGTAGGCGCGCACGGCGGCGTGTGGGAGTGCCCCGACTTGTTCCCACTGACGCTGGGGGGCAAAAAGCAATGGGTGTTGTTGGTGAGCATCAACCCCGGCGGCCCCAACAAAGGCTCGGCGACCCAATACTTCGTGGGCGACTTCGACGGTAAGAAATTCACGCCTCTTTCTACCGATACCAAATGGGTTGATTATGGCCCTGACAACTACGCCGGCGTGACGTGGTCGAACACCGGCGACCGGAAGATATTCTTGGGTTGGATGAGCAATTGGGAATACGCTAATCAGGTGCCCACGTACCCCTGGCGCAGCGCCATGACCATCCCGCGCGACTTGTCGCTGCGCAAAGTAGGAACGGAAGTGCTGTTGGTGTCGCAGCCATCCAAGGAAGTAAGCAAGCTGGAATCAGGAGAAATTACACTGGATAATGTAGCGGTGAAAGAGGAGATGAACCTCTCAGACAAGACCAAGAACACGGGGCCATTCCAACTAAAGCTCTCTGCTGATCAGCTCGCTGACTTTGCCGTGGTTTTGACTAACGACCGTAAGGAAGAAGTGCTGATTGGCTACGACAAGAAAGCCAACCAATACTACATCGACCGCACCAAATCCGGCAAGCTTGATTTCAGTAACAAATTTGCGAGTCGGGCCACTGCGCCGCGCCTGACCACCAGCGCGAAAATGGACTTGACACTCATTGTGGATGCCGCTTCTGTAGAATTGTTTGCTGACGAAGGCCTGACCGCCATGACGGGCATCTTCTTTCCCACTGAAGAATTTAAAACCATCAAGGTTCGGGCGGCTAATCCGCTTACGCTGCGCAAAGTCACTTACAAGCGTATGGGCGTCGGAATCTAATACTCCTGTGACGGTTTCACTGAAGAAGCCGCGCAATAAAAGCAAATCGGGCAGCAGGCTGAGCTAGATTCAGCCTGCTGCCCGATTTGCTTTTATTGCATCGTCATAAAATACAACATTGACGCAGCGTTACAGACGTTACTTCTTTCATTAGATCACGCACGACGGCTTTAAAAGCGCATTATTTGGGTGTTGTAAAAGGCCCCAGAGGAAGGCATGAGAACGTTCCCGGTAACGATTGCGCAAATAAACTCTCTGCGAAGCCCGTTTCCCTAAAGCCTCCGTCTGTAGCTTAAGCTATTGCTCAATAGCTGCGAAAGCGGCCGCATCAGGAAAGAATTACACTCCAGCCCGAGCTGGGGGCTTTTTTCTTTAAAGCTCATTCCATGAAAAAATACGCTGTATTGTTCTTGTCTTTGGTCGCTCTGGCCTTCCGACCGGCCGAGGAAAAGAAGGTTCAAGTATTCCTGGTTGGCGACTCCACGATGTCGGAGAAGCCGGACCGTAGCAAGCCGGAGCGCGGCTGGGGCATGTACTTTGACCAGTTCTTTGATGGCGAAACCACCGTGCAGAACCACGCCATGAATGGGCGTAGCACCCGCAATTTTCGTCACGAAGGCCGCTGGGCTAAGGTGATGGAGCAGGTGAAGCCCGGCGACTGGGTGCTTATCCAGTTTGGCCACAACGACCAAAAAAAGGAAGACACCGCCCGCTACGCCGCGCCCCAAACTGATTACCGCAAAAACCTGACGCGCTACGTGCAGGAAGCCAAGCAGCGGGGGGCAAATCCGGTGCTGCTCACGCCTGTGGGCCGGCGCTACTTTGATGAGCAGGGCAAGCGCAAAGACGACCACGGCGAGTATCCGTCGGTGGTGCGTGAGGTGGCCAAGTCGCAGAAAGTGCCGCTGATTGACATGCACGAGAAGAGCTGGGCACTGTACTCTCAACTGGGTGAGAAGGGTAGCCGAGACCTTTTCTGGAGTTACCAGAACGGCTACTACCAAGAGAACCCGGTGCCCCCAGCCAAGAACGACAACACCCACTTTTCGGCCTACGGCGCTGAGCTAATTGCGCAGCTGGTTGCCCAGGACATAAAGAAGCAGAACCTGGGTATAGCCAGTCACCTGAAGCCCTTAGCCTTTGCGGGTAAGTACGCCTTTGATTTGCCGGTAGTACTCCAGCCTTCGTTCCGCGCCGATACGTTTAATATCACCAAGTTCGGGGCCGTAGCCGATGGCCAAACCCTGAACACCGAGGCGTTTCGCAAGGCCATTGAGGCATGTAGCCAGCAGGGCGGCGTAGTATTGGTGCCGCGCGGCTTGTGGCTCACGGGCCCAATTCAGCTGAAAAGCAACGTGAACTTACACGTGCAGCGGGGCGCTTTGGTTCAATTCAGCAACAAACTCTCCGACTACAAACTCATTAAAACGAACTGGGAGGGCGAGGACGCCGTGCGCAATCAGTCCCCCATTTCGGGCTACGACCTCGTGAATATTGCCATTACTGGCGAGGGTACTTTCGATGGTGCCGGCGACTCTTGGCGCATGGTGAAGAAGGAGAAGCTAAGCGAAGGGCAGTGGCAGAAGCTCGTGAAGTCGGGCGGCGTGGTAGACGAAAAAGGCACCACCTGGTACCCGACGGCTAGTTCTTTGAAAGGATCACTTTCGCCCAAAATCTGGGTTATTCCTGCTGGTCAAACCGATGTGGATCTCAACCATCTTTCCGAAGTAAAAGACTTTCTGCGGCCCAACATGCTCAGCCTACAGCGCTGCAAGCAGATTTTGCTCGAAGGCTTCACCATTCAGAACTCGCCGGCCTGGACTATCCACCCGCTGCTCTGCGACAACATTACCCTGCGCAACGTGACGGCCAAAAACCCTTGGTACGGCCAAAACACCGACGCCCTCGACCTCGAATCTTGCCGCAATGGTTTGGTAGAAGGCTGCACCTTCGACGTGGGCGACGACGGCATCTGCATCAAGTCGGGCCGCGACGAGCAGGGCCGCAAGCGTGGGGTACCAACGGAGAACTTCATCATCCGCGACACCAAAGTATATCACGCCCACGGCGGCTTCGTAATTGGCTCCGAAATGTCGGGCGGCGCGCGCAATATCTACGTGACCAACTGCACCTTCATGGGCACCGACGTAGGACTGCGCTTCAAAACGGCTCGTGGCCGCGGCGGGGTAGTAGAGAACATCTTCGTCGATGGCGTGGACATGACTGACATTGCCGGCGAGGCCATTTTGTTTGACATGTTTTACGCGGCCAAAGACCCGGTCCAGGTAAACGGCGAGGCATTCGCTATTCCCGAAATCAAGGCGGAACCCCTGAACGAGGGAACACCGCAGTTCCGTAGCTTCCGTATCAAAAACGTGACCTGTAAAGGGGCCAATACTGGTATCCTGATTCGCGGGGTACCCGAAATGAACATCAAGGACATTGAGATTGAAAACGTAGTGCTGGAAAGTAAAAAGGGCCTCGTATGTCAGGAAGCCGATGGTATCAAGCTCAAAAACGTAGCACTGTTTTCCACCGAAACCAAGCCAGTGCTGGAAGTGCAAAACAGTCGCAACATCGTGATGGACAACATCCGTTATACCAACGGCGCCGAATTGCTGCTGCGCGTAACCGGCGACCGGAGTAAGAATGTGAAATTGGTCAACACCAATGTAAAAGGCGCGAAGGAGGATGTAGAGTTCGGGAAAAAAGTGTCGAGAAAGGTGGTCACCGTTTCGAGCCGCTAACCTATAAGAACAGTAACCCTCGCCTCGACTGAGGTGAGAGAATAGCCCATTGCTTAAGCTCACACAAAGCCTATGTTCCGTAGTCTCTTCCTTGTCGGTTTTCTATTCTCGTTTGTTGCTGCGACGGCCCAAAAAGCCCCCCAGACGGCCGCGCGGCCTATGTCGCAGCGCATGGCTGATTCATTCATCAAATGGCACCCCGATTCTATTGTTATCGGCAGCCGGAAAATGACTCGGTGGGATTATGAGCAGGGCCTGATGCTGAAGGCATTGGAGCGGGTGTGGCAACGTACCGGCGACCCCAAATACTTCACTTATATTCAGAAAGATCTCGACCTGTTTGTGCAGCCCGATGGCAGTATTCGTACCTATAAAATCGAAGATTATAACCTCGATAACCTGACAACCGGCCACGCGCTTTTGCTGATGAGTCAGATGTCGTTGGGTAGCTCGGCGGTGCAGCAGAAATACGTTAAAGCCGCTCAATTGCTCCGCAAGCAGCTTGCGGAACAGCCCCGCACCAAAGCCGGCGGTTTCTGGCATAAGAAGATTTACCCCAATCAAATGTGGCTGGATGGCCTGTACATGGCTCAGCCATTTTACGCTGAGTACAACCAGGTTTTCAAACAAGCTCAGGATTTCGACGATGTAGCCAAGCAGTTTGCTTTGATCGAGAAAAACCTTGTTGATCCGAAAACTGGTCTGCTTTACCACGGCTACGATGAAAGCCGGGAGCAGCAGTGGGCCAACAAGCAAACGGGCCAGTCGCCCAACTTCTGGGACCGGGGCATGGGCTGGTACGCCATGGCCTTGGTTGATGTGCTTGACTACTTTCCGAAGGAGCACAAAGAGTACGCGAACCTGCTGAAATACGTGCAGCGGTTGGCGCCGGTATTAGCGAAATATCAGGACCAAAAAACGGGCACTTGGTCACTGGTAGTAGACCAAGGCTCCCGCAAAGGCAACTACGCCGAAGCCTCGGGTAGCAGCATGTTTGTGTACATGCTGGCCAAAGGCGTACGCATGGGCTACCTCGATAAATCGTATCAAAAAGTGGCCGATAAAGGCTATCAGGGCCTATTGAAAACCTTTGTAGCCAATGAGGCCGATGGCGCACTAGCCTTCAATGGAACCGTAAGTGTAGGCGGTCTGGGGGCAAACCTTACCGCGATGGTAGCTTTGAATACTACCTCAGCGAGCCGCTGCGCAAGAACGATTTGAAAGGCGTTGGGCCATTCATTCTGGCCAGTGTGGAGATGGAAATTGCTGCTGAAAATAAGCTCGGCCAAGGCAAGACAGTAGGCCTAGATTATTACTTCAACCACGAGTCGCGCAAGAGCCCGATTACCGGCGAGCCGGAGCCATTTCACTACACTTGGGAAGAGCGCACGCATGGTGGCTTCTGGTTCTGGGGCAATCAGTTTCGGGAGCTGGGGGGCAAAACAGTGTCTGTGCCCACGGCGCCAACAGCCGCCTCGCTCAAAGGGCTAGACGTATACATCATTGTAGATCCAGACACGCGCAAGGAAACCCCCAATCCGAACTTTGTAGAGGCCGCGCACGTGCAAGCTATCAGCGACTGGGTGAAGGCTGGCGGTACGTTAGTTCTATTCGCCAATGACACTTCCAACTGCGAAATTCCGCGCTTCAATCAGCTGGCTCAGGCCTTCGGATTACGCTTTGCTAACACCAGCCTTAACATGGTGAAGGGCGACCAATTCGAGCAAGGAAAAGTTGACCTGACCGGCGGCAAAACGGTGTTCAAAACGGCCAAGACGGCGTACGTAAAGGAGCTAGCCCCATTGGAAGTAAAGTCACCTGCTCAGCCGCTGGTCAAGAACGGCAATCACGTGATTATGGCTACGGCCAAAGTGGGCAAAGGAACGGTGTTCGCGCTGGGTGACCCGTGGCTGTACAACGAGTATGTGGACGGCCGCAAAATTCCGGCTACGTACGAGAACTTTCAGGCTGGTAAAGATATGGCTACCTGGCTCCTGCAGCAAACCGTTCGCAAGTAAGGCTGAGGCATTTAGCTTTACTTCTCATGAAAATACTGAGCGTTCTGTACTTATTGCTGCTTCCTGTTCTGGGGGTGGCGCAGTCATCAACTTTGTCGAAAGTGTGGGTGCCGGATTTGGGCAATGGCACCTACAAAAATCCAGTGCTGTACGCCGATTATTCCGACCCAGATGTCGTGCGTGTTGGCTCCGATTATTACCTAACTTCTTCGAGCTTTAACGCGGCGCCCGGCCTGCAGATTCTGCACTCGAAAGACCTGGTAAACTGGACGATTATCAGCACGGTTTTCAGCCAGCAGTCACCGCTGGATGTGTTCAGCAAGCCCCAGCATGGCAATGGGGTTTGGGCTCCATCAATTCGCTACCATAAGGGGCAATTTTACATCTATTACCCCGACCCGGATTACGGTATTTATGTAACGCGGGCGAAGAATCCGGCGGGCCCTTGGGAAACGCCCATCCTCATCAAAGAAGCGAAAGGCTGGATTGACCCTTGTCCGCTCTGGGACGCGGACGGACAAGCCTATCTGGTGCACGCTTTTGCCGGTTCGCGGGCCGGATTTAAGAGCGTGCTAGCCGTATCGCGCATGTCGCCCGATGGGTTGAAGCTGCTGGGTGATGAAGTGCTGATTTTTGATGGCCACGAGAAGCACCCGACCATCGAAGGCCCGAAGTTTTACAAGCGCAACGGCTACTACTATATTTTCGCGCCGGGTGGGGGAGTATCGACGGGCTGGCAAGTGGTACTGCGCTCCAAGAATGTATTTGGTCCCTATGAAGACCGCATTGTAATGGCGCAGGGCAACACGCCCATTAACGGGCCTCACCAGGGCGCCTGGGTGACGACGCCCGGCGACAAGGAAGATTGGTTTATGCACTTTCAGGACCAAGGCGCCTACGGCCGAGTGGTGCATTTGCAGCCAATGGTTTGGAAAAACGACTGGCCCGTAATCGGCAACGACCCTGATGGCGATGGCAAAGGCGAACCCGTACTGACCTACCGCAAGCCTGCCCATAAAGGCAAGGCACAACCGCTGGCAACGCCGGCTACTTCTGACGAGTTTGATAGTACTACGTTGGGCTTGCAGTGGCAGTGGCACGCTAATCCTCAGCTCGGCTGGGCGTTCCTAAATGCCCCCCAGAGTTTACTGCGCCTCTACTCTGTGCCGTTACCCGCCGATTTCAAGAACTTCTGGCAGGTGCCGAATCTGCTGTTGCAAAAGCTGCCGGCCGCCGCGTTTACCGCTACCACCAAGCTTACATTTATTCCACGCTTTGAAGGGGAGCAGGCTGGCTTAATTATGATGGGCATGGACTACGCTCACCTGAGCGTCACCAACCAAAACGGCCGCCTTTCGCTGGCGCCAGTTGTGTGTCAGAACGCTGATAAGCTCGCTCCGGAAAAAGCGACTGCCCCACCAGTTGAAGTGCCAGCCAACAAGCCGATTTATCTGCGTGTAGCCGTGCGCGACGGCGCCAAATGCCAGTTCAGCTACAGCCTCGACGGGCAGCAGTTTCAGCCTATTGGCACCGAGTTTCAAGCCCGCGAAGGCCGTTGGATTGGGGCGAAAGTTGGTTTGTTCTGTACCCGGGCCAGCAAAACCAACGATGCCGGCTCCGCCGACGTAGATTGGTTTCGGATTGAATAGAAAAAGCCCCCCAGCAAATGCTAGCTTCGATCTAGCATTTGCTGGGGGACTTTTTCTAACCTGACTTCTCAATTAGATAGACAGCACGAAATCCTTAGGCTTCGACTTCTGATCGGGTGATGCCGTTGCTAAGCGGGTCGTGATGTGTTCTGGGAGTCGCGTGGAGTCGCGCGCTATTAGTTCGGTCGGAATGCGGACGGTGCCAACGGGTTGCGCCCGATGCTTGCGCTCAATCAAATCGATGAGGCGTTCGGCGGCAACTTGCCCAATCTCCTGAGCCGGCTGCACCACCGTGCTCAGTGAGGGCGATAAAAGCTCGGCTACGTTCAAGTTGGTAAAGCCAATAAGCGACACATCATCGGGAATGGTAAGGTTGCGCTGGCGCAGGGCCGTAAGGCAGCCCACCGCCAACCGGTCGCTGGCAGTAAAAAAGGCATCAGGAGCAACCGGTAAGGCCATTAGCTCGTCCACCATCGGTCCAACTTCATTGGGGCCGAAAGTGCCGTAGCGTACTAGATTCTCGTCGAAGGGCAAGCCGTATTTTTCCAGGGCGGCTCGGTAACCAGCTAGGCGCTCCTGCGTGATGCTCAGCCAAGGCTGAATGGTGAGGTGGGCGATGCGCCGCCGGCCCGACTGAATAAGGTGTTCGGTGGCAGCAAAAGCTCCCTTGAAGTTATCAGCCACGACCTGCGTTACATCCAACTCGGCTGAAACCCGGTCAAACAGGACAATGGGAACACCTTTAGCGTGCAGCTCACGCAAATAGGTAACGTCGGACGTTTCGCTGGATAAAGACAGCAGCAGCCCATCAACCCGCCGTGACATAGCCTGCTCTACATTAGCCACTTCGCGGTCGTAAGACTCGTGGCTCTGGAAGATAATAACGTGGTAGCCGCGGTTGTAGGCAATAGCCTCAATACCGTTGATGGCTTGGGAGAAAAAGTAGTTGGCAATCTGGGGTACAATGACGCCAATAGCGCGGGTGCCGCTCCCTTTTAAGCTTAGCGCTATCGGATTGGGGCGATAGTTAAGACGCTCGGCGCATTCCATCACCAGCCGCTTGGTCTCGGGGTTGATTTCGTAGCTGCCGCGCAAGGCTCGCGAAACAGTAGAAGTTGAAATATTCAGTTCGCGGGCAATATCCTTGATGGTGAATGTTTCCAAGTAAGTAGCAGTGTAGGGAGAGAGGAGTAGGGGAAGATAGGGGCAAAGCTTCTTAAAGTTCAAGAACTAGTAGCGTGCCGCTAGGGCCTGTTGCACGCTGACAGTAGAAATATCCACTTGTTTTCAGCGCAAATCCTAGTCGGGACCGAGGAGATTCGGCTTTGTGGCAACGTTCCCGATAACGTTTGCGCGAATAAAAACCAGCTTATACTTCCTGTTAACCATCACTTGAGTTGATATTAACAGAGCGAATAATTCGATCAGTGTCTTAAAAGTACACTGAATTTCTTTGAAAAGTTTATAAAGACAACACCTGCATGAGTGCATCTTCTCTCTTCAACTTGGCTGGCAAAGTGGCCTTGGTAACTGGTTGTAACCGGGGTATTGGTCAGGCGATGGCGATAGGGCTGGCAGAAGCTGGCGCTGATATTATCGGCGTGTCTGCCTCACTCGAAGCCACCGGAAGCGAGACGGAGCAGCAAGTGCAGGCCCTGGGTCGGCAGTTCACGGCCTACCAGGCCGACTTTAGCCAGCGCGCCCAGGTTGATACCTTTATTCAGCAGGTGCAGCAAGACTTCCCCCGCATCGATATCCTAATTAATAACGCTGGCACCATCCGCCGCGCCCCCGCCGCCGAGCACTCCGATGCCGACTGGGATAACGTGCTGGCAATTAACCTAGACTCACCATTCCGTCTGGCTCGCGCTATTGGGGGGCAAATGTTGCGGCAGGGCAGCGGCAAAATCATCTTCACCGCGTCCTTGCTCACCTTCCAGGGTGGCATCAACGTGCCGGGCTACGCCGCCAGCAAAGGCGCTATTGGCTCCTTAGTAAAAGCCCTGGCCAATGAGTGGGCCGGTAAAGGCGTGAATGTAAACGCCATCGCCCCCGGCTACATCGCCACCGATAATACTGAGGCGCTCCGCAACGACCCTGACCGCTCCGCTAGCATCCTGGGCCGCATTCCGGCCGGCCGCTGGGGCACGCCCGAGGACTTCAAAGGACCCACTGTATTTCTGGCCTCCGAGGCCGGCAACTACGTGCACGGCACCATCCTCACCGTCGATGGCGGCTGGATGGGGCGCTAATTCCACCTACGAATTCATACAGAACAACCCAATACGTTCCCATGCAGCAACGCCACGCCAGCAGCCCCCGCGAAACCGTCACCCTGACCACCGACCAGCTCCGCGAGCAGTTTTTGATCGAACAGCTTTTTGTCGACGGTCAGATTGAACTCGTGTATTCCCACTACGACCGCATGATTGTGGGCGGCGCAGTACCAGCTGGTCAAACCTTGACTCTGCCTAACCCAGAAAACCTCAAAGCCAACTACTTTCTGGAGCGCCGCGAGCTAGGCATTCTGAACGTGGGTGGCGCGGGCCAAGTCACGGTCGATGGCACTAGCTACGAGCTCGGCAACCAGGACTGCCTATATGTGGGGAAAGGTGCGCAAACCATTACGTTCAGCGGCGCAGAGGCCCGCTATTACCTTTTATCGGCCCCGGCCCACGCCACCCACCCGACCACGCTCCGCACGCAGTCCGAGGCCACGCCGGTAGAAATGGGATCCATGGAAACGGCCAATGAGCGCACCATCTACAAGTACATATACAACGAGGGCATTCAGAGCTGCCAACTGGTAATGGGCCTTACCCAGCTCAAGCCAGGCAATGTGTGGAACACCATGCCGGCCCACACCCACGACCGGCGCATGGAAGCCTATCTGTACTTCAATTTGCCCCCCAACCAGCGGGTACTGCACCTAATGGGCGAACCCAATCAGACCCGGCCACTGTGGGTGAGCAACGAGCAAGCCATCATCTCGCCGCCCTGGTCCGTGCACACGGGCTGCGGTACCAGCGCCTACGCCTTCATCTGGGGCATGGCCGGCGAAAACCTAGAATACACCGACATGGATGCCGTGGGCATTTATGATTTACGGTAAGCGACTTATAACCCACCATTTTTTTCTCATCCCCACCATGAAAAAATATCTATTCATCTTCTGTCTGCTGCTGGGTGCGGCGACGGGGGCTTTTGCCCAGGCCCAACGAACCATTACGGGCGTGGTGCGGTCGGCAACTGAGGCTTTGCCCGGCGTAACCGTGCTCGTGAAAGGCACCACCAACGGCGCCTCTACCGATCCTGAAGGCCGCTTCAGCCTCACGGTGCCTACGGGCCAGCCGGTGACCCTAAATATCAGCTCGATTGGCTACGTATCGCAGGAAATCCCCGTTGGCGACCGTGAACAGATCAACGTGACGCTCAAGGAAGATGCGCAACAGTTGAATGACGTGGTAGTAATTGGTTACCAAGAGGTTAACCGCCGCGACGTAACTGGATCCGTATCATCAGTTGGCGCCCAGCAGATTAAGGACGTGCCCGTTAACTCGGCCGCTGAGGCACTCACGGGCCGCTTGGCTGGTGTGCAGCTGACTAGCTCGGAGGGTACGCCTGGTAACCAGGAAGTACAGGTGCGGGTACGCGGTGGCGGCTCGGTAACGCAGGATAACTCGCCGCTCTACGTGGTCGATGGTATTCAAATTGAAAACGCATTGGGCGTAATTGCCCCCCAAGACATTGCTTCGGTCGACGTACTGAAAGATGCATCTGCTACGGCTATTTATGGTGCGCGTGGCGCCAATGGTGTTGTGATTATCACTACCAAAAAAGGCCTGGAAGGCAAAACCGTAATTAGCTATAATGGCTTCGCGGGGGTACGTAAAATCACCAACACGCTAGGGGTGCTTGAGCCCGACGATTATTTAAACTACCAGTATGAGCGGTCGCGGTATGCCGGCGTTGCTGGCCTGAACAGTTTTAGAACGCTGTTTGGCTCTAGAAACTTTGCTAGCGATACCATTACACGGGCCCGTAATTCACCTTTTGTTGATTGGCAGGATGATGTGTTCGGCAAGAATGCGTTCCAGCAAACCCACAACGTATCGATAGCTGGCGGGGTGAAAGGCACCACCTATTCCCTGAGCCTAACCCGCAACACCGAAGACGGTATTCAGCGCGGCTCCGACTACGAGCGCAGCCTGATCAACTTCCGCTTCGATACCAAAGCGACCGACAAGCTCACCGTCGGCCTGAACGTGCGCTTCAACGACCAGGAAGCCAACGGCGCCGGCACCTCTACCTCCGGTTCTTCCGTTACCTCACGTCTGCGTAATACGGTGCAGTACCAGCCGCTGAACATCCCAAGAGCTGATGGCACGGTAGTGGACGTAACGGCCTTTGATCCAGAATTTTTCGAGACGTCTACGCTGGTAAACCCCATCCTGACCATCGACAATGAGTACCGCCTCGATAAGCGCCGCACCTTCAACGTGGGGGGCAATATTGCGCTGGAGCTAGCTAAAGGCTTGGTGTTCCGCTCCACGGCTGGTTTCGACATTACCAACTTTGACCTGAGCACTTTCAATGGTCGCTATTCGCCTACCATTCGGCAGGCGGCGGGGGCTATTTGAACCTGCCTTTCGCCACTATCACGACTACCACTCAGACCACGATTAACAACTCGAATGTGCTGGATTATTCCTTCAAGAAGGACCAGCACTCCGTTGGCGTTCTTGTAGGACAGGAAATCTATCAACAGCGTAACAACCAGCAGTTCATCCAAACCAATTTCCTGCCGCTGGAAATCACCGCTGAGCGGGCATTGGCCAACATTAACCAAGGTGTACTACCCACTGGCCAGACTTCCCAGCCCGTGCTGCCCCAAACCAGCATTCCGCAGGACTACCGCTTGCTGTCCGGCTTCGGTCGCCTGACGTACTCTTACAATGACAAGTACCTCTTCACGGGTACGTTCCGCGCCGACGGCTCATCGAAATTCAAAGACAACAACCGCTTCGGCTTTTTCCCTGGTGCCTCCGTTGCGTGGCGGATTTCGCAGGAAGAGTTTTTTAAAGGCGTTCCAGCCGTATCCGATTTGAAGCTGCGCTTAAGCTACGGCCAAGCCGGTAACAACCGTATCGCCGACTTCCTGACCGACCAGCTGTACCGGGCCGGTAGCGCGCCGTATGCACTCGGTGGCAATATCGTGCAGGGTTCAGCGCCCGTCAGCCTACCTAATCCTGACTTGAAGTGGGAAAAAACCACTTCGCGCAACTTAGGTCTGGATTTGTCATTGCTCGACAACCGCATTCAGTTCACGGCTGATGCGTACTACAACACCACCAGCGATCTGCTCATCGCCCGTCCGATTCCAGCTTTCACAGGCTACACCTCGCAACTTCAGAACATCGGCTCAACCTCTAACCGTGGTCTGGAATTGCAGGTTATTGGTAACATCGTAAACAGTGAGAACTTCACCTGGACGGCTACGGCTAACACCTCCTTTAACCGGGGTCGCATTGAGGACTTAGGTCCCAATACTAACGAGATTCTGGGTATTGCTTCCGGCTGGGCTGGTACTGCGCTCAACCAAGATTTCGTAGCGCGGAAAGGTCAGCCTGTAGGGCAGATGTACGGCTACGTAACCGATGGCTTCCTCACCGCCGATGACTTCATTGGTTACGTGCCGGCTACCACCCCTACGGGTACGGGTACCTGGACGGTTAATCCTGATCGGCCTCTAGTGAATCCCTTTGCCGTAATCGGTGGTGGTGAGTTTCGTCCAGGCTTGATAAAACTGCGTGACCTCAACGGCGATAATATCATCAATAACCAGGATCAGACGGTAATTGGTAATGCTAACCCGAAAGCGGTAGGCGGTCTGAACCAGCAGTTTACCTACAAGAATTTCGATGCTAGCATCTTCCTGAACTTCGTGCTTGGCAATGATGTCTACAACGCGAACAAAATCGAGTTCACGACCAATACGGCTAACACCACGTTCAGCAACGTGCTCGACATCATGGGTAATCGCTACCGCACCATTGAGGAAGATGGCAGCCCCATTACGACCATCGAGCGCCTGCGCGAAGTAAATCAGAATGCCGACATCTGGACGCCTACACAGGCCCTTTTCCTGCACTCATGGGCAGTAGAAGATGGCTCTTTCCTGCGGGTGAACAACCTAACCCTTGGTTATTCATTGCCCAAGGCTCTGATCAGCCGCGCCAAGCTCTCGACGCTGCGCTTCTACGTGACGGCCAACAACATCTACACGTTCACCAAGTACTCGGGCTACGACCCTGAGGTGAGCACCCGCCGTGCTACGCCCCTCACGCCGGGCGTTGATTACGCTGCTTATCCCCGCAGCCGTGCTTTCCTGTTTGGTGTGAACGTTTCCCTCTAATCTAGCAATCTCTTCAACTCATGAAATCCTTTATTTCTTTTCGAGCTGCGCTAGCTGCTGTCGCCTTAGCCGGCACCGCTGGAACGATATCTTCCTGTAAAGACTACCTGGAGGTTGATCCGGTAGGTTTGAATACCACTAGCTACACATTTAGCACCGTGGCCGGCGCTACTGCCGCCGTTATTGGGGCCTACGATCCATTGTCCGGCGACAATGGCTATGGTACTCGTATTAGCATGTATTACCCCTTTGATTCCGATGAGATGATCGGGTCTATAGGGCCCGTCGATGGTGGTCGGCGCAGTATTGCCCGCTACGCTGCGCTGCCTGCTAACACCGAAATCACGAACCCCTGGAACCAGTTATACCAAGGCGTAGAGCGCACGAACATTTGCATCGAGCAGATTCCGCTAATGGCGCTGTATACAACCGGCACACCCGCCGATACGGCCGAGCTGCACCGCTTGCATGGTGAAGCGTTAACCCTGCGGGCCCAATATTTCTTTGAGCTAATTCGCAACTGGGGCGATGTACCGGCTCAGCTTACGCCAGCCAAATCAGGCCAGGATTTCAACCTGCCCAACGCTGACCGCAATGTGACGCTCACCAAGATGATCGAGGACTTGGGGGTTGCCGCCAAGCTGGTGCCGTGGCGCTCGAAGGCGGGCGCTGCCAATGAGCGTATCACCAAAGGTGCCGTGAAAGCGTTGCGGGCGCGCCTGGCCTTGTATCGGGGCGGCTATTCGCTGAAAGGCAGTGCAATGGTGCGCCCCACCGACTACCTGGAGTACTACGCTATTGCCCGCCAGGAATGTGCTGAGCTGATGGCAAACCGTGGGGAGCATAACCTCTCGCCTGACTTCCTGCAGCTATTCAAAAGCATCAATGAGAAGAAGCCTTCGCCCAACAACGAAATCATATTTGAGGTAGGCATGGCCACGGCCACGGCAGGTTCAGGCAGTAAAGTGGGCTACTATAACGGCCCCCGCATGAATGCCTCACCCATTTATGGCTCTTCACAGGCCGGCGTAAACATCGCGCCCACTTACTATTACGCCTTCGATTCCACTGACACGCGCCTAAACGTTACCATCGCGCCTTATACCATTCCCTCGAACAACTTCCAGACGGGCGTGGCCTTAAACACGGTTTACGACGGTAAGTTCCGCCGGGACTGGCACATTCCACCCGTGCCTGGCACCGGTAACTACTTGGATTACAATTGGCCATTGATCCGCTTTGCCGACGTGCTGTTGATGTTTGCAGAAGCCGAAAATGAATTGAACGGCCCAACCGCCGCCGCTCAGAACGCACTGCTGGAAGTGCGCACTCGTGCTTTCGGAGGCAATCGGACGCGGGCTACTACTACGCTTACCCAGGGCGGCTTTAGCTTAACCAGCAAGCAGAATTTCTTTAATGCACTGGTGAATGAGCGTTATCTGGAGTTTGGGGGCGAAGGCATCCGCAAGTTTGACCTGCTGCGCTGGAATCTATTTGAACAGAAAATAGCTGAGGTAAAAGCCAACATTGAGAAGCTGTCGAAAGGCGAGGCGCCTTACCAAAACGTGCCGCAGTACATGTACTTCCGTACACCATCGGCCAGCGCCTTGCAGTGGACCCGCTCTTTCTATCGGCCTTCGCCAGCTAATAACGCCCCCCCCACGGGCACCGTGCGTATAAACTGGCGCCTGAGTGTAGATGCCCAATATGTAGCCAATACCAAACCAGTAGGTACGGTTTACATTCAGAATGCTACTACTCGCGCTACTAGCACAGGTGCTGGCTTAGCTGCTGAGTACGTACCCGGCAAAGGCAAGGAGCTACTTCCGATTCCGCAAAGCACTATCGCCTCCGATCCGGCGCTCGTGCAGAACTTCGGCTACTAGCATTCTGCTGATGGCAACTACACCCACGTCAGATACCTTCTTTGAATCCAATCGTCTTCCCTGGGAGACGGTCGGAGAGGGGGTGAGTCGGCAGATTCTTGCTCACGAGCCTAGCTTGATGTTGGTACGCGTGAGCTTCGAGGCGGGCGCCGTGGGTGCTCTGCATCACCACGTGCACACGCAGATGAGCTACGTGGAAAGCGGCGTATTTCGGTGCACGGTAGGAGAGGAGGAACGCATGCTAAAAGCTGGCGACGCTTTCTATGCGCCTTCCAATGTGTGGCACGGCGTGGTGTGCGAAGAAGCGGGAAAATTGGTGGATGCCTTCAGCCCCATGCGGGAGGATTTTGTGTAATGCCCCGAAGGCACCTATACGATGCATATGAAACAACTACTCAAATCACTTGTGCTGCTACTGCTGTTGGGGGCTTTTTGCCCCCCGCTCAGGCTCAGCAGATTGTGGTAGCTCAGAATGGCTCGGGGCAGTTTCGCACTATTCAGGAAGCTATCAATAGCCTGCCGAATGAAGCGGCTAAACCACGGGTAATTCTGATCAAAAACGGCACCTACCGCGAGAAGCTTTTCATCGACGGCAAGGGCAATATCACGCTCAAAGGGCAGAGTGAAAAAGGAACTGTCATCACCATTTCACAGGCCCGCGACGCTTGGCGCTGCGACCCTGTGAAAGGCGCCGATGATTGGGGCGTGGCCACGCTGAACATGCGTAACTCCCCTGACATCACACTCGAAAATCTAACGTTCATCAACAGCTACGGCTTCGATGCCAAGGGTGAGACTACGATAGGCTGCCCCGCCGATCCAACGGGCAAAAAAGTGGTGCAAAAAGACGGTCACCAGATGGCCATGCGCACCTTCGGAGGCGCTACACGAATCACGGTGCGGCAATGTACTTTTCGCGCCCTGGGTGGCGACACGGTTAGCCCTTGGGACACGGAAGGCGGCATGTTCTATTTTCAGAACTGCACCATGGAAGGTGGCGTTGATTTCTACTGCCCGCGGGGCTGGGCGTACATCGAAAATAGCCGCTTTATCTGCCACAATATGTCGGCCGCAATCTGGCACGATGGCTCAGGTAATCGCGACTCCAAAACGGTGCTGAAGAACTGCACTTTTGAGGGCGACGACAACTTCAAATTGGGGCGCTACCACCGCGAGTCGCAGTTCTATCTGATTGACTGCAAGTTCCCCAAGAACATGGCCGATGCCGACATTTACCATTCACCCTCCGGGCCAGGTACGCCCAACTGGGGGCGGCGAGTGTACTATGCCAACTGCCACCGCGAAGGCGGCGACTACGCTTGGCACCGCGACAACCTGAATACGGCCGAAAATGCCCCCCAGGTGCGTGCAATTACGGCCAACTGGACTTTTGGTGGCCGCTGGAACCCCGACCCCAAATCGCCTATCATCAAAGCTCCTACCGCGCCGGTTAGCGTTGATACCATCGCTGAGAAAATGCTAGTGTATCAGCGGAGCGTAGGCGGTTGGCCCAAAGCCGTAGGCGACGTGAAAGTGGACTACACCAAGCCGTTGAGCGCCGCAAAAAAAGCAGCTACGCTTGACGACGCCAACCGCAACGACGCTACCATCGACAACGATGCCACTACTCGGGAGATTAAGTATCTGATGGAGGCGTTCCAAAAAACCAACAACCAGGCTTACCGAAGTGCAGCTCAGAAGGGCATTCAGTACCTGCTGAAAATGCAGTATCCCAACGGGGGATTTCCGCAGTACTACCCCGATAATAGTGGTTACCGGCACTACATTACTTACAACGACAACGCCATGATGCGCGTGCTGGTCTTGCTTCGCGATGTAGCGCAGCAGAAAGGCAACTTTGCTATCGTGAATTCGGCCTTGATACCGCAGGCCCAGGCCGCCGTAGCACGGGGCATCGATTGCATCCTCAAAACCCAGTATGTGCAGAACGGGAAGCTCACGGCTTGGTGTGCCCAGCACGATGAGAAAACCTTCCAGCCAGTGAAAGCACGAGCCTTTGAGCTGGCTTCGCTGAGCGGCATGGAAACCGTAGAAATAGTGGAGTTCCTGATGGCCGTAGATAAGCCTTCGCCCGAGATTAAAAACTCTATTGATGCGGCTGTGGCTTGGCTGGATTTGGTGAAGATTCCGGGTTACGCGGTGAAGCTTATTGATGCCCCGAAAGAGCCTACTGGCAAAGACCGCGTGATTGTGCCGGAGGCCGGTTCAGTTATATGGGCTCGCTTTTATGATTTGGAGACCAACAAGCCCATTTATGTGGGCCGCGACGGGGTGAAAAAATCCACCCTAGCCGAAATTGAGAATGAGCGGCGTGCAGGCTATGCCTATGCGGGTACGTGGCCGGCCAAGCTGCTAGCGAAAGAATACCCCAAGTGGCAACAGAAGTGGGCCAATACCACCGGTGCGAAACTATAAGTACTAGATTATGAAAAATTTATCTCGCGCTGTAGCCTTGACAGACACTGAGGCACCCGTGCTCCGACCCACTGCTGCTCTGCTGGAATTGCCCGAAAAAGTGCTGCAATTTGGCACCGGCGTCTTGCTACGGGGCCTGCCTGATTATCTTATTGACAAAGCTAACCGCCAAGGCGTTTTTAATGGCCGTATTGTGGTCGTAAAATCAACTGATGGTGGCGACCTGACCGCTTTCGAGCGTCAGGATAACCTCTACACCGTCGGTATTCGGGGCGTGGAAGATGGCCAGACCATAGAGGAAAATGTGCTGTGTGCGTCCATCAGCCGGGTGCTGTCGGCGAAAAGCCAGTGGGCGGAAGTGCTTGACTTTGCGGCTAGCCCCGACCTACAGGTTGTCATTTCCAACACGACAGAAGTAGGGATTCAGCTTACGGCGGATGATATCCAGCAGGAGCCGCCGCACTCGTTTCCGGGCAAGCTGTTAGCCGTACTGTATGCTCGTTTTCAGGCCTTTGATGGTGATGTATCCAAAGGTCTAATCATTGTACCCACGGAATTGATTCCGGACAATGGCAGTAAGCTAGAGGCGATTCTTTTGGAATTGGCTCATCGGAATGGCCTCGAACCGGAGTTTATTGAGTGGCTGGAAACGGCCAATACCTGCTGTAATTCCCTGGTCGATCGAATTGTGCCTGGAAAGCCCGACGCCGCTACCCACCAGGCGCTGACTACGCAGCTTGGCTACGAAGATGAGCTCTTGACCATGACAGAAGCATACCTGCTGTGGGCCATTGAGGGCGACGAGCGGGTGAAGGAAATTCTGTCTTTCCACCAAGCGGATAAGGGCATATTTATTCGGCCCGATATCAATCTGTTTCGGGAGTTGAAGCTGCGCTTGCTCAATGGTACGCACACGCTAAGCTGCGGCCTGGCTTATCTGAGTGGCTGCGAGACGGTGCGGGGGCTATGGAGAATGATTCTGTCGCCACTTTTGTGCACAATCTGATGTTAGGAGATTTGCTGCCGGGCATCCCGTATGCCGTGGACGAGAAAGTAGGTCAGCGCTTTGGTTTGCAAGTGCTGGACCGCTTTCGGAACCCCTATATCGAGCACCGGTGGCTGGCTATTACCATGCAGTACACCATGAAAATGCAGATGCGCAACGTGCCCACTTTGCTGCATTATTACAAGCGGTTCAACACGGCCCCGCACTATGTGGCGCTTGGGTTTGCGGCCTATCTGCTATTTATGCGCGGCACTCGTCAGGACGGGAAAACATGGTACGGCAGGGCTAACGGCACCGAGTATCCCATCAACGATGATCAGGCCGGCTACTTTGCTGAGTTGTGGAGCCGCAACTTATCTGCGTCCGATCTGACGAACATTGTTCTACAAAATCAAACGCTTTGGGGCCACGACCTCAGCCAGTTACCAGGCTTTGCCAAGCGCGTAAGCGACAATCTTCAGCAAATGCTGGAAACCGGCGTTGCGGCCACGGTAGCAAAGCATTTAAATAAAAAAGCCACCTTAGTCAAATGAAGCATCAGGTAGCCCGAATTCATCCCGATGATAACGTATTGGTAGCCCTGGTTGATTTGCCAGAAGGCACGCCCGTACCGTGGGATGGAATGACCATAACCACGACGGCTCGCATTCCGGCCAAGCACAAGCTGGCCACCCGCGACTTCGAGCCCGGCGATTTAATAACCATGTACGGAGTGCTGGTGGGCAAAGTCCGTCAGTCGATACCGGCCGGCGGCTTGCTCACGACTAGCAATATTCAGCACGCCACCGACAGCTACGACGAACACCAACACGAAAAAGCCCCCTGGACGGCCCCCGATGTAACCCGTTGGCAAGACCGCACCTTCATGGGCTACCATCGCAGCGATGGGCGCGTGGGTACGGCCAATTACTGGCTGGTTATTCCGCTGGTATTCTGCGAAAACCGCAACGTGCAGGTGCTAGAAGAAGCCTTGGTAACCGACCTGGGCTATGCCCGCCGCAAAAGCTACCAGCCCCAAACGCAGGCACTGATTTCGTTGATGCAGGCGGGGAAGTCGGTGGAGGAAATTCTGCAAACTGACCTGCACAGCGACGAAAATGCCCCCCAAGGTCCAAACCGGCTATTCCCAAACGTAGATGGCATTCGGTTTCTGAGCCACGAGGGCGGCTGCGGCGGTATTCGCCAGGATGCGCAGACACTTTGCGGACTGCTGGCCGGCTATATCACACATCCGAATGTGGCGGGTGCTACGGTGCTGAGTCTAGGTTGCCAGAACGCGCAGGTGACTATGCTGCAGGACGAAATCAACAAGCGCAGCCCCAACTTTGATAAGCCGCTGTTCATTCTGGAGCAGCAGAAAATCGGGACGGAAGAAGCAATGATTAGCATGGCTTTGCGGCAGACATTTGCGGGCTTGATGCAGGCCAATCAGATGCGGCGCCAGCCCGCGCCGCTGAGCAAGCTGAACATCGGTTTGGAATGCGGCGGCTCTGATGGATTCTCTGGTATTTCGGCTAATCCAGCCGTCGGCTACGTGTCGGATATGGTGGTGGCGCTGGGTGGCTCGGTTATCCTGGCGGAGTTTCCGGAGCTGTGCGGCGTCGAGCAAGAATTGGTGAATCGGTCAGTAGATAACGCTACGGCTGAGCGCTTTAGCCAACTGATGAAAGCGTACGGAGACAGTGCTATTGCGGTGGGCTCAGGCTTTGATATGAACCCTTCGCCCGGTAACATTCGGGATGGTTTGATTACCGATGCCATGAAGTCGGCGGGTGCAGCGCGCAAGGGTGGCAGCTCGCCGGTAGTGGCGGTGCTCGACTACCCCGAACCCGTAACAAAGCCTGGATTGAACCTGCTGTGCACACCCGGTAACGACGTGGAATCGACCACGGCTGAGGTCGGCTCGGGTGCCAATGTGGTGCTGTTCACGACTGGCTTGGGTACGCCTACTGGCAACCCGATTGCGCCCGTTGTGAAGATTGCGACCAACACGGCACTGGCCAAGCGCATGCCCGATATCATAGATGTGAACACCGGCACCGTCATCGACGGTGAGGAAACTATTGAGCAGGCTGCCGAGCGCATTCTCGATTATGTGGTTCGGGTGGCTAGCGGGGAAGAAGTTGCTGCCGTGCGCCACGGACAAACCGATTTTATTCCGTGGAAACGCGGCGTTTCGCTCTAATAAATAAGAACGACAACTCCCCTCCTCAGCTGAGGAGGGTACGCGGCGCCAACGGCGCCGCTGGGGTGGTTGACCTCGTTGCTGATGTTGTTTAGTTGTTTAAAAAGGATTTAAAAAAAGCCCCCACACGCATCCTTCAACTAAACAACGACCTCAACCACCCCAGCCGCGCCTTCGGCACGGCATCCCCTCCTCAGCTGAGGAGGGGAGCTACGTTCACTAATCAAAATTTGCACGCTACTTCACAGGTACCAACCATGAAAAAGCCCTTTCTCAACGACGATTTCCTGTTGCAAACGGAAACGGCCCAGCAACTCTACCATGAGTTTGCGAAGCAGATGCCCATCATCGATTATCATTGCCATTTGCCCCCCGACCAGATTGCGGAGGATCGGCAGTTCGAAAACATCACCCAAATCTGGCTGTACGGCGACCATTATAAGTGGCGCGCCATGCGTACTAATGGGGTAAATGAGCGCTACGTGACGGGTGATGCGTCGGATTGGGAGAAGTTTGAGAAGTGGGCCGAGACCGTACCGCAGACCGTGCGAAATCCGCTGTACCACTGGACGCACCTGGAGTTGCAGCGCTACTTCGGCATCACGGAATTGCTGAATAAGGACAGCGCCCGCCGCATCTACGACGCCTGCAACGAGAAGCTACGCACACCGGAGTATTCGGTAAAGAACTTGCTGCTCAAAATGCAGGTGAAAGTGGTGTGTACGACGGATGATCCGGCCGATTCGCTGGAGTATCATCAGGCCATTGCCGCCCAGCCATTTGGGGTGCAAATCCTGCCTACTTTCCGCCCCGATAAAGCTATGTCGCCGGAAGATGTTTCGGCATACAACAGCTACTTGGATAAGCTGGGAGCAGCGGCTGACATTACGATTGCTACCTACGACGATCTGCTGGAAGCGCTGCGCCGTCGCCACGATTTCTTCCACGCTCAGGGCTGCCGCCTTTCCGACCACGGCTTGGAGCGTCTGTACGCTTCTGACTACTCTGCGGAGCAAGTCGCAAATGCCTTCGCGCACGTGCGTGGGGGGCAAAAATTAACTCAGGAAGACACCGAAGCGCTGAAGTCGGAGCTACTGCTGGAGCTGGCCCGCATGGACCACGCCCGTGGCTGGACCCAGCAGTTTCACGTGGGCGCCCTGCGCAACAACAACGCGCGGATGCTGCGCCAGCTTGGCCCCGATACGGGCTGGGATTCTATTGGTGACTTCCCGCAGGGCCGCGCCCTATCTACCTTCCTCGACCGCCTCGATTCGTCGGATCAGCTGGCCAAAACCATCCTCTACAACCTCAACCCCGCCGATAACGAGCTGATGGCGACCATGATTGGTAACTTCCAGGATGGCACGGTGGCCGGTAAAGTGCAGTGGGGCTCTGGCTGGTGGTTCCTGGACCAGAAAGACGGCATGGAGAAGCAGATTAACGCCCTCTCGAATATGGGCCTTATCAGCAAGTTTGTGGGCATGCTCACCGACTCGCGCAGCTTCCTTTCCTACCCACGCCACGAGTATTTCCGGCGCGTGCTCTGCAACCTGCTGGGCAACGACGTGGAAAACGGCGAGCTGCCCGACGATATGGAGCTACTGGGGTGCATTGTGGAGAACATCTGCTACTACAACGCCAAGCAATATTTCGGCTTTGACGCAGTAGCTCAGGCGGCACCAACTGCTGCCTCAGGTGAGTACATGAAGGTGTAGCCGCAGTCATTGCCCATCTTGCTTGTACCCCGAAAGGAGGAGAAGCGGAGTGGGCTTTAAATTACCAGCAAATCAGCTTCGCTTTTCTTCAGCATTCTTACCTTCCCGATGAAACAGGTTGTCACCTTTGGCGAGATTATGTTGCGGCTTTCGCCGCCTCTGAACTACCGGTTTACGCAAGCGGCTAGCTTCGAGGCGACGTACGGTGGGGGCGAGGCTAACGTAGGCGCAGCCCTAGCTGGACTAGGCATACCCGCCGCGCACGTCACCTGCTTTCCGGCCAATGAGCTTGGCCAGGCCGCCACGCAAAGCTTCCAGCGCCTGGGCATGGATATGAGCCACACGGTGTACAGCGGCAAGCGGCTGGGGCTTTACTTCCTGGAAGTAGGCGCCTCCATGCGGGCCAGCAAAGTGGTGTACGACCGCGCCGATTCATCCTTCGCTAACCTTGATCCGGCCGCTTTTGATTGGGATGAGATTCTGAAAAATGCCCAATGGCTGCACTGGACGGGTATTACGCCCGCTATTTCAGCTGCGGCGGCGCAGGCCATCGGCGAAGGTATTCAGGCAGCGCGCCGCATGGGCCTTACCGTATCGGCTGATGTGAACTACCGCCGCAACCTGTGGCAATACGGGCAGCGCGCTCAGGATGTAATGCCGGACCTCGTAGCTGGTTGCGACGTGGTGGTATGCTCCGAGAATGACGCCGACGACTTATTCGGAATTCGCCCCGTGGCGGGTGTAGAAAACAAGTTTGCTTCCATCAGCGAGCAGCTGATGACTCGGTTTCCGCAAATCAAACAAGTAATCAGCACGCGTCGCAAAACCCAGAGTGCCTCTCACGAGCGCATTAAGGGTCAGCTGTTTGACGGCGCTTATTCTGAAACGCCCTACTACGACATCACGCCCGTGGTCGACCGCATTGGTGGCGGCGACGCGTTTCTGGGGGCTTTATTTATGGCACTTTAACCTACGCGACGCCGCAGGAGGCGCTGCACTTCGCCGTGGTGGCTTCGGCCCTCAAACACACGATTCACGGCGACGTGAACTTGGTGACGGTAGCCGAAGTGGAGCACGTGCTGCAAGGAAATACGACTGGCCGCTTAGTGCGGTAGTCAGAAAAAGTACCGCGAAGCTCCCGCTTCGCGAATCGATGGGGTGTTGTAAAAAAAGCCCCCAACGCTCATCATTCCACAATTCACGAAGCTGAAGCTTGACTGCGTCATTCTTCGGTTCACGTTACAGCTTATCTCGATGCCTCGTTTTTCCGCTGACTATATTCTCGAAACCGTTCTGCGCCATCCCATTGTGCCGGTTTTTTACCACGCTGAGGCTGCCTACGCGAAGCGTATTATGCAGGCTTGCTACGACGGTGGACTGCGGGTATTCGAGTTTACCAACCGCGGCGAAAAAGCCCCCAGGTTTTTGCTGAGCTGGTGACTTTTGTGCGCGACACCTGCCCCGATATGTTGCTGGGAATCGGCACTATTTATCAAGCCGAAGAAGCGGAACGCTTCATTGCCGCCGGCGCTGATTTTGTGGTGCAGCCCGTCACGACGGAATCCGTGGCGGCGGTGTGCCAGCAGCACGATGTGCCCTGGCTGCCCGGTGCCATGACCTTGAATGAAATCTATAACGCTACCCAGCTAGGAGCTAAGCTCGTGAAAGTATTTCCGGGCAACGTGGTAGGGCCGGGCTATATCAAGAGCTTGCGCGGGCCGATGCCGACGGTGAAGATAATGGTGACTGGCGGCGTGGAGCCCACAACGGAAAGCTTGCAGGAGTGGTTTGGCGCCGGCGTAAATGTTGTTGGAATGGGTTCGCAGCTCTTTAAAAATGCCGATTATACCGAAGCGTTAAGCCGTCAAATTGCCGACTTGCTAAAGTTTGTAGATACCTTGAAAAAGTAGCGTTGCCCGGGTGGCGCGTCGTTCGCGTCGTCGTTTTGCTTACGAATACTGCTCTGACTTTTATTCCCACAATCGATGATACCTTCTCCCACTCAATCGCCGCCCGGCACTCTGCATACTGCCTCTGAGAAGATGAGCAAGTATCGGTGGACCATCTGCGCGCTGGTGTTTTTCGCCACTACGGTCAACTACCTCGACCGGGCCGTTATTTCGCTGCTGAAACCTTACCTGGAGACGGAGTTTAATTGGAATTCGGGCGACTACGCCAACATTGAAATCGCCTTCAAAGTAGCTTATTCGCTGGGTATGCTGGGGGCGGGTCGCATCATTGATGCGCTAGGCACCAAGATTGGCTACGCGTTATCTACTTTTCTGTGGAGCTTGGCCGCTATTGGCCACGCCTTTGTCAGCAGTACGATAGGCTTTAGCGTGGCGCGGGCTTTCTTGGGTGTAACCGAGGCTGGCAACTTCCCGGCCGCCATCAAGACGACGGCCGAATGGTTTCCACAAAAAGAACGGGCATTAGCAACCGGTATCTTCAACTCGGGCTCCAACGTGGGCGCTATCATTGCCCCGCTTACCGTGCCACTTATTGCTGAGACAATCGGCTGGAAATGGGCTTTCATTATCACTGGCGCTTTCGGTTTTGTGTGGCTTGCCTTATGGTTTATTTACTACGAAGTACCTGCTAAGCAAGCGCGCCTGACCAAAGCTGAATTCGACTATATCCACAGCGACGTAGACGATATGGCGGCGGCCTCGATTACGACTGAACCCAAGGTTTCTTGGTTTAAGCTGCTGACTTTTCGTCAAACCTGGGCCTTCGTGCTGGGCAAGTTTCTGACTGATCCGGTGTGGTGGTTCTACCTCTTCTGGTTGCCCGATTTCTTGAACAAGCAGTACGGTTTGAAAGGCACCGATGTGGCCTTGCCCGTGGCGGCGGTGTATGTGCTGTCGAGCATCGGGAGCGTGGGCGGCGGCTGGATTCCCCTGAACTTTATCAAGCACGGAATGCCCGCTTTCAAAGCCCGCAAAACCTCCATGCTGCTCATCGCGCTGTGCGTATTCCCGATTGTATTTGCCCAGTACCTCGGGCGAATTGATATGTGGCTGGCGGTATTGGTAATCGGTATCGCGGCGGCGGCGCATCAGGCCTGGAGCGCTAATATTTTCACTACTGTATCGGATATGTTCCCCAAGCGGGCTGTGGCTTCGGTTACGGGCATCGGCGGTATGGCGGGTGGTCTGGGTGGCATTTTGCTAACGGCGTTGGTGCAGAAGCAGATGTTTGTGTACTACGAGAGCATCAATCAGCTGGACAAGGCCTACTTCATCATGTTCCTGATTTGCGGCGGCGCGTATCTGCTGGCCTGGGTGCTTATGCACTTTCTGGCGCCTCGCATGAAGCAAATTTCCCTCGACTAAGTAGCTAAACGCACGCGGCTGCGCTGTCATTTCGCACTCTAACTCTTCCTGTGTTATGCAAAAACATTTCCTGCTCCTGGCGCTCCTGTTATTGGTGCTGCCGGTGCTCAGCTTCGCCCAAAACAAAAAAAATATGGATGCCGCGAAGGAGGTGGAAACATTAGAGCGTCAGCGCTTTGCGGCCCAGGTGAAGAAGGATTACGCCCTGCTCGATAAGTACTTTAGCGAAGATTTGGTGTACACCCACGGTAGTGGCAAACAGGATAACAAAGCCACCTACATCCAAAGTATTCGCGACGGCAAAAGTGTGTATGATAAGATAGATGTGGAAGCGCTGAACGTACGCGTCTACAACGACGGCCTGACGGCCGTGGTAAACGGTACCATCGTCATCACCTCGCCGCCCAGCCCCAGTGGACAGCCTAATCTAGCCCGCATGAAGTATGTGGTGGTGCAGGTGAAAGACCCCAAAAAAGGCTGGCAGGTGGTGCTTTGGCAGGCCCAAAAGCAGGCAGACGTTAAGAGCTAAGCCACAAGCATAACAATATATAGCTAGTCGTTGCGCCATACCCCAACGGCGCACAAGAAAGACACAAAATGATGTGTCTTTCCATAATCCCTGCATGACAAAGTAGCTTCTTCTTAATCGGAAGATGCTGTTTCCAGACATACATCTTCTGGCCTTACGTCACGAATTCTCTGCTCCTCATTTATCCTACTCCTATGAATCCCGCTCACGAAAACAACCTAGCCCAGCCCGTTGGCACCACGCTCGATCGTTATATCATGCGCAATCAGTCCGAGTTTGCTTTCGCAACCGGTGAGCTGTCGCAGCTGCTGCGTGATATTGCCTTAGCGGGCAAAATCGTGAACCGTGAGGTAAACCGCGCGGGCCTTACCAGTATTGTCGGGACGTTTGGGGGGCAAAATGTACAGGGGGAGCAGCAGCAAAAACTGGATGTAGAAGCCAATATCCGCTTTATTCGGGCCCTCACCAATGGGAAGGAGGCGTGCGCGGTACTATCAGAGGAGAACGAGGATATTATTCAAACCGGCAACCCCGAAGGCCGCTACGTGGTGGCCATCGACCCGCTGGATGGCTCGTCGAATATCGACGTGAATATTAGTATTGGCACGCTGTTCAGCATTTATCGGCGCGTGTCACCGATAGGAACCGAGGCCACGCGCGCCGATTTCTTGCAGGGCGGGCGCAAGCAGGTGGCGGCGGGCTACATTCTGTACGGCTCCAGTACCATGCTCGTATATACCACCGGGCACGGGGTGGCGGGCTTCACCTATGAGCCGTCGCTGGGTGAGTTTTTCCTCTCCCATCCCAATATCCGCATCCCCGCTAGCGGCCCCGTATTCTCTTGCAACGAAGGCTATTGGTTTGAGTACCCCGAGTACGTGCGCAAGTTCCTGCTGAGCTGCAAGCGCCGCACAATGTCGGGGCGCTACGTGGGCTCCCTGGTCGCCGACTACCACCGCAATCTGTTTACGGGGGGCATTTATTTGTACCCACCCAACAAAAAAGCACCCCAAGGCAAGCTACGCCTGCTCTATGAAGGCTATCCGCTGGCCTTCATCATTGAGCAAGCCGGCGGCTTAGCTTCTTGTGGTAAGCAAGCAATTCTCGACCTCGAGCCCACCGATTATCACCAACGCTCCCCGCTCTTTATTGGCTCGCCCGAGTTAGTGGCCGAACTAATAGCGGGCAACGTGGAGCCCGTAACGGCCCCGGCCTACGAGGCCGCCTCCGATCTGCATAGTGTTTGAGAATTGACATTCTCTCCCTTCAACTTCTAGTATTTCTTCCTATGAATGCGAATACGAGCGATGCTTCCCGCCGGGAATTTTTACAAAAGTCGATGCTAGCTACGGCGGGCCTGCTCACGCCGCTGCCGCTTACTGTATTAGGTGCGCCGAAGGCTAAGCGCCGCGTGGCCATGGTGGGTACGGGACACCGTGGTACCGACATGTACGGCAAGGATTTGCTGGCCGAGCATGGAGATGTGATTGAGTTCGTTGGCCTGTGCGACTCGAACAAAGGCCGCCTCGAAACGGCGAAGAAGATAATGGGCGTAAACTGCCCCACCTTCACCGATTTCGAACAGATGATGCGCAAAACCAAGCCCGAAATCCTGATCGTGACCACCGTGGATAATACCCACGATGAGTTCATTATCAAGGGCATGGAAATGGGCGCCAACATCGTATCGGAGAAGCCCATGACCACCGACGAAACCAAGTGCCAGGCGATTCTGGACGCGGAAAAGCGGACCGGCAAGAAGGTGACGGTTACGTTTAACTACCGCTACTCGCCCCATCGTCAGAAGATGTACGACCTGATTCGGCAGGGCGAAATAGGGGAGGTGACGTCCGTCGATTTTCACTGGTACCTCGACAACCGCCACGGCGCTGACTACTTCCGCCGCTGGCACCGTCTCACCGAAAAAAGCGGCTCGCTGTGGGTGCATAAAGCCAGTCACCACTTCGACTTGCTGAACTGGTGGCTGGAATCGGAGCCCGAGACGGTGTACGCCAAAGGTGCCTTGGAAAACTACGGTAAAAACGGCCCGTTCCGCTTTACCAACTGTCGCCCCTGCCCGCACAAAGACAAGTGCCCCTACTACTGGGATATGACCAAAGATGCTCGCTTGATGGCTTTGTATGCCGCCAACGAGCAGTACGACGGTTACCACCGCGACGGTTGTGTGTACAAGGAAGACGTAAACATCTATGATAAGATGGCTGCCACCATCGGCTACGCCAACGGGGTGCAGGTAAGCTACTCGCTTACCGCTTATTCGCCTTATGAGGGCTACCGCATTGCTTTCAACGGCACCAAAGGCCGCATCGACGCTTGGATAAAAGAGTCGGGTGCCATGAAAAAGGAGCCCTACGACGAGATTATGCTTTCTCGAAACTTCGGGAAGGTGGAGTACTTCCAAGTGCCTCAGGCCGAAGGCCACGGCGGCGGCGACAAACTGCTGCGGGCCCAGATTTTCCGCCACCCCGAAGCCCCCGACACCTACCGCCAAGCTGCCGGCAGCCGCGACGGGGCCATGGCTATTCTGGTAGGGGTGGCAGCTCGCAAAAGCATAGCCAGCGGTCAACCCATTCGTATTGCCGACCTTACCAATCTGAAGCCTGTGGCTGTCAAAGCGTAGCCGCTTTACTGTTCTAACCTAAACCTCTACTCTTTCTTTCGAGAGCCGCGTTGACTCCAACCTCACAACCGGCTCTTTTCTGCACTATGCCCAAAATAATTGCCCCCAGGTCGAGTTCAGCCACTTGCTGAGCCAGGTTAAAAGCGTCACTCCCGAAATCCTGACCCCGGATGGTCAGTTTCTGAACCTGATGGAAGGCCGCTGGCAGGAGCCCGGCAAGCCCCGCAAATTCACGTCGCCAGTGGATGGCACCGACCTTGGCTCCCTGCCCATGCTCGACCACGACACCGGGCTGCGGGCAGTCATCTTCGCCAAGCAGGAAGCCGCCGACTGGGCCGCCACCGACCTCGATGAGCGTAAAAGCCGGGTGCAGGACTGTCTCAATCAGCTCCGCGACCAGGTAGATCTGGTGGGCAAGCTGCTCATCTGGGAGATTGGGAAAACCTATAAGCTAGGTTTCACCGACATCGACCGGGCCATTGAGGGCGTGCAGTGGTACGTTGATAATATTGAGGATATGCTGGGCCAGCGCAAGCCGCTGGGGTTGGTGAGCAACATTGCCTCCTGGAACTACCCCATGTCGGTGCTGCTGCACGCGGTGCTGGTGCAGGTGCTTTGCGGCAACTCCGTGATTGCCAAGACGCCAACGGATGGTGGTTTTATCTCCCTGAGCCTCACTTTCGCTATTGCCCGCCGCTGCGGCTTACCGGTTACGCTGGTGAGTGGTCCGGGGGGCGAATTGAGCGACGTCCTCGTGAAGCACGATGCCATTGACTGCCTCAGCTTCGTGGGTGGCCGCTACAACGGGCGCAACATTGCCGACGCCCTGAGCGCCCACCACAAGCGCTACATGCTAGAAATGGAGGGCGTGAACACCTACGGCATCTGGGATTATAGCGATTGGAACAGCATGGCCGATCAGCTCAAAAAAGGCTACGACTACGGCAAGCAGCGCTGCACGGCCTACGTGCGTTTCGTGGTGGAGCGCCGCCTGTTTCCGCAGTTCCTCGAAACCTACCAGAGCGCCATCCGCAGCCTGAAAGTGGGCAACCCAACCTTGGTCGATAACGCCGACGACAAGCTGCCCGATTTAGCCTTTGGCCCCGTTATTCACGCCCAGCAGGCCCAAGATCTGGACCGGCTGTACAAAAATGCCCTTCAAACCGGTGCTACGCCCATCTACGAAGGCAGGCTCGATGACAGCCTGTTCCTGCCCGGCCAAGACCGCTCGGCCTACGTGGCGCCCCGCGCCCTCGTCAACTTGCCCCGCCAAAGCGAGCTTTACTTCAAAGAGCCGTTCGGCCCATCGACAGCATTGTGCTCGTTGATAGGGTGGAGGAGCTAGTAGGCGAAATGAATATCAGCAACGGCGCGCTGGTGGCCGCCATTGCCTCCGACGATGAGAAGCTAGCCCGCCGTACGGCCAAAGAAGTGCGGGCCTTTAAAGTGGGCCTCAACAAGCTGCGCTCCCGCGGCGACCGGGAAGAAGTATTCGGCGGATTGGGTGAAAGTTGGAAGGGCGCCTTCGTGGGGGGCAAATTGTTGGTTGAAGCCGTGACAGTAGGCAACCTCGGTCAGCCGGTATTGGGAAATTACGAAGAGGCCACCCTGCTACCGGAGAAGATTTAGAAAAATCTGTTGACTTAATAAAGGCTCGAAAAAGCCCCCGAGGAGCTTTTTCGAGCCTTTTATCTTGTGATATCAAGACGTTGCTTCAGTAAATAGAGCTCTGCTGCTGCCGAAAGGCCTCGGGCGTTTGACCTGTGTACTTTTTAAAGTAGCGAGTAAAGTAGGAGGCGTCTTCAAAACCTAGCGCGTCGGCTACCTGCGCAACAGAATATGCAGAGTGCTTTAGTTGACGCTTGGCCTCGGCCACTACTCGTTCATGAATCAGGTCACTGGCCGTTTTGTTGAGCAAGCGCCGACAGATAGCATTTAGATGGTTGCCCGTCAGGGATAGTCGCTCAGCATAGTAGCCTACCGTTTTCTCGGTGCGAAAATGCCGATTAAGCAGCCGCCCAAACTCCCGTATATGCTGCTGACCATAAGCAGGTTGAAGAGCGGGCTCGTGCGGATACCAACGGGCCGCGAGTTCCAGATACAGGAAAAGATAAGCTCCCACGACGTTGTCACGATTGGGGGCGGGATGAGTTATATTGTTCTCTTCAAAAATGCCCATCAGCAACGGCAGTAACCTGTTTTCGGAGGGCATTGCGGAAATGACCGGAGCATTGCTGAGATTAAAAAAAGGGTACTCCGCCAATCTGCCAGCCGGGTATTGCTGAAGATAAAATGCCTCGCTGAAAAACAGAATGAACCCGCGCGTATCAGCCGACAATGACCACGAGTGGACCTGCCCCGGTGTCAGGAAGAATAAGCTGCCCTGTTGCAAGTCGTAGGTAATCAGGTCGATGGTATGCGTGCCGTGGCCGTGCGTAACGTAGAGTAGCAAGTAAAAGTCGTGAGCATGCGGCTCCTGTACATGCGGAAACTGCGCTACGTGCACCTCTAGCTGCTGAATGTAATAGAGATGCTGGTGATGCGACGGAAACGCAGCAAGAGCCAAAACAGGCAGTGACGGAGCTTTCATAGGAGCGGGCCAGCGCCGCTATCCAGGCCCTGACTTGTCCGCGCAAGCTACGCAACGTTCACTTCTGCGTGCCGCCTCCGTGTTCGACTCTTTTTGCCTAGTGCCATCATAAAAAAATCTGCCAGCCTGTACGGGCCAGGAGCGCAGAAAAGTTAAGCTATGGCTTTTAGGGGGCTTTTTCGTGGGCTAGGCTGCGGGCCAGAATCTGCTGGTCGGCCGTCATTGTATTTCGGATCGTAGGGAATGAAGCCGAACAGATAGAGCATAATAGCCCGGGAATAGCGCAACGTAATCGGGGCCGTGACCAAAACGAAACCAGTGACCATCAGCACGTATACCCACACCGCCGGATCATTGAACAGGTAGTAGGTTGCTACGCCGCCTACGGCAAAACACGCTACCGAAAAAGCGTAGCTCACGAACATTGCCCCCCAGTAGAAGCCGGGCTCGGGCTCGTAGACTACCTCGCACACGGGGCATCGCTCGGGCATTACTGCATACTTCGTGAGGTTGTAAGCAGGGTAGGAGAACAACTTACCCTGGTGGCACCGGGGGCAGCGCAAATCCAAGAGGGCTAAGGTCGAAGAATCAATGGGTTTCATAATAAGTTGATTATGAATAATTTGATAGTGCAAAGATAACTATGGTACACTAGCCAGGTAAGACACAAACTCGGGCAGTTACCGCACAAATCAACGATCTGGTCTTTAATCGCCTTCTATAGAATTTACAACTGTAACTGCCGCATTTGTTCCTACAAGTCCCACGTTGCTACTATTTGCCACGGCAGGTATTAGCTACTGGTAAGGTTATAAATTCATGATATAATAATATATATTATTATATTTGTTATATATTGTAATAATGTGTATTATTGTTCACTAGATCCACCAACTAGTAGACTAGGAGATTATACCCGCTAGTCTACCACACACCTATCAACGGACACTCAGCGGCGCGCTGCAGTAGTAGGTCTTGGCAACATATTGCCAGGTGAGGATGAAGTAGGCTATCTGTTCAGTAAGTACGGACTCCACGTCTCCGTAGCGAAGCAAGAAAATCTCTGATCAGTACTGCCCAATCTTGTCAAGTGTGCCTTTGGCCTGGCGTAAGGTTAGTTGGGCAGCATTCCTACGTCAGAACTATTGTAGCCACTGAGGTTTTGGGGCTGCTTGCTGAGTCCTGTGTTTAGGCGTTTGATGCAAGCGCGAACAGCTGCTTAGTGACTAAACATTAGTGGCTGATTTAGATGCAAGTCATTGTTTACTAGTCGTTGGTATCATGGCAACTCCACATGGTAAGGCATCCAGTTCCCCCAAGCGGTGAAGGATGACTTCATGGATAAACTCAAGAAATTTGTGCGTACTCGCGGGGCAGATTTCCTTGCTGACCCAAACATTACTTCCGTGGGTATCGGGTACAAGCAACAGGATGGTAAGACCACGGATACGATTTCTATTCAGTTTACGGTGGAGCAAAAGACTGGGCCTGATGTGATTCTAGAGAGATTGAACACGAAAAAAATCCCCAAATGCTTTCTGATCGACGGCCAGGAAGTACCCACTGATGTAATTGAGCGGAGCTACCAGCCCGCTTATCGGCGCGTACCAATTGCGTTAACCAGTCCGCGCAAGCAGCGCGTCAACCCCATCGTGCCCGGCATAAGCGTAAGCCACGCCAAAGGCATGGCCGGCACCATCGGGTGCATTGTATATGACCAGCACAGCGGGGCGCCCTATATTCTCAGCAACTGGCACGTGCTACACGGCCCTGGGGGACAAATTGGTGATGAAGTAGTGCAGCCTGGGCTTTACGATGATAACCGGGTGGCGCAGAACCGGCTGGGTAAGTTGGTGCGCTCGCACCTAGGGGCCGCCGGCGATTGCGCGATAGCCTCCATCGAGGGCCGCAACTTTCAGGCTGATATTCTTGATCTGGACGTAGCCATCGACGAGATAGGCGAGCCGGAACTGGGAGATACGGTGATCAAAAGTGGTCGTACCACGGGTGTAACGCAGGGGGTGGTCACGCGCATACATACCATTGCCCGCATCAATTACGGCGGGCTTGTGGGCAATCAAGCCATAGGGTGCTTTGAAATCGGCCCCGATCCGGCCCACTTGCCCGCTGATGGAGAGATAAGTAAGGGCGGAGACTCGGGTGCGGTCTGGCTATTTAAATCGGACAGCGGACGCACTACGCGCATCATGGCGGGGCTGCATTTCGCGGGCGAAACGGCCGGCTCCCTTCATGAGCAGGCGTTGGCTTGCTACGCCAAGTCGGTGTTTGAGAAAATGGAAATCAGCCTCAGCGCGCCCACGCTACTTCAGCAAACAGTAGAGAATCAGCTAGCGCACGGCTATGACGCAAAGTTTTTGGGACCCACCGTGTCCGAACCTAAGCTTACCGTGGCGGGGCGCAACAATGCCGTGGGCGCGGCTGGCGGTACCGAAGTGATACGCCACACGCATTATTCGGTGGTCATGCATGCCGAGCGACGTTTTGCGATGTGGGTGGGGTGGAATATTAATGGGGGGCAAATGCGCCGCATCAACGGCAACGGCATTGACTTTGGGCTCGACCCGGACGTTGACCCCAAGTATCAGGTGACCGACAAACTTTATGCGGGCAATCGCCTCGACCGCGGCCACCTGGCCCGGCGCGCCGATTTATGCTGGGGCAGCGAAACAGAGGCCCAGCAGGCCAATCGGGAGTCGTTCTATTTCACCAACATCACGCCGCAGATTGAAAACTTTAATCAAAGCAGTCAGGGTGGTATTTGGGGTAAGCTGGAAAACGCCTTGTTTGCCCAAGTACATGTGCAGAACCTGCGGGTAAGCGTGTTTAGCGGTCCAATCTTCCACGATGAAGACCGCACATATCGCGGAGTGCTAATACCTCGCGAGTTCTATAAGGTGCTGGCTTACATGGTGAGCGGCAAGCTACGGGCCCAGGCATTCTTGCTCACTCAAAATATTGAAGGGCTCGAATCCATTGATCTGGAGCAGTTTCGAGTGTATCAGGTCAAGCTAGGAGAAGTAGAAGGCCGCTGCGAATTCCGGTTTCCTGAAATACTCAAACGGGCTGACGGCCTCAGCAAACATGTGGCTCGCAGTATCGGGGTAGCCACGCCGCGTCCGCACCTCAGAGCGCTGGCTGATATCAAATGGTACTAGCAAAGATGGTAACGGCCATCAATTTGCTTTCATACATAAAATATTGATAAATAGACTATTAAGATAAAAGCATGCTTCTAGATAGGTGGCAGATACCCCATCTTCAGCCGGGACTAAAAAAATGTGCGAGCGCTCACTACGAACACATCCTATTGGCAACTCTTCCTACTCACAACCCAATGCCATGGACCCCTAATATGCTTCACTCTAAAGGCTGCCTGCCGCGCTAAAGCGTAGGGCAACTCTCCCTCAGCTAGTCGGAACCGGGCTTACAGTGCGCCAACGGCGCGGAGAGCTACGGGCATGAGAAGTCGTGTCGAACGATGTAGCGGCTTCTGCATAAATACCATTAAACCAACGTAATACGAGTTACGACTTTATCAATCATGGCAAAGAATAAGAATGGTTCTGCGAATAGCGCAGGAAACACGAATGCCTCCTCATCTGTGGATGAGCTACTGCTGGCGGCCCTTGAGCGCGGCGACGATAGTTTTGAAACGGGCCGCTACCTAGTCACCTTCAAAGATGGCGCCGGCGACCAGGGCCTACAGTCCCTCGGTACCCAGGGCATGCGGGTGGCCGATGCCCGCGATTTTGATGGGCAGGCGGCTACCCTGGAAAATATTGGCGACGCCGACGCCGTTGTGTTTCCGGAAATTGGGGTGGCACTTATTGGCGGAAATGCCGCGCAGGAGCGGAGTATGGGCGCGCAGATGGAAATTGCCAGTGATAGCCCCATTGAAATCATTGAGCCTGAGCATTTCGTGTTCGCCGAACAGTTTTTCAGAGAGGCAGCGTACCTGTCTGCTACCAAAACTAATGGCAACGGCTCAAATGGCGGCGGGGTTAATGAGTATCTGCGGGGGTTTCTGGAAGCTACTGATACTATCACAAAGCACCTGCAACATGGCAAGGGCTACACGGAGGTAGATGAACTGGACGAAGAAACCATGGTGCTGGGTGCCACCTGGGGACTGAACGTATGCAAAGTGCCCCCCAGTCTGCGCAGTGGCCTTGGCATACGGGTAGCAGTGCTGGATACGGGCTTTAACATTGGGCATCCAGACTTCGTGGGACGCCCTATCATTGGCGCAACCTTCGTGGGCCAGCCAGTGCAAGACCTGCATAGCCATGGTACGCATTGTATTGGCACCGCGTGCGGACCCAAATCGCCGGCGGGTACCACTCCACGCTACGGTATTGGGTACCGGTCCTCCATCTTTGCAGGCAAAGTGCTGAGCAATACCGGGTCAAGTGTTGGTGGAAGTGTGCTGGCGGGCATGAACTGGGCCATTGCCAACCGCTGCCCCGTAATTTCGATGTCGCTAGGCGGCACGGGAGGTGTACAGGCTGCCTACACGGCCGCGGGCCAGGCTGCCCTGAATAATGGGTGTCTTATCATTGCTGCCGCAGGGAATAGCAGCGGCCCTACTGGCTACCCCGCTAACTCACCCACAATTATGTCGGTAGCCTCGCTCGATATGAGTCTGTCGCCATCTTCATTCTCCAACTTTGGTAAAGTTGATATTGCTGCTCCTGGTCGCGATGTGTTCTCGTCAGCGCCTATGCCACGCCGGTATACTACCATGAGTGGTACCAGCATGGCTACTCCACACGTAGCCGGTTGTGCGGCATTATGGGCCGAGACATCACCAAACATGCGGGGCCTTACCTTGTGGCGGCGGCTGCAGGCGTCAGCCAAACGCCTGCCATTCTCCACAGCACGGGTCGGTGCCGGCTTAGTACAGGCTCCCTGAAGCAGCGGCTGAGATTAAATACGTAACTTAACTAGCATAGCCACCGGCTGACCGTAGCTGGTGGCTATGCTACTAACAGGAAGCTTCTATATGGCTGCAAAAAAACGATGGACAGTCACCATGTCTGGTGAAAAGCCTCTGTCTGAGGTAACAAAGCATCTACGCGAAACAGGATTTGATGTCGATCAGGTGCTGGACGTAATTGGCTGCGTGACCGGAACCGCAAACGACGACGTGGCCGCCCGCCTACGGAAGCTGCCTGGCGTCGCGGCCGTTGAGGCGGAGCCGGGGATAGATATTGGGCCACCTGATGCTCCTATCACTTGGTAGCCCTAGCTATTCTAAAACCCTAACGAAGTCAGTAGCTACCTATCTGTTTGTTCCTCTCTCCTTCGTTCCGCAGAAGGTGAGAATGATAATGCCTCCTTTATAAAGCTACCGTGACTTTAGCGGTCAGGGCTTTATGAAGGAGGCATCGTGTTGATAGGGGGCTATCTGTATTGCAGGATGAAAAACTAAATACTCTTTAGGTAGTGTGCAGCCCAAAATTTTGGGGAGCAAAAGTGCCACTTCCGCTACCTTAGCCGCTATGCGCTACATCCTGCTGTTTGTCCTGCTGCTATTGGCTCAAATCACCTCGGCCCAAATCCAGAAAGCTGATATTCTTATCCGCAATGGCCGCCTCTACGACGGTACCGGCAATACCTGGACCTTGGGCGACGTAGCCATCCGGGCGGGCCGCATCGTAGCCGTAGGCCGACTTCCAGTCAACTACCCGGCCGATACCGTGCTGGATGCGAAGGGCCTGGCCGTGGCGCCGGGTTTTATTGATGTGCACACCCACATCGAAGACGACGAGGTGCGCCAGCCCACCGCCGATAACTTTATCTACGATGGCGTAACGACCGTGGTAACCGGCAACTGTGGCTCCTCGCGGTTGCCACTGGGGGGCTATTTTCAAACGCTGGACAGCCTAAGATTGTCGGTGAATGTCGCATCGTTGATTGGCCATGGCACCGTCCGCAAGGCTGTGATGGGCCGGGCGCAGCGCACGCCCACTGAAGCTGAGCTACAGCGCATGGAAAGCTTGGTAGACAGCGCCATGCTGGCCGGTGCGGTGGGATTATCGTCGGGGCTGATTTACATTCCCGGCACTTATTCACGGACGCCTGAGCTAGTTCGCTTGGCGCGGGTAGCGGGCCGTCGTCAGGGCCTCTACGCTACCCACATGCGCAACGAATCCGACAGCGTCACCTTCTCTATCCGGGAAGCGTTGCGCATCGGGCGCGAGGCTGGGCTGCCCGTCCAAATTTCTCATCTGAAGCTGGGTGGTCAACAAAACTGGGGACGTACTGCCGACCTGCTCACGCTAATTGAGGATGCCCGCCAGGCTGGCCAGCAAGTCACCATCGACCAGTACCCTTACACTGCCAGCTCCACTTCCCTAAGCACGCTGCTCCCCGACGACGTGCAGGCCGATGGCCGCGACTCTCTGCGCGTTCGGCTGGCCCGCCCCGCGGTGCGCAAGGCCGTGGAAGCTAGTATGGTAGACCGGCTGCGCCGCCGCAAGCTCAAGCACTTTAGCTACGCCGTAGTGGCTAGTTTTCCGCCCGATACTAGTTACAACGGCCGCAGCATTGAGGAAATCAACCGCATGCGCGGCGGCCGTCACAAGGCCCGCGCCGAGGCCGCTACCATCCTCGACCTAGTGCTGCAATATGATGCGGGCATGGTGTTTCATGGCATGAGCGAAACGGACGTGCAAAACATCATGCGCTACCCGCAAAATATGGTGGCGTCCGACGCCAGCATTCGGGTGTGGCAGCAGGGCGTACCGCATCCCCGCGGCTACGGCTCCAACGCCCGCGTGCTAGGTTATTACGTGCGTGAAAAGCACGTTTTGACGCTGGAAGAAGCCATCCGCCGCATGACCAGCCTGCCCGCCCAAACATTTGGCTTCACTAACAGAGGCTTACTACGGCCCGGCTTTGTGGCTGATATTGTAGTCTTCGATCCGGCTACCGTAGCTGACCGGTCTACCTTCGAAAAGCCTCACCAGTACTCCGTAGGTATGCAATACGTGCTGGTAAATGGCCGCCTCACCCTGCGCGATGGACGCCATACGGGAGCCCGTGGGGGACAAATTCTGTATGGCCCTGGCTGGCAGCAATAGACCTACGCTGAACTAGACTAGGATTTCTGTATTACGCGCCACCCGTGGCCTGGTACAAGTAAGCCTTCGCTCGCCGCCAGGGTAAGTGTAGTGTCGTTGAAAATGTCGGTCCAGGTGCCTGCTACTTCACTAGGCAGCGGCAGCATCTGAGGAGTAGCGGCACGGTTGATAACGCAGAGCACGGCTTGCCCTTCTTTGTGGCGCCAAAAGCCATAGAGGTCGTCAGAGCTGGGGAGGCGCTGGAAGTGACTGGCGGCGTCGCCGTTGCGCAGGGCTGGGTGCCGAAGTTTGAGTTGCAACAGTCGAGCGTAGAAATCCTGCAGTGGAAAGTCCTGCCAGTCAATCGTGTCTTTATCGAAGAAGGCCAGCCGCCGGTTTAGGGCCGCTTCCTGACCAGTATAAAGCAATGGCATGCCAGGTAAAAGCACCGTGAGCACGGCGAAGGGCAGCGCCATCGGCCCCAGACGCTCATACTCAGTGCCGTCCCAACTGTTCACATCGTGGTTGCTGGTAAAGTGCATCAGGTACACTGAGGGCGGATATTTGGCTCGCTCGGCAGCTAGGTAGTCATCAATAGCATTAAGCGGCTGCTTGCCTTCGGCAATGTGGTCGAGCAGGTAGTGCAGACGCAGGCCAAAGCTCATGTTGAAAGCCTTTTCCAGCAGCTTGGTGTCGCTGTTAAATTCTTCCCAGGAAAGCCCCCCAGACGGATACAGCTCGTCCCATTCGGCCAGCATAAACAGGGGCTTCACCGCATCCAGCTCCACGCGGGCTTCATCCCAGAAATCGGTGGGTACGAGGCCGGCCACGTCGCAGCGGTAGCCATCAATGTCTGCCTCGCGCACCCAGTAAAGCAGGGCGTCCGTCATGTAGCGGCGCAGTTCGGGGTGGGTGTAGTCGAATGCTACCACATCGGTCCAGTCGGCTACGGGCGGCACCAGGTTGCCCAGGGCGTCATGCTGGTACCAGTCGGGGTGTTCGGTTACGAGCGGGTTGTCCCAGCTCGTGTGGTTGGCTACCCAATCGAGCAGCACGCGCAGGCCCAGGTCGTGAGCAGTTTGGACAAGGTGGCGCAAATCGTCGAGCGTTCCGAACTCCGGATTCACACCAAAATAGTCGCGCACGGCGTACTGGCTGCCCAAGCTGCCCTTGCGCTCCACTTCCCCAATCGGGTGAATCGGCATCAGCCACACGATGCTTACACCCATCGCCGCAAGTCGTGGCAAGTGGGCTTCAAAAGCCCGAAAAGTGCCCTCCGGGGTGTAATTGCGCAGGTTTACTTCGTAAATCGTAGCGTTGGCGGCCCATTCCGGGTGACGAACCTGGAACAGATGAGCCTGAGGATGAGCAGCAGAATCGGGCACGGCAGCAGTGGGGGCTTTTTTTGAGCCAATTAATGCATGGCTTGTAGCGGCTGCAAGTTCACCCAATCAAATGGAATTCGTACTTCTTTTACACACGAAAGGCTCTTGGAAAAGCCCCAGAGAGCATTTGCCAAGAGCCTTTACAGTTTAATTCGTTTAAGCTTACTCGGTGCGCAGGTTTTTGATCGGGTTGATGGTCGCCGCCTTTATAGCCTGATAGCTAATGGTCAGGAAAGCAATCAGGGCCGCCGCCACCCCGGCCGCCACAAAGGCCCACAGCGGAATATCGATGCGGTAAGCAAAGTCCTGCAGCCAGTTGCGCATCACCAGCCAAGCAACGGGGAAGGCAATGACAGCCGCCACAACCACCAGCTTTACGAACTCTTTAGACAGCAGACCCACAATGGTCGATACATCGGCGCCCAGCACTTTCCGGATGCCGATTTCCTTTTTGCGGCGCTCCGCTGCGTAGGCAGCCAGACCGTACAACCCCAGGCAAGCTACAAAAATGGCCACACCGGTAAATACCCACAGCAGCGTCTGCAGTTTGTCTTCTGACTGATACATTTTGTCGAAATTTTCGTCTAGAAACCGGTACTCGATGGGACTGTCAGGGCTGAACTTGGCCCACACCTGTTTTACCCCTTCTATCGAGCTGCCGATGTTTTCACCCTTCATCTTCACGGCCACTTTCCAGTAAGCACCTGGGAATATTTGGAGCACAGCTGGCTCCAGTTTGTCGTACAAGCTCTTGTAGTGGAAGTCTTTTACCACGCCGATGATCTTACCTGCTTTCAATGAATCGGGATTCGTGTCGCTCCACACGCGCCATTTTACTGTTTGGCCGATAGCCTGCTGTGGGGTGCCAAAGCCGAATTCTTTCACCGCCGTTTCGTTGATAATGAAGGCGTGATCCTTGTCGTCGCTCAGCTCTTTAGAAAAATCGCGGCCCGTGACCAGTTGCAGCCCCAGGGTTTTAATGTAATCGTAGTCCACCATCAGCTGCGTGGCCGAATGTTCTTTCATCTCGCCGTTGGTGGGCACGATGAGACCATCACCAGCCACCTGGTCGCCGGGGAAGCCGTAGCCGATGCTGGTTGACACCACGCCGGGTACTTGCTGCAGTTCGTTTTTGAAGGTTTCGTACTGCTTGCTCATGTTCTCGCCGCGCATGGGAAAGAACATGATTTGATCACGGTTGAAGCCCAGGTCCTTATTGTGTAGGTACGACACCTGCTTGAATACCACCAAGGCGCAGATAATCAGAAATACCGACAAGGCGAATTGGACCACAATCAGCCCGTGACGCAGCCACTGCACCCGGCCAAAGATGCCCTCTGTAACCACTGCGCTTTTCAGCACCTTCACCGGCTGAAAGCTAGACAACACTAGCGCCGGATAAAAGCCCGCTACCAGTCCTACCACCACAGTCAATAACACCAGTAGGCCCAGCAGCGCAGGATTACTGAGCAAGTTAAACGTCATGCTTTTATCCGTAAAGGTGTTCAGTGGAGGTAGCAACAGCGCCGTGAGCACCGTAGCCAGCACCACGCTCACCAGCGTGAGGAGCACGGTTTCGGTCAGAAACTGGAGCATCAGCTGCTGCTGACTGGCTCCAATTGTTTTGCGGATGCCTACTTCCTTGGCTCTTTGCATAGACTTGGCCGTGGCCAAGTTCACAAAGTTGAAGCCGGCGATCAGAAGAATGAATGCGGCGATGATGCTCAGGGCTTTCACATAGGTGATGTTGCCTTTCACCCCCGGATCGTATTTGAAGCTCGAAGAATATAGGTGCGCCTCGAATAAAGGCTGCAAGTAGGGCACAGACGTTAGCCGATCCTCTTCGCTGAGCGTGGGCTGCACCTTCTGCACGAGGTAGTTTTGCAGCTTCGCTTGCGTTTGGTTTGCATCGGCGCCGGGCTTCAGCTTAACGTAAGTATAAAACTGCTGCCAGCCCCAGTTTCCCATGCGCTTCTTAGGCAGTTGCGCTGCCGCCAGCGGGACGATATAGTTAATCTTTAAATGGAACTTGGACAGACTATTTTCCAGCACGCCGGTTACCAAAAAAGTCGATTTGCTAATTTTAAGCTCTTTACCAACCGGATTTACATTCCCAAAAAAGCGTAAAGCCACATCCTCAGCCAACACCACCGATGTGGGCGCATCCAAGGCATGGGCGGCCGAACCATATTTGAAGGGCAACTGAAAAACCCCAAAAAAAGTGGAGTCCGCAAAGAGCCCGTTTTCTATGTAGATCTTCTTCTCGCCGACTTCCAATAGGTTGAGGCTAGTGCCCGTCATTAGGATGCGCATGGTTTGCTCCACCTCCGGAAACTCCTGCTTTAGGACAGTAGCAAACATAGGCGACACGGAGCTGTGCCTGTCGGGCGCTTGGGCTCCCGTCTGCTGGGTATAGACCCGATAAATCCGGTCGCCGTTGGGCACGAACTTGTCATATTGCAGTTCGTCGTACACGAACAAGCCAATCAGCAGGCAAGCCGTGACGCCCAGGGCCAAGCCAGCGATATTGAGAAACGAAAAGCCCTTGTGCCGGATAAGGTTGCGGTAAGCAACGTTTAAGTAATTCTTAAGCATGGCAAGAAGTGGTGAAGGTGTAGCGGGACCTAAAAGACCCGATTGAATTCAACAGCAAAGGGTGGTTTTTAGCCGTAGCGGACACCGAACGGTAATCCGGTCGAGTAGCTACTTCAAAAGCAGATGGAGTGCACTGCGCCCTTATTATTCGTCGCGTAGGCAGAGGACCGGGTTCACTCTAGCCGCGCGTACAGCTTGCGTCCCAACAGTGAGCCAGGCAACCAGCAAGGCCAGCAATCCAGCTCCTAGGAAATACCAGAACTCTAGCTCTATCCGGTACTCGAAGCTGTTAAGCCACTGACTTACTACTAGGTAGCTGATAGGTAGAGCTACACCAATAGCCACAACTACTAGTTTTGTAAGGTCGCTTGATAGCAGATATACTATGCTCAATTCGCTGGCCCCTAACACCTTGCGCATACCAATTTCCTTGCGCCTCTTTTCTGCCGCGAAAGCCGTTAAGCCCAACAGACCAAAGCAGGAGATAACAATAGCCAGCCCAGCGAAGTAGCGGGAGAGCACCGCCACGCGCCTCTCAGAAGCATATTGCGCTTGGTAAGCGGCATCTAGAAATTGATAATCGAAGGTAAGCCCAGGGTTAAATTGCTCGTAGAATTGCTGAATAGCTTTGATAGTTTCCTGCTCGCGGCCGGGAGTGAGTTTAATTAGTACAGTGCCAGCCGCCTGCGGCTCCAAACGGAAGATGAATGGCTCTACTTTTTCGTGGAGCGACTCGTAGTGAAAGTCTTTCACAACGCCCACAATCTGCGCCTTGCCCAGGACTTTGCCCACTGGATCTTGCATACCCAAACTGGCTACCAACGCTTCATTGACAATAATCTTGGTGCTGTCGGAGCGAAACTGCCGGGAAAAGCTACGGCCTGCCTTGATCTGGATACCTAGCGTTTCCAGCATGTCATAATTCACGGCTAGGTTGTTCACGGATATTTTTCTGCCCTCCCACTCCAGTTGTGGACCCCCCGACTCGCTGGGGCCTACTCTCACGAAGAAGCCCCACATACCCGAAGCATTTGCCACTCCTGGTATCCGCTTTATCTCGGCAAGAAATGCAGCGGGTTGCTGAGCAGATTTTCCCGCCGTTTCGAAAGAAATGATATTGCTCTTATCATAGCCAAGGCTTTTATTCTGCACATAAGCTATCTGCTGATGTACTACCAACACGCAAACGATGAAGAGCACCGACAGCGCAAACTGGAACACCACCAAGGCCTTGCGTGTCCATAAGTCGGCTATGGAGCTAATGAGCGTACCTCTGAATACCGCAGCCGGCTTAAACCCTGATAAGTAAAAAGCTGGATAGCTGCCCGCCAGCAATCCCGTCAAAAAAGTGATTCCCAGAAAGGCGCCGATGATGTTGGGCTTCAGTTCAAGGGCCAACTGCTTGCCCGTTATTTCATTGAACTGCGGGAGTACGATCTGTACTATCGTAACGGCCACAAACAAGGCCAGAAAGGCCATCAGCACGGACTCGGCTAGGAAGTGTATGACCAACGTAAGCCGAGTGGCTCCCAATGTTTTTCTCACCCCAATTTCCTTTACTCGGCGCGTGGCCTTGGCAGTAGTGAGGTTCATGAAATTGATGCAGGCAATAAGCAGCACGAAAAGGGCAATTCCAGAAAACATCTTCACGTACTCAATGCGTCCGCCCGCCCGGACGCCATTTTCATATTCACCGTACAGGTACTTAGCAGAGTAAGGCTCTATAAACAGCGTGCGATTCTTATTCTTAGCGCTTTTGTGCTCCAGCAGCCCTGCAATCTTGCTTTCAAAGTTGGCTGCGTTAGCGCCTTGCTGCAGCACGATGTAGGTATGAAAAGGACCCATATCTTCCCACGTTATCTGCTGCCCCATCTTCATGATATCCTTGAAGGAGTCGAAGGTCAGCACGAAATCAAATTGCTCGGAAGAATTAGCCGGAATAGGGTCGAACACCCCCGAGACAATGCAGGTTTGCTTAAGATCTGCCAATTGCCATTCAACTGACTTTCCGACGGCATTTTTGGGGCTTCCGAACAAGGCAGTAGCAGTAGCCTCGGAAAGAACAATGGCGCTCTTGTCTGCTAGTACCTGGTTGGCGTTGCCTTGAATAAGCGGATAAGTGAAAATGTTGAAGAAGTCTTTGGCGGCGTATTTCCCGTCGGCTTGAATATTCTTGTCTTTGCTCACCAGTGTGAACTTGGGGAAGAAGCTGGGTGGCGTAACGGCGGCGGCATACTCAATTTCCGGCATCTCGTCCATCAGTGACTCAGCCAGGAGCGGATGAGTGCCCCAACTGGTATTTATTCCCTGATTGGTGCGCTGGTTTTCCATCACTCGGAAAAGCCGGCTGTCATTCTCATGATATTTGTCAAAACTCATTTCATCATTTGCCCACAGATACACTGCTAAGGCACACGCCAACCCCGTTGATAAGCCAATCAGGTTGATCAAAAAGGTGGTTTTGAACCGCTGAAAGTTGCGGTAAATGAGAAGTAGAGAATGCCAAATCATGCCGCCGAGTAGTAAGGATGAATATTGTCAGAATGCTACCTTGAAGGACTTGTATATCAGGTGGTAAACTGCTTGTGCACATTCTCCATCACTACTTCGCCATCGAGCAGCCGAATGACGCGGTGGGCGTAGCGGGCATCGTGTTCGGAGTGGGTCACCATGATGATGGTAGTACCGGCCTCATTGAGCTCCGTGAGCAGCTCCATTACCTCGTTGCCGTTGCTCGAATCGAGGTTACCCGTCGGCTCGTCGGCCAGAATCAGGCGGGGGCATTTATGACGGCTCGGGCCACTGCCACGCGCTGCTGCTGACCACCCGAGAGCTGCTGCGGAAAGTGGTTACGGCGGTGCATGATCTGCATTTTCTCCAGCACCTTTTCCACTTTCTCCTTACGCTCCGCCGCGCCCACACCCAGATAAATCAGCGGCAATTCTACGTTTTCCAGCACCGTGAGCTCCTCAATCAGGTTGAAGCTCTGGAAGACAAACCCCAGGTTACGCTTGCGCAGATCAGCCCGCTTCCGCTCGTTGTAATGGGCTATTTCCGTCCCGGCGAACTTAATGCTGCCACCGTCGGGCTCATCCAGCAACCCGATGATATTGAGTAAAGTAGACTTTCCGCACCCCGACGGCCCCATGATGGCCACAAACTCCCCCTCGTTCACCACGAGGGAAACTTTGTTGAGCGCTTTGGTTTCAACTTCCTCCGTGCGGTACACTTTTTCGAGGTTTTCAATCTGAATCATAAGGCTGGGGGTTGAGCTGGTTTATGCTTGTTGCTTTGACGTTGTTTTTCTATGCTTGTGCGCTGCTGGGGGCTTTTATTCCTCCTTGTCTTTGAGTACCAACTCGCCCATGTCCTCGTAGCCTTCATAGCTGGAAGTCACTACTTTATCGCCGGGCTTTAGGCCTTCGAGTACTTCGAAATAGTCCGGGTTTTGGCGCCCCAGGCGGATGTCGGTTCGGTAGGCTTTGGTGCCGTCCTCATTGACTTTGAAAATCCAGTTGCCGCCGGTTTTCTGGTTGAATCCACCCTTGGCTACGCGCACCGCCTGGGTTTGGTCGCTCAGGGATAACCGCACCTGCAGCGTCTGGCCGCGACGAATGCTCTGGGGGGCATTTCCCACGAATTCCAGATCTACCTGCAGACCTTTATTTACCTGCGTAAATATCTTTTTGACGCTGAGCTCATAGCGTTTACCGTCGTGCATAAACTCGCCTTTCTGACCCGGAAAAATGCGCGAGATATAATACTCGTCGATGTTAGCGCGCACTTTCAAGCCGTTGAGCATATCCAACTGCCCAATGCGCTGCCCCGGCGCAATCGATTCGCCCACTTCCGCGTTCAGTGACGTAATACGACCCGCTACGGGCGCTTTGATAGTCAAGTCATCCATCTTCTTGTGCATGAGCGCAAGGTTGCTTTGCATGCGCCCCACCGACTCCTGCATCTGATTGACTTGCTGGCGCATAGCCACCGAATCCTGCTGCAAAGTTTGGTTAGTTAGCTGCCGCTTGCGCACCTGATATTGGTAGTTATTCTGGCTCTCCGTAAACTCTTGGCGCGATATAACCTTCTGCTCGTACAGCGACTTATTCAGCTCATAAATCCGCTTGGCTTCCTTGAGCCGAAACTCAATATCCGCGAACTGATTGAGCTGCTGAATGCGGTTTTGCTGCATCAGGTTGCGCGTGTTCTGCAGGTTATTCATTAGGTCAAACACGGCTGTTTCGCGGTTCACCATTTCCAGCTGCAAGTCCGTGTTGGTAAGCTCCAAAATCGGCTGGCCGGGCGTGAGCGTCGCCCCATCTTCCACTAGTACCCGCTTCACGGTGCCGCCTTCGGTGGCGTCCAGATAGATGGTTTTGATGGGCATCACGGTGCCGTCAATCGGAATAAACTCCTGAAAAGCCCCCCGAGTCACTTCACTGATGGTGATGCGCTCCGGATCGACGTTGAGCTTGCTGGAGCCCGTCGTGGAGAAGTAGCTCGCCGCCAGTAACGCCAGCACCACCACAATTCCGCCGGAAAGCAGCAGCTTGCGAAGTGTCCAGGTTTTCTTTTGAATTGGAACGTCCATGCGACTGTTTAAATGCTTTAGAATGCCTCGGTAAAGGCGTTGTTGTCTGTACTAGTAAGGATAATGCCAGCTAATTAAGTTGTTGATTATAAAATAGTTGTATAACACATTTCTCCTGTAACCTCTTGAACTGTTCGCTTTCGATACAACCAAGTGTGCGGTAGTGATACAACTTGGCAGGCATGGCCAACAAAAACGCGCTTAGCAGGCTAGAAAAGGAGATTTTATTATTTAGTATAGTTTATGGTAGGCAATTGGGTACTTAGCATTCTGAATCGGTAGGCCGGTTCTTTCATCTTCTATTGTAGTAGTTTCCATGGCTTCCAATAAGGCGCGCGTTCTGGTAGTAGATGACGACCGTGATGTACTGTTCGCGGTTAAGCTGCTGCTCAAAACTGAGGTGCAGGAAGTAGTGACGGAACGGAATCCGGAAAACCTGCTTTCCGTGCTGAGCCGTCAGTCGTTCGATGTCATCTTCCTAGACATGAACTTCAAAAGCAATGTGGGTACCGGAAACGAAGGCTTGTATTGGCTGAGCCGCATCCTGGAGCGCGATAAGGACGCCACCGTAATTATGATCACCGCCCACGGCGAAATCAGCACGGCCGTACGCTCCTTGAAAGCCGGCGCCACCGATTTCATTGTGAAGCCCTGGCACAACGAGAAATTCCTGGAGACTCTGCACGCTACCCTGCGGCACAAAGCCACCAAGACCAGTTCGCTGCCCCAAGCGCCCAAGCGTCCCGGCTCCTTCGCCGACATAACTATGCTGGGCAACTCGGAGCCCATGCAGGAGCTATTTCACACTATCGAGAAAGTGGCGCCCACGGAGGCCAACGTGCTGCTATTAGGTGAAAATGGCACTGGTAAAGAACTAGCTGCCAAGGCGCTACATCAGCGCTCGTTTCGCGCTAGTAAGCCCTTTATCACCGCCGATCTGGCGGCTATGAGCGAAGGCATTTTTGAAAGTGAGCTTTTTGGTCACAAAAAAGGCTCGTTCACCGATGCCAAAGACGATAGGGTAGGGCGGTTCGCCGCGGCTTCTACGGGCACATTATTTCTGGACGAAATCGGCAATATCTCGCTGCCCCAGCAGGCCAAGCTGCTGACCGCTCTGCAAAATCGGCAGGTGATTCCGCTGGGCAGCAATACGCCCGTGCCTATCGACATACGGCTCATATCGGCCACCAACGTGCCAATTTATGAGCTGGCCGCCAAGAATCAGTTTCGGAAAGACTTGATTTACCGTATCAACACGGTCGAAATAACCTTGCCCCCCTGCGTGACCGCGGCGACGATATACTCATGCTGGCCCAGCATTTTGCGGGCTTGTATGCGGCGCGCAACCACAAGCCTCGCCCCGAATTTGAGCCGGCTACGCTCAAGAAACTTCAGCAGCATCGTTGGCCCGGCAACATTCGCGAACTGCAACACGCTGTGGAGCGCGCCGTCATATTAGCCGAAGGGCAGGTGCTACGCCCTCAAGACTTTAGCTTCTCCGCGATGGAAACGCCACGAACCGCTGGGGGGCAATTTCTGCCGGATTTCGCCGATGGCCCGTTGCAGCTGAATGAGATTGAGAAGAACACGATTCTGCGGGTAATTGAGCGCCACAATGGAAACATTACCAAGGCGGCCAAAGAGCTCGGCCTTACCCGCACCGCCCTCTACCGCCGTCTGGAAAAGCATGACCTTTAAACGGCTCGAAATCGGTATTTTCTTCCGGCTGCTGGGCATCCTGGTTTTGCTGTACGCAGCGGTGCATTACGGGCACCGGGGCACTTATGCGCCGGTAGTTTTTGCCGGCTTGCTGGTAGTTGTGCTAGTGCTAGAGTTGACCCGCTACGTGACGCGCAGCAACAAGGAGTTGGCTAATTTCCTGCTGGCCGTGCGGTACCGCGACTTTTCACAACACTTCAATGAAGCGCACGCCAACCCAGCCTTGAGGCAATTGTATTCGGCCTTCAATCAACTCAATACCACTTTTCGGCAGCTAAGTGCCGAGAAGGAAGCTCAGTTTACGTACCTACAAACGGTACTAGAACTGATTGATACTGGCATTATATCCTACGACGATGAAGGCCACGTGGAATGGATGAATGAGTCGTTTAAGCAGACACTGGAACTGCCCTATCTGCGCACTATTCAGGCTCTCCAAAAGCGCCATGAGGATCTTTATCACGCCATCACGCAGTTGGCCCCCGGTAGCCCCGTAGTGGTGAAATTGACGGTCGGCCAGAAAACGCTCCAGCTATTATTATCGGCCACGTCTTTCAGGCTCCACGGCCGCGAATTCACGCTTATTGCCTTCAAGAATGTCAGTCATGCCCTCGACGAAACCGAAACCGAGGCGTGGCAGAAACTGCTTCGCGTGATGACCCACGAAATCATGAATTCGGTGGCGCCCATTGCTTCTCTGGCGGATACCTTGCGCCGCCACGTGCAGCTCGAGAAAGCCAAAGGCTCAGACCCTTATCTGCACGACTTAGACTTGCTGGATGATATAGAAGAGGGAATCGGCATCATTCAGCACCGCAGCGAGGGCCTGTTGAATTTTGCCCAGGTCTACCGCAATTTCAGCAAGATTACCACCCCACTTCTGACCACCATTTATGTGCAGGAGCTTTTTAGTAGTGTGCAGGCCCTGCTGGCGCGTTCGCTAGCTGAAGAGAAGATCGAATTGGTGCTATCGGTGAAGCCGCAAGACTTGCTCTTGCAAGCCGATAGTCATTTGATGGAGCAAGTGCTCATCAACTTAGTGCTTAATGCTGCCCACGCCGTGAAGGAGCGCGCTCAGCCTCAAATCCAACTCGTGGCGTATACCGATGAGAAAGAGCGCGTTGTTCTGGAGGTGATTGATAACGGCACCGGTATTCCCGCCGACTTGCTGGACAGTATTTTCATCCCGTTTTTCACTACTCACAAAAGCGGTTCGGGGATTGGGCTGAGTTTGGCCAAGCAGATCATGCACTTGCACAAGGGCAGCATTCAGGTGCAATCGGTGGAGGAAGCAGGCAGTATTTTTCGGCTGTTATTTTAGAAGATTATTCCCTTTTCTTGAAGGCTTGAAAGCGACGGTTTTCGGGTCTTTTTTCTTACTATTTAATGGTTGGCTTTCGGTAACTTTAAGAGTGGCCAATCAATGTAATCGACTATCCTTCGGGAGGATTTTGCTGCTTTCCGTGCTGTGCGGATGGCTGCTCAACGGGGCCGCTCGCGCCCAGGTGCCTTACAACGTGATTGACTGGAAGGCTCCCACTACGCTCAATACCTATTTGGTTCAGCAGCTTCATCAGCAATCCAATCAGCGCCGGGCCGCTTTTGCAGCTGCATTGAAGTCGGGCGCGGCCATGCAGGCGTATCAGGATACTGTTCGGGCACGCTACCGCCGCCTCTTAGGTCCACTGCCGACCCGTACACCGCTCAAAGCACATGTGGGGGGCAAAATTGAGCGTGACGGCTACCTGGTGGAGAAAATTATTTACGAAAGCACACCCCGCCACCACGTTACGGCCAACTTATATGTGCCCAAAGGCAAAGGCAAGTGGCCCGCCGTACTGCTTTTTTGTGGCCACGAAGCCACCGCCAAAGCCACCGAGTCGTACCAGAAAACAGCCATACTCTTTGCTCAAAATGGCTTCGTGGTGCTGGTCATCGACCCGATTTCTCAGGGTGAGCGATACCAACTTACCGATGCCACCGGCAAGCCGCTTACCCGCGGTGGCACCACTGAGCACACTCTGCTCAATGGTGGCGCGGCCTTGGTAGGTACGAGCGTACCCGCTGCTCAACTGTGGGATAATGTGCGCGGCCTCGATTACCTGCTCACCCGCCGCGAGGTCGACCCCGACCGTATCGGCTGCATCGGCAACTCGGGGGGCGCTACGCAAACTGCCTATTTCATTGGATATGATCCGCGGGTGAAGGTGGCTGCGCTGTGCAGCTACGTAGCCAGCGGCGAGAGAAATCTGGAGCTTACCGGCCCCGCCGATGGCTGCGTACAGATTCCCGGCGCCGGCCAAGCTGGCCTCGATATAGCTGAGTGGCCTATCATGTTCGCGCCCAAGCCCTTGCTGCTACTAGCTGGTCGCTATGATTTCATTGATTATGCCAGTATCCAAGCTACGTATCACGAGCTAAAGCAAGTATATACTGAGCTGGAAAAACCGAGTCGAGTCAACCTGTTTACCTACGACGACGGACATGGAATTTCTAAGCCGAAGCGGGAGGTCGCTGTTGCGTGGTTTCGGCGCTGGCTACGCGATGATGGTCAACTGGTGCCGGAAAACGACTTGGCTACCCTGTCGGCTGAGCAGCTGAACTGCACCGCGACGGGCCAGGTAAACACAGCCTTCCCAAAAGAGAGCACCCTGTCGGAGCAGTATCTGGGTCAGGCGCAGGAACTGGCTTCTCGGCGCCAGCCCCTTACTTATGCTAGCCTCACGGCTGCTATCCGACACGTATTGGCCTTGCCCGAAGCTACGGTCATCGTACCTCCTGTTGAGGCTTCCGACGAAGGCAGCGTGCAGGCCAAAGGTATCCCTATGCGTAAGCTGTTGCTGCGCCGCGCCGGACAGCCGCCTTTACCCGCTTTGCTGGCTATGCCACCCAATAATTTGCCCCCCAGCAAGGTCATCATCTGGCTACCCGACAAAGGCAAGGCTACACTTGCTGATAGCGCCAATCTGGTTGCCCAATATCTGCAAGAGCGGGCTGCCGTGCTGCTCGTAGATCTGCGTGGCTTCGGCGAAACTACCGATCCGGCGGCGTTCAACGACCCTAAGTATTACAACCGCGAATACCGCCCGGCATTGCTGGCGCTGCACTTGGGGCGGCCATTGCTGGGGCAGCGCGTTGAGGATGTGTTCTCGGTGCTAAGCTTTATCCGGCAGGATAACCGTTTCAATGCCTTGCCCATTGAGGTATATGCTAACGGGCGGGCTGCGCCAGTAGCACTACACGCGGCCGTGCTCTCGCCTCAAATTACCCGATTAGAAATAAGTGATTTACCCAGTTCATTCCACGAAATTCTTACGCAGCCTACGCGAAAGGATTGGTACTCCTTGGTGCTACCCCAGGTATTGCGCTACTACGATTTAGCAGATCTGGCGGCAGTAATTGGCCCCCAACGCCTTCACCGCCGTGACGTGCGCTAAGCCTGTCGTAGATGTGACGGGAGAGTCTAAAACTTATCTTTTCGTGTTTTGAGCTCGACCGTGGCAAGAAAATTGAATTAATTTTATGCGGCGGGATCGATAGAAGAGCTGGAAACTAGTTTCAATACCTGAAGGTACTTTTGCAGACGTGTACCTCACTATACATCATACCAGCTTCATGTCATTTCGTTTTCTTGAGGTTTTGCGCCGCGTTCTACTCGTTTGTTGCCTCTGTGTGCTGGCTCAGCGTAGTTATGGGCAACGATTTGCGGCCATCGGCGATTATGGGTATGCCGGACGGGCTGAGAAGGAAGTAGCGGATTTAGTAAAAAGTTGGGATCCGGAGTTCATAATTACGCTGGGCGACAATAACTACGAGCTGGGCGACTCGGCTACCATCGATCAGAACATTGGCCAGTATTATCACGCGTATATTCATAAGTACAAAGGGCGCTACGGTCCCAGTGCCTCAACCAATCGGTTTTTCCCCTCGCTGGGCAACCACGACTATTACACTTCGAATGGCGAGCCCTACCGAGACTATTTTACGTTGCCCGGCAATGGTCGCTACTATGATTTTGTGCGCGGCGATGTGCACCTTTTTGCCATCAATAGTGACCCTGCCGAACCTGATGGCATAGATGCTAACTCGGTGCAGGCCCAATGGCTAAAAAAGCGGTTGGCTGCTTCTTCAGCGCGCTGGAAAATAGTGTATCTGCATCATGCGCCATACTCGTCGTCGGGCCACCATGGTAGCACCCAAGTTATGCAATGGTCCTACCGCGAGTGGGGCGCCTCAGCGGTATTGGCCGGCCACGACCACCACTATGAGCGTTTGATGGTGGACGGGTTGCCATATTTTGTGAATGGTTTGGGTGGGCGTAGTGTAAATGCCATTAATAAGCAGCCCTTACCCCAAAGCCAGGCGGTTTATGCTGCCAACTACGGGGCGATGCTCCTGAATGCCACGCCGGATAGCCTTGTGTTTCAATTTTTTACCCGGCGCCACGAACTCAAGGATACCTATGTATTACGGCCGGCCCCCATCACAGTGCCTGCGTTATGTCCGGTTAGCCCCAATCCTTTTCAGGATGCCACCCAGATTGAATTTTCGCTGCCCAATACTGCTGAAGTGAAGGTGCGAATCTTGAATACGCTTGGTCAGGAGGTAACTACTTTACAGCAAGGCGTAGTAAAAGCTGGTCGGCACCGGCTCACGTGGCAGCGTGACGCTGCTTTACCCGCTGGGGTCTACTATGTACAGTTACTTGGTAGCGACTTCTCTCTTGTAACCCGCGCCGTAGCATACTAATACATTGCTTGTTAGCAGCATGCCTAAATGGGGTTAGATATAGCCTCAGTTAGCATGCTGCTTTTTTGTGCCCTGAGAGATTGAGCCCAAGCCTATGTATAGTAGCATTTTGGGCAGCCAGCAGTATAAATGCGGCATGCAACCAACAGTTGATCGTGAAGCTCTTAATACCAAATGTCAACTACGAATTGGGCTGCACGAAGAGACAATTTGAATATCAAGCTATGCATATACTTGAAATACAATGACTTACCTAACTACTATCGATTTCTTATTTTAATTATATTAAACAGCTTTCTGGCATGCTTTTTAATAGCTGGGTTCAGTTATATAACCATACTCCTACGTTACCCTTTCCGAACTTAACACAAGCTGATTATGCAAAAACGCTTTACCACGAAGAGCCTGACTAGTATATTTATTCTTATAGCAGTTGCCACTATAGATACTTTAGCAAGTGTTAGTCTCACGGTTCCTGCGAAGTTCTACCACGTTGACGAAAAAAAAGATCTCATACTTGTCAATCAGAATATCAGAGATATTAATACGAATGGAGAAGGAAATATTAATGAAATTGTTCTTGATAAAAAATACAGTTTTATAGAGCCAATTGCATCTTTAAGTACGAACAGCTCTTATCGGGTAAAATTTGAGGAGCAAGTTTATAGCCTGTATTTTACTCAGCTTCCTGTAATTGAAATTGGCGCTAAGAAGGAAATAGTAGACAGCCCAAGTGTTTATGCTGGCTTCTCTATGTCAGAGCAAACAGGCGTGGTTACTGAATCGGCAATAGATATTGAAATCAGAGGAGCATTTTCGCAAACATTTCCAAAGAAATCATACGAAATAGGTTTCCTGACTGATACTATAACTGCTGAAGATCGTGACGTGCGTCTGTTGCAAATGCGCACGGATAATAAATGGAATTTGCAGGCTATGTATAATGAGCCATTGCGAATAAGAAGCAAGATATCAAATGAATTATGGCAGAATATTCATCAGATATATTATAAAGACAAAGAGCCTGAAGCGAAGAACGGCATAGAAATGGTCTATGTAGAGCTTTTCGTGAATAAGGAATATAAAGGGGTATATGCATTAAGTGAACGGGTAGACCGCAAGCAATTAAAGCTGAAAAAATACAGCAATGGCATAAAGGGCGAGTTATATAAGGGCGATAACTGGGGTGGAGCCGTAACCTTCACTGCTTTGCCACCCTTCGACAACAAAAACTTGCTCTGGGGCGGATTTGAGTATAAGCACCCTGAAGAAGAAACAGATTGGTCTAAGATTTACGCTTTCGTAGATTTTGTAAAGAATAGCCCAAGCGAGGAATTTTATCGTGACTACCAGAAAAAGTTTAGTTTTAATAATGCGGTCGATTATTTTATTTTTCTAAATTTATCCAGAGCTGCGGATAATACTGGTAAGAATATTTATATCGCTAAATATAAAACTGACGATCCATATTATTATGTTCCGTGGGATCTTGACGGGGTATTTGGTACTGATTGGCAAGGGTGGGATATAAATGTTACAAATGATATTCTGTCAAATGGGTTTTATGATCGTTTGATGCAAGACCGCTCAGTTAATGGCTTCCGATTTGCCCTAAATCGCCGCTGGGCTGAGCTAAGAGCAACCGTAATTACTGAAGAATTTATCATGTCTAAGTTTAGGAGAGATTACGATTATCTCTTAAATAATAACGTGTACGAGCGTGAGCGAATTACATGGAATGCATTTGAGCAAAACGAAGCGCAACTAACCTATATTAATACTTGGTTGAAAAATAGGTTAGAATATCTGGATGTAGCTTTTGGGAATGTGCTGGTTTCTTCGGATGTCGTTTTAAGTACTTCTACGAAAGAGGCGGATGCCGTTTTTCAAATTTATCCTAACCCCGCTAGCGACTATCTGACAGTTACTTTTGATTCAATGCCTTCTGAATTAATTATTCAGGATTTGAATGGTAAAGTAGTTTTGAAATCTTCTTTGATTGGTAAAACAAATAAGATTGCTGTTCACACTTTACGTAAAGGATTGTATGTAGCCACTGTGAAAAGTGATAAAAATATAAGGACACAGAAACTATTGGTGCAATAGTAAAGACCAGTAAAGTGCTATACGCCATCTAATTAGCTTATATGAAAGAAAAGCCCCCACGAGAGCGTGGGGGGCTTTTTTGTTGATACTACCAAAACTGCTATCTGATGGCTGGGCAATAGTTATTTCAACAGTAGAAACTTACGCTGAATAATCTCCTGCACGGGCACGTTTTCAATCTTACTTTCCAGCCAGGAAATAATGTCGAGGTAGAGAAATGGGCGTCGTTCAAAAGGGTTCGCGGCAATGCGAATAAGCTGCTCCTTGAGCTGCACAAACGCCTCCCTCAACTGAGAAGGGGCCACGTCGCCGAGATTGCGCAGAAACTGGAAAATGGCCACCTGCATCTGCTGCTGCTCGTTCATCTTACCCAAAAACCGATACACCGACTTGATTTGATACTCCAGATCCTCATCGCGGCCGGCCTCGTAGTGGGCAATCAGGTTGAGGATACGGGCAAAGCACTGAATGTCTTCGCGTAAGCTTACGTCCTTGTACTGAATGACTTTGGTTAGGTAATCGATGGCCTTATCGTGGTTGCCGCTACCGAAATACAGGCTGGCAATTTTGTAGTAAAACACCAGCCGTCGGTGCGGGTCGAGCTGCTGGCGAAAGTGACTGAGGTTGTCGAGTAGCTCGGGGATGATGGTGAGGCCCTCGGTGAAGCGCCCGCGCATGAAGTAGGCATTGATGCGGTTGGTGTACACGTACAGGAACAGCAGCATATCCGTGTTGGGGCTCGGGCGTCGGTCGGGGTCGTTGGCCAGCGCCTCCAGGTTATGGAGTACCTCGCTGAACTTGCTGTAATACTGCAGGTTGAAGAGCGAAATCAGTAGGTTGTGCAGGCCCTTCAGGTAGAGCATAAACTGCTGCTCCTGCTGGCCCGGATACTCAGCAAACAGATCGACCCACTTTTGCGCGTAGCGGTAGCAGGCGCGAAAGTTCTGGGTGATGGTGTGGTACCACACCTGCGCCTGATAGTAGTAGAGCTTCTCAAAAAAGCCCCCCGCGGTCAAATCAACCCCGGCTACGGCCTCCTGAAAAAGCTTGGTGATGCTTTCGGAGTCTTCCTGGTTGCGGGCATGGCCGATTTTCAGATACAGCCCGTACATGCGCAGCGACAGGTTGGACAGTTCGTGTTCCTGAGTCAGGTGGGCCACCGTGTCTCGTACCTCCGCCGATAAGTTCTCGGCCTTGCCACGCAAGCTGCGCGTGATATACTGCGACTCAATGAGCTTCTCGAAGTCGAGGGCCAGCAGCGCAATGTGGGGCATTTCGGCGTGGTGTGCCGCCACTTTCACTTTCTCCAGCATCTTCAGGCTCTGCTGATACAGACCGCGATTGTAGAGGACGCGGGCGTAATCAAGCTGTTCGCGCAACTGGATATCCAGGTTCTGGCCTAAGTGGTAGAGGCGCAGGCTGGCCAGCATTTGCTTGTACAAGTTGGCTTTCAGGTTAGCCAGCTGCACCTTTTTGATGGCCGGCACTTCCGTCAGCACGCGCTCCTCGTCGTAGCGCGCCTGCTCATCCAGCGCATCAAAAAGCTGTAGAAATTTCAAGCCCTCGTTGGAGCCCTGCCGGTTGGTAAATAGTCGAAAGTGCCGCTTTTCGGAGCGGGTTAAGGACTTAATTAACTGAAAAACCGGGTCAAGGCTTTCGTTAGGCATTGTATTCTGCTGTTTAGTAAATATCTGTAAAAGAGACGTTTATATATTAAAAAGTCGCATTTGGAAATAGTGGTTAAACTGAAATTTGTTTTTAGCCCACTAAACCGACGGTGCTACTTGCGTGCAGCTTACAGCAATGCAGTGCTCGCTTTCAAGCAAACTGCGACACTTAACCAACGTGCACAGTAGCATCGCAAGCTAAACAGAAAGCAGCACCTGCTTATTGCCCGCTAGCCGCTCGTCCTGACCGACAACTCAAATGAACTTACGTGCATAGTTGGGCTCCACTTTCCTGCATGCATCAGCACCACCGCTCCAGCCGCCATGCTTTTTACCGTCCTGGTCGTCATTCTGGTCATTATTCAGCTGCCGCTGGGCTGAAGGAGCTACTTCTGTTTTTCAAGAACAAGCCTTTCTAAGCCCCGCGCTCAGGAAGGCTTTTTACTGCTGACCACTTAACTCAAATTCACCGCTTCTATGTATTTTAAGGAAAACACTGTCGCTTTTGTTGATGGTGAGTTTGTTCAGGCCGATCAAGCTACCTGTAGTGTCTATGCGCAATCGTTGCACTACGGATATGCCGTTTTTGAAGGTATCAGAGCCTATAACACCCCCAGGGTTCCCAGATTTTTAAAGCGCGCGAGCACTACAAACGGCTGGCGTACTCGTGCAATACCGTGGGAATGCCGTTGCCGTATTCAGTGGAGGAACTGATTCAGATCAGCTACCAACTGCTGGAGAAAAACGACCTCACTGACGCGTACATCCGGCCGCTGGTGTACGCTGCTATGCCCAATATGAGTCTGAAATGCGCGAGCAGCAGCAACCTGCTGATGGCCGTGTGGGAGTGGGGCAAATACCTCGGCGACCAAAGCCTGCGCCTGACCATTTCGCCCTACGAGCGGCCCAATCCGAAAGCGGTGCCGATTGAGGCCAAAATATCCGGCCATTACGTCAACTCTATTATTGCCAGCTCCGAAGCCAAAGGCCGGGGCTACGACGAAGCGCTGCTGCTGGACATGAACGGCTACGTGGCGGAAGGGCCGGGGGCCAATTTCTTCTTTGAGAAAAACGGGGAGCTGTTTACCGCGCCGGCCGGAAGTATTCTGCGCGGCATCACCCGCAACACCATCATCGATTTGGCCCGGGAGGCGGGCATTACGGTGCACGAAAAGTTCTTCACGCCCGCCGCGTTGCAGGGCGCCACGGGCGCTTTCATGACGGGTACCGCCGCCGAGGTAATTGGCGTGTCTTCCGTGGACGAGGTCGTGTTCGAGACGCCTTTTCCAGATACTATCGGAGCCCAGTTGGCGCGCCGCTACCAGGCTTTGGTGACTGGTGCGTTAGCGCCAGCACTTTCCTCTACATAACTCCCGCTTAGAACCGCTTTCATGGCTCTCAACCCTTACAGTCGCATTTATACCCAAGACGACAGCCTGCCGGCTTCTCAGGCCATGCTCATTGGCTCTGGTCTGTCGGAGGCCGATTTGCGCAAGCCGTTCGTGGGTATTTGCTCCACCGGCTTCGATGGCAACACCTGCAACATGCACCTGAACGGCCTAGCCGATCAGGTGAAGGAGGGGGTGGGCGCGCACGGCATGGTGGGTCTGCGATTCAACACGATTGGGGTGAGTGATGGCATTACCAACGGCACGCCGGGCATGCGTTACTCCTTGGTTTCGAGGGAGATAATTGCCGATTCCATTGAGGCCATGGCCGCCGCGCACAACTACGATGCGCTGGCCTGCGTGGTGGGCTGCGACAAAAACATGCCCGGCTCGCTCATGGCCATGGCGCGCCTGAATCGGCCTTCGCTCATGGTGTATGGCGGTACCATTAAGGGGGGCAATTTTAAAGGTCAGCAGCTCAACATCGTCTCGTGTTTTGAGGCCTATGGGAAGAAGCTACAGAACGCTATTTCCGACGAAGATTACCGGGGCATTATAAACCACGCCTGCCCCGGACCGGGCGCCTGCGGGGGCATGTACACGGCCAACACCATGGCCTCGGCAGCGGAAGTCTTGGGCATGTCGGTGCCGTATTCGTCGTCGGCGCCGGCGGTAAGTGCGGCCAAGCGGGAGGAATGCCTGCACACCGGTGAGTACTTGCTGCGCCTGCTGGAAAAAGACATTAAGCCGCGGGATATTCTGGTGCGCGAAGCCTTCGAAAACGCGATGGTGCTGATTACCGCGCTGGGGGGCTCTACCAATGCCGTTATTCACCTCATCGCCATTGCCGACGCGGCGGGCGTGAAGCTGACGTTGCGGGATTTTCAGCAAGTCAGTAACCGGGTGCCCATGCTGGCCGACCTCAAGCCCAGCGGTAAGTACCTGATGGAAGACCTGTCGGCGCTGGGGGGCGTGCCAGCCGTGATGAAAACCTTGCTCAATGAGAAACTACTGACCGGCGACTTACTAACTGTAACGGGCAAAACCCTAGCGGAAAATCTGGCTGGCGTCGCTGCCTTAGGCGAAGAGCAGGATTTGCTGCGGCCCTTCTCCAATCCTATTAAGGCCGACGGCCACATTCAGATCTTGTACGGGAACCTGGCGCCGGAAGGCGCGGTGGCTAAAATCACAGGTAAGGAGGGGACCAAGTTTGTGGGTCCGGCCCGCGTGTTCGATTCGGAAGAGGAGCTGAACGAAGGACTAACCCAGGGGAGAGTTGAGGCCGGCCAAGTGGTGATTATCCGCTACGTGGGACCAAAAGGAGGGCCCGGGATGCCCGAGATGCTCAAGCCGACCTCGGCCATCATCGGCGCGGGTTTAGGCGACAAAGTAGCGCTGGTCACCGACGGCCGTTTTTCGGGCGGTACGCACGGCTTCGTTATCGGCCATGTGTGCCCCGAGGCCTACGACGGCGGCCCCATCGCGCTGGTCCGCAACGGCGACCAGGTAGTGCTGGATGCCGCCAACAATACGATCAGTGTGCTGGTGGAAGAAACGGAAATGGCGGCCCGCCGGGCCCAGTGGACGCCCCCGGCCGAAAAAGCCCCCGGGGCGTCCTGCGCAAGTATATCCGCACCGTGGGCTCTGCCAGTGAAGGGTGCATCACCGATTCATAAGCCAGACGATGTTCACGAAGGAAGAACCAGTCCAACTGTTGCAGGAAAAAGCCCCCCAGACCATGTCGGGAGCCGAAATGACGTTGCGCGCCCTGCTGGCGGAAGGTGTAGACACCATTTTTGGCTATCCGGGTGGGGCCATTATTCCCATCTACGACGCGCTTTTTGACTTCAAGGAAGAGCTAAACCACGTGCTGGTGCGCCACGAGCAGGGCGGAATTCACGCCGCCCAGGGCTATGCACGCGCTTCCGGCAAAGTGGGGGTGGTGTTTGCCACCAGCGGACCCGGCGCTACTAACCTCGTCACGGGCCTAGCCGATGCTTTGATCGACAGTACGCCGCTGGTGTGCATCACCGGCCAAGTATTCGCGCATTTGCTGGGTACCGATGCCTTCCAGGAAACCGATATTATCAACATCACGACTCCGGTTACCAAGTGGAATTATCAGGTAACGGAGGCGAGCCAACTACCGGAGGCGCTGGCCAAAGCTTTCTACGTGGCACGCAGCGGCCGACCCGGCCCGGTATTAATTGATATCACCAAAAACGCTCAGCAGCAGCAGTTTGGTTTTGCGGAGTACACGCCTTGCACGCACATCCGCAGCTACCGGCCCGCGCCCATTGTACGCCCGGAATACGTGGCTCAGGCTGCTGCGCTCATCAACCAAGCCAAGCGACCCTTTGTGCTCTGGGGCCAAGGAGTAATCTTGGGAGCGGCCGAGCAGGAATTTTGCGCGTTTATCGAGAAAAGCGGCATCCCAGCCGCCTGGACTATTCTGGGCGCCAGCGCGCTGCCCACCGATCATCCGCTAAACGTGGGCATGCTGGGCATGCACGGCAACTACGGCCCCAATGTGCTAACCAACGAGTGCGACGTACTCATTGCCATCGGTATGCGCTTCGACGACCGGGTAACGGGTCGCCTCGACAAATATGCCAAGCAGGCCCAGGTAGTTCACCTCGACATCGACCCCACGGAGATTGATAAAAACGTGGCCACCACCGTGCCCGTGTGGGGCGATTGTAAGGAAACGCTGCCCTTGCTCACCGCGCTGATTGAGCCGAAAAGCCACCCGGAATGGCGGCAGCGGTTCGAGCAGTTTCAGACCGAAGAAGTCGCCGCCGTCATCCAGGACGAGCTTTTTCCGACCTCGGATGAGCTGACCATGGGCGAAGTAATTCAGCAGTTAAATGAGCTGACTCGGGGCGATGCCATTGTGGTGACCGATGTGGGCCAACACCAGATGGTCGCCTGCCGCTACGCCAAGTTCAACCACTCACGCAGCAACATCACCAGCGGCGGACTGGGTACGATGGGGTTTGCTTTGCCTGCCGCTATCGGCGCCAAGTTTGGTCGCCCCGACCGCCCGGTGGTCGCCATCATCGGCGATGGTGGTATCCAGATGACGATTCAGGAGCTGGGCACCATTATGCAGACCGGCGTGGACGTCAAAATCATCATCCTCAACAACCAGTTTCTGGGCATGGTGCGGCAGTGGCAGGAGCTTTTCCACGACCGGCGCTACTCCTTCGTGAACATCGCCAGCCCCGATTACGTGACCGTGGCCAGTGGCTACAGTATCAGCGGCAAACGCGTTTCGGAGCGTGCAGAGCTGCAAAGCAGCCTCCAAGAGATGCTAGAGCATCCCGGCTCTTTCTTGCTGGAAGTGATGGTAACTAAGGAGAACAACATCTTTCCCATGGTGCCGCAAGGCTGCAGCGTCAGCGAAATCCGGCTGCGGTAGGCCGGCCTGGTACTGCAATTACCAAAATGGCCGTCATGCAGAGCGGAGCATCTCGCGTGTTTAATGGGATTACTAACCTCACATCAGCACGCAAGATGCTTCGCTGCGCTCGGCATGACGTTCACTAACAGCGGGATATAGGAAAAACAGAAATTATGACTGAGCAACCCATCGACCGGCAGGAATACAACATCACGGCGTACACCGAGAATCAGATCGGCTTGCTCAATCGCATTGCCATCATTTTCTCGCGCCGCAAAATCAACATCGAAAGCCTGAACACCTCGCCCTCTGAAATCGATGGGATTCACCGCTTCAACATCGTGATTCATGAAACGGAAGAGGTGGTACGCAAAATCGCCAAGCAGATTGAGAAGCAAGTGGAAGTGCTGAAAGTGTACTTCAACACCAATCAGGAAGTGATTTGGCAGGAAATGGCGCTCTACAAAGTGCCCACTGACGTCATCGCCGAAAAAGCGTCTGTGGAGCGCCTGTTGCGCGAATACGGTGCCCGCGCCGTCGTGATTCGCCGCGACTACACGGTATTCGAAACCACGGGTCACCGCGAAGAAACCGACAACCTCATCAAGGTGCTACAGTCCTACGGACTGATCGAGTTTGTGCGCAGCGCCCGCATCGCCATCATCAAGCACAGCGACGGCTTTAACCGCAAGCTGCGCGAATTTGAGCGCACTGAGCCGGGCTCGGAAGTCATTGAGAATGAGTTTCTCAATAGCCGCGACAAGGTCTTTACGATGTGAGAAATAACGTCATGTAGAGCAGAGTATAGCGCATTATCGCCCCCACTTTGTCTGTCATCCTGAGCTTGCGAAGGACCTTCTCGCAGCAAAACGAGTCGTGCCACTGCTATAAGGTCCTTCGCAAGCTCAGGATGACAATTAGCCTGGCAACGACCGCAGGCGAAATGCTTCGTTGCCACTTCAGGCGCGGAATTCTCAGCATGACGAATACTATTGCTAAAAAATCCCCCCAACCAACAGAAAAACAACTTCAAACCATAAAACTCAAACCCTAACAACATGGCAACCATCAACTTTGGCGGCGTAGACGAAACCGTAATTACCCGCGACGAATATCCGCTGTTCAAGGCGCAGGCCTATTTGAAGGACGAAGTAATTGCCGTGATTGGGTACGGAGTGCAGGGCCCCGGTCAGGCGCTAAACCTGCGCGACAATGGCTTCAACGTCATCATCGGGCAGCGCCAAGACTCGCCTTCCTGGGATAAGGCCCTGCAGGATGGTTGGGTGGAAGGCGAAACGTTGTTTTCCATTGAAGAAGCGGCGGAGCGAGGCACCATCATCGCTAATCTACTGTCGGATGCCGGTCAGATTGCGCTGTGGCCTACGCTGAAAGCCCGGCTCACGCCCGGCAAAACGCTCTACTTCTCGCACGGCTTCGGCATCACCTTCAACGACCAAACCAACATCATCCCGCCCACCGATGTGGACGTGATTCTGGTAGCGCCCAAAGGGAGCGGCACAAGCTTGCGGCGGCTGTATTTGCAGGGTGGGGGGCTAAATTCGTCGTTTGCCGTGTACCAGGATGCAACGGGCGAAGCGTATGAGAAAGCTATAGCATTGGGCATCGGAGTAGGATCCGGCTACCTGTTCGAAACCGATTTCAAGAAGGAAGTTTATTCTGATCTGACCGGGGAACGGGGCGTACTGATGGGCGCGTTGGCTGGAATCATCGAGGCTCAGTATCAAGTATTGCGGCAGCGCGGGCACTCGCCTTCGGAAGCCTTCAATGAAACGGTAGAAGAACTAACGCAGAGCCTGGTGCCGCTGGTGGGCGAAAACGGCATGGACTGGATGTTTAGCAACTGCTCCGTGACGGCTCAGCGCGGCGCCCTCGACTGGAAAGGCCGCTTCCGCGAAGCCACCTTGCCCGTGCTCAATGAGCTGTACGACAGCGTAGCCTCGGGCAAAGAAGCGGAGCGCACTATCCAGCGCGGCTCAACGCCTAATTACCGCCAGGAGCTGGAAGTGGAATTGAAGGAAGTCCGCGAGTCGGAGCTGTGGCAGACCGGCGCGACGGTGCGCCAACTTCGCTCCCTGAAAAAGACCCAGGAAGCCGATGCATAGCGAAACGATAGTCACTTCAGCCCCGGCAGTACTGCTGAAAAACGTGGAGCAAGCCGCCCGCAATTTGCAGGGCGTGATTTACGAAACGCTGTTGCAGCAAAATCTTGGCTTATCGGCCGCCTACGGAGCCACCATTTACCTCAAGCGGGAAGACTTGCAGGTGGTGCGCTCCTACAAGATTCGAGGCGCTTACAACAAGATTTCCACGCTGACGCAGGAGCAGGGCGCCCGCGACGTAGTGTGCGCCAGCGCCGGCAACCACGCCCAGGGCGTGGCCTACGCGTGCCAGCTGCTGGGGCTGAAGGGCTATATTTTCATGCCGGCCAATACGCCGGCTCAGAAGGTGAGCAAAGTGCGCCTGTTCGGCAAAGATCAGGTGGAGGTAATTCTAACTGGTAACACTTTCGACGACACGTTTACGGCTGCCAAGCACTTCTGTGATGAGCGCGGTAGCACCTTCGTGCATCCCTTCGACGACATCGCCATTGTGGAAGGTCAGGCCACCGTGGGCCTGGAAATTCTGCAAGCGGCGCCCGTGCCTATCGATTATCTTTTTATGCCCATTGGCGGTGGTGGGCTGGCTTCGGGTGTGGGGGGCGTTTTTCGGCAGCTGAGTCCGCATACCAAGCTCATTGGCGTGCAGCCCCAAGGCGCGCCTTCTATGCAGCAAGCTATTCAGGCGGGGCAACGGCAAGCACTCGTGAATATCGAGAGCTTCGTTGATGGGGCCGCCGTGAAGTGCCCCGGTGCCCTCACGTTTGAGCTGTGTCGG